>CAJOFU010000011.1:0-41591 GCA_905233935.1 Paludibacteraceae bacterium
GCTACAACGTCCTCGCCCTGTGCGTTAACCAGGTACTCACCGTTGAACAGGTTCTCACCGGTAGCGGCGTCACGGCTGAAGCAAACGCCCGTAGCCGAGGTCTCGCCCATGTTACCGAATACCATAGCCATAACGGATACGGCTGTACCCCACTCGTCAGGAATTCCTTCCATCTTACGGTAGAGGATAGCGCGCTCGTTCATCCAGCTGCGGAATACAGCGCAGATAGCGCCCCAGAGTTGCTCGATAGGATCGTTGGGGAAGTCCTTGCCGGTCTGCTCTTTGATAGCGGTTTTGAAGCGTGCTACAAGGAGCTTGAGCTCGTCGACGTTGAGGTCTTTGTCGAGCTTGATGTGACGGATCTCCTTTACCTCGTCGATGATCTTCTCGAACGGATCGATGTCGGTTTTGTTAACCGGCTTCATGCCGAGCACAACGTCGCCGTACATCTGTACGAAACGGCGATAGGAGTCGTAAACGAAGTGAGGATTGTTGGTCTTCTGGCACATTCCCTCTGCAACGGTGTCGTTCAAACCGAGGTTGAGGATGGTATCCATCATACCCGGCATAGAGGCGCGAGCACCCGAACGAACGCTGACGAGAAGAGGATTCTTCGGGTCACCGAACTTGCAGTTCATGAGGTTCTCGATGTGCTTAACAGCTGCGAGTACGTCGTCGTTCAGGAGTTCAACGATCTTCTCCTGACCTACCTGATAATACTCGTTGCAGACATCGGTAGTAATGGTGAATCCCGGAGGTACAGGTACTCCCACGAGGTTCATCTCGGCGCAGTTGGCACCTTTACCACCCAGTTGCTCACGCATCTGGGCATTACCTTCGGCCTTACCGTTACCAAAGGTGTAAACAATTTATTTATTTTGTTAATTTTATGTTATTTTGTTATTTATTTCCGCACACGCATAAGTACTACAGAATACTATAGCACGCACAATACGGTTGCAAAGATACTAAAAATATTTGAATTTTCCAAATAATTTGCAAAGAAAAATTACACTTTGTACAAAGAAGTGAAAAATTTACGCATTTATACACTTTTTTTCATAATTTATTTGCAAATTTTAATTATTTTTTGTACCTTTGTAGGCTAAATTGTGATTATATCATGAAACGATACATTTTTGCTATTCATTTTGCAGTATTAATGCTCCTACCGGCTGAGTTGCTGGCTTGGGGTCAGGAGGGTCATCGGGTCATTACCGAAGTGGCTTACCATTACTTGAGTTCGGGTACGACGAAGAAGATTGACAAAATATTAGGCAAACACGGGATGGTATATGTTGCCAACTGGGCAGACGAGATCAAGAGTGATACCATATACCCCAACTTGAGTTCCGGTCACTTTCAGGATCTGGACGGCGGCTTGAGTGATTCGGCTGTGGTGGCTACCCTGACGGATTACCCGAAGGTTGGCGGACATCTGTTCCGCACAACGGACAGTATCCTTGCATTGCTTAAACAAGATCCCACAAACCATGATGCGCTGATGTTTCTGGTGCATCTTGCCGGTGACCGATATTGTCCGATGCATATTGCCCATCTGGATGACTACGGCGGCAACAAGGTGAAGATGAAATGGTTTGGCAGCAATACGAACCTGCACTCCGTGTGGGACACCAAACTTATTCAGTCACAAGGCTACTCGTACAGCGAATATGCCAAGTTCCTGATTGACAAATATGACTCGGAAAAGAAAGCCGTTCAGCAGAAAAGCGAAGAAGAGATGCTGCTGGAAAGCTATCATCTGATGTGTGATATATACACCTATCAAGAAACGTTTGAAGGCAATACTTATTACTATATATATCACTTCCACCAGGCAATGGAGTGGCAGTTATATAAGGCTGGTGTACGTTTGGCTATGTGGCTTGAGGAGATTTACTGATGCGGGATTTTACATTACGGACATATCAGGTATTACTGAAGTCGATTGAGAAATCAGGCGGCGAATGCATTACTTTTGAGCAATACTGCACGATTCGGCAAGGGCTGGACGGCGTGAAAGCATTGCCCGAACGGTTTGTGATACTGAGGCACGATGTGGATAAAAAGCCTTGGAACTCGGTTAGGATGGCAGAGTTGGAGGCACAAATGGGCGTAAAGGCTTCGTACTATTTCCGCATCGGCAAGAGCAGTAACAATCCCGAATGTATCAAGCGCATTGCGGCTCTCGGGCATGAGATAGGTTATCATTACGAGGATATGAGTCTTTGCCGCGGTAACCACGACAAAGCCTACGAGCACTTCAAGAACGCGCTGGAATATTTCCGTCAGTTCTACCCCATTCGTACATGTTGCATGCACGGTGCGCCGATGTCGAAATACGACAGCCGTGCGTTGTGGGAGAAATACAGTTACCGCGACCTGCAACTGATCGGCGAGCCGTACTACGACGTGGACTTCACCAAAGTGCTGTATCTGACAGACACCGGTCGTTGCTGGGACGGATACAACTATAGTCTGCGCGACAAAGTGCCTGAGCAACAGGAGCGTTGGAACAAGAACGGCTGGTGGTTCCATCGCACACCGGAACTGATCATCGCCATGGAAGACCGTCGTCTGCCTTCCGGAGTGATGATTACCACTCACCCTCAACGCTGGACGGATAGTTGGTTCGGTTGGGGTAAAGAACTGATAACGCAGAATATAAAGAATATGGTAAAAGCCGTCATTGCCGCCAAATAACAATATAACAGTTTAACACTCACACGATGGACGCTAAATCTGTTTTCTCACGCATATGGACGGATGTGCTGATCTGGGTTATCTCGGGTCTGCTGTGCATCTTGTGGCGTGTGGCGGCTGACAAGTCGGCTATCCTTGTGTACGTGTGGCTGTTCATCGCCATGATGATACTCTGGATCTTCTTGGGATTCATCACCGGCAAATACCACCGTTCGTACAAGAAGATGCGGCTATGGCAAGAGATTATCGGCATGCTTATTCCGGCATTGACGGAGTTTGTCATCGTGTTCTGGCCTGCACGACAAATTTTGGCTCTATTCAATCTATCACCGGTAGTAGCTGTGTGGATGATCGGTATTGTGGCTGTAATCAATCTCATCTGTATCATCGCCAAGCACTACTGGAAATATGCCCAGAACATGGATGTGCCTGCAATGGAGATCGAACAACGCCACAAAGCAAAGGTTCTGCGCCGTGACGAACCGCGTTCGCCAGAATCCATTGAGGCTATCCATCAGTCGGTACTGTCCATCACCACCAACGAGGATTACAAGATGCTATTGGAAAAGGCGCATCTTGACTCAAGGCAAACGAAAATCGTAGCCAACCGTGACCGGTTCAGCTTCTTGCAGATTCCTGATTACCAATATAAGACCTTGGTAGATTTGACTCTGCTCAACGATGCCAAAGGCATCAACCGTCGGTTCTGTATCGTCAACCAGAAGTTGCCGGACGACGGACGATACGTGTGCTGCTACCGTCCTCAGGAGTACATGAAGCAGAAGATCCTCAACCGATACCATAAACCGCTAAACTGGATAGTCTATCTGACATACTTCTGGCACAAACGTGTAGTGCCGCGTCTGGCTCTGTCGTCGCGTCTGTACTACGACCTGACGAAGGGACGCAAACGAATGCTCTCGAAGACAGAGGTATTCGGGCGGTTGTATTACTGCGGCTTTGAAGTGGATGAGGTTGTGCCGATGGGACACATCGAGTACATCTTTGCGCACCGCAAGATGCAACCCTACCCTCAGGAGCAGCTCAAGATCTACGGACCACTTATCAAACTGCCGCGTATATGCAAGAACGGCGAGATTCGCTTCTTCTACAAGTTCCGCACCATGCATCCTTACGCCGAGTACATTCAGGATGTGGTGTTCGACGAGAATGGCGGAATGAATATAGCCGACAAGTCTAATGGCGATTGGCGTATATCGTCGTGGGGACGAGTGATGCGTAAATACTGGCTCGACGAACTGCCGATGATCATTAACTGGCTGAAGGGCGATGTCAAGCTCGTAGGAGTACGTCCGCTTTCGCAAGCGATGTTCAACAAATACCCGAAAGACTTGCAAGAGAAGCGCATCAAAGCCAAACCCGGATTGATCCCGCCGTTCTACATCGACCATCCGGAAACGTTTGACGAACTGTTTGCCAGCGAGAACAAGTATCTGGATGCGTATCTTGAGCATCCGATCCGTACAGATATACGGTATTTCTTCATGACCGTACATTCTATCCTATTCACAAAAATGCATAGTGCTTGATTTAGTTGAGAGTTGAAAGTTGAGAGTTGAGAGAAGTTGATAGTATAAAGTTAAAAGATGAAAGACGAAGAAAAATATAGATATGCTCTGGTAACAGGTGCGAGTAGCGGTATCGGTTTGGAGTTTGCACGTCAATTGGCGCAGAAAGGTTATCCGCTGATCATTGTCAGCAATGTGAACGAGATCATGGATTGCGCCAAGCAGCTCAACGAGCAATATGGCGTAACCGTTCACGGCTTGGTGCGTAACCTCGGCACAGCAGATGCCGCACGCGAACTATACGACTACTGCCATGCACAAGGCTGGGAAGTTGAGGTGCTGGTGAACAATGCCGGAGTATACCACGACAAAGACATCCTAGACGACAGCGAGGCGTTCACCCAACTGATTATCCAACTCCACATGACTACTCCGGCTATGCTCTGTTACATGTTCGGCAAAGATATGCGTGAGCGTAGGAAAGGTTATATCCTGAATGTCTGCTCCGTTACGAGCAACATGGCAGCACAGCGGCTGGGCACCTACGGTAGCACCAAGGCGTTCTTGACGAACTTCACACGCGCGTTACATATTGAATTACATAAATACGGCGTTCACGTGACGAACGTCAGCCCCGGAGCAGTGGATACAGGGCTGTACAACATCAAGCCTTGGATGACGAAAGCCGGCAAGTGCCTTGGTATTATCGTCAGTCCGCAGACACTCGCTCGTCGGGGGCTACGCGCTATGTTCCGTGGACGCAGTAAAACAACAGTACCCACCGTGTTCTGGTGGATACTGTGCGGAATAATTCTTCTTATTCCGACTTGTCTGCTACGCCTCATTCGGCGTTTAGGCTTATTCTGATTATTCTTGCATATCCCGCACCAGCAAGTGATGGTTCTGCAACGGCCGAGTCAGCATTTGGTGTGCTAATTCAGGTGTGGCTTGCAGCCAGACTTGCGTGCGGCAGAGGTTCTGCTCATATTGGTTGGCAATGAGTTCCACAGGCTCGTCCACAAGTTGCGTGAGGTCAGTGGAAAGTTTCATCAGACGATACTTACCCAGCGGCAGTTCACCATGAATGCCCACGCCGATGCCAGACTCAAAATGCGTGTCAAAGACGTGAGAAGTGGTCATCTTCAAGGGGATAGTGCAGTGCGCAAACAGCATCTTGCCGTCATCACTAATACGTGCCGGGTTGACTTGGAACCCTATCTGACCGTACTTCTGCTTTGCAAGAATCATCGTCAGCAACAAAGGTATATCTCCCTCACAGGATGCAGGTATTCCTTCGTCGTTCAAGTGACTGAGTGCAATGCAACCGGTGTTCTTGACCGTGGTCAACAGATCGAAGCAACGTAGCGTCAAACCGTTGAGGTTATAGCGTTCAACAATCTCTTTCAATCGCTGATAAATCAATTCTGCACCAGCCATTCCGCCATCGACCACACCAAGCGAAGAAACCTCCTCTATCGGAATATGCACCATTCGAATACCTGTTTGCTCAAGAATATAGGTATCGTCCACTTTCGATGCTATCAGCCAATCTGATGGTTCGCCTATCACGCCGAGATGTAATTCGCCATCCGCAATGTGGCCTATTTGGGCACTTCCCGTAACGTGGTTCTGCTTAGGTTGTTCGTCAATCATAGCGAGTTGTTCGGGCGAAGTAACGACACGACCGTTGCCATTGTGTTGCTGAATCCATGCAAGGATCTCCAGCGATGCAGCAAGCGAATTGCTGTAACCCGATGCAATGATGAAGATAGGCTCACTGAGCGACACTTTGCCTTCATCTACAAGTTTGAGGAATAGTGCCTCTGCCCCACCCGACAGCACGGCAACACACTGATGGTTCTCTACAAACTCCTTCGGGAGTTGAAACGGAAGATTGAGTTCTTCCCTGTGAATAGCTGATGCTAATACGTGTAACATATATATAGATTTTAAGGTTACAAATTACGGTTACAAAGATACGAAAAATATTTGACAATTGCAAGTGTTTTGCAAAAATAATGACAAAATAGCTGCATATTTATTGTCGGCACAAAATTTGTAGTTAAAGAGTCGGAAGGTTTGCTACGCAAACGCTAAGGAGTTAAACCGGTCGCTATGCGACGTTATATAGTTATAAACAAATGAATACTGTACCTGTATTACTGTTAACCGGCTATCTGGGTAGCGGCAAGACTACCCTGCTCAACCGGATTCTGAACAACCGGCAAGGCATCAAGTTTGCCGTGATAGTCAACGACATCGGCGAGGTGAACATTGACGCCGACCTGATTGCCAAAGGCGGAATGGTCGGACAAAAAGACGACAGCCTTGTAGCCTTGCAGAACGGCTGTATATGCTGCACGCTGAAGATGGATCTCATTGAACAACTCAACGAAATTACCTCGCAAAAGAAGTTCGACTACATCGTGATTGAGGCATCTGGAATATGCGAACCAGCACCTATTGCGCAGACAATTTGCTCTATCCCGCAGATCGTTACGAACTACGCAGGTCATGACCTGCCACGCCTCGACTGCATTGTGACCGTAGTGGATGCACTGCGGATGCGTGACGAGTTCGGTTGCGGTGACGCACTGCAACAGGAGCATATCGGCGAGGAAGATATCGAGAAACTCGTGATTGAGCAGATTGAGTTCTGCAACAAGATTCTGCTCAACAAGGCTTCGGAGATAAGCCCGAATGAGCTATCGCATCTCACAGCCATCATCCGTGCGATCCAGCCGAAAGCCGAAATTATCCCCTGCGACTACGGCAACGTTGATTTTGACAAGATACTGAACACCCGCGCCTTTGACTTCGACGATGTGGCGACGAGTGCCACTTGGGTGCATGAAGTCGAGGCTGTTGGAAACGAGGATGACGATGAAGATGACGACCACGAGAAGCACGAGCATCATCATGACCACGAGGAGCACGAGCACCATGAACATCATCACGACCACGAACACCACCACCATAACCATGACGATGAGGGTGAAGCTGAGGAGTACGGAATAGGTACGTTTGTGTATTTCCGCCGCCGACCGTTTGACCTGAACAAGTTCGACGAGTTTGTAGCCCGTCATTGGCCGAAAGAGGTGATCCGTGCAAAAGGAATGTGTTACTTCGACGATGAGTACGACATGTGCTATGTGTTCGAGCAAGCCGGAAGACAGTTCAACCTCAAGCAAGCCGGACAATGGTACGCCACGATGCCCGAGGAAGAGTTGATGCTCATGGCAAAATCCGAACCGGGTATTCTGCGCGACTGGGATGAGCATTACGGCGACAGGATGCAGAAACTCGTATTCATCGGACAGCACCTCGACAAAAAAGCTATCACCGAACTATTGGATGCTTGCCTTGCATAAAACAAAAGACCGCAAAGTTGCGGTCTTTTTGTTTGTTAAACTGCTAACGATTTAACGTTTTAACAATTTAACGATTTAACCATTGTAGGCGTAGTTGACAAGGTCACCGTTGATATACTGGTCGTAGGCCTGCATATCAATCAGTCCGTGACCACTGAGGTTGAAAAGGATTACTTTCTGTTCGCCAGTCTCGGCACAACGCTTGGCTTCACGGATAGTAGCTGCTATCGCGTGCGCGCTCTCGGGCGCGGGTATAATACCTTCTGTACGCGCGAAGAGCGTAGCCGCCTCAAACGTTTCGAGTTGCGGGATATCCACACCTGACATCATTCCGTCTTTCAATAGCTGACTGACAATCACACCTGCACCGTGATAACGCAATCCACCAGCGTGAATGTTTGCCGGTTTGAACTCATGACCGAGTGTGAACATCGGCAGCAATGGCGTGTAGCCGGCACTGTCGCCGAAATCATAACGGAACTCACCGCGCGTAAGTTTCGGACAGCACTCCGGCTCTGCAGCAATGAACTGCGTCTGCTTGCCTTCCAATATATTATGACGCATGAACGGGAACGCTATACCGCCGAAGTTACTGCCACCGCCAAAGCAAGCAATAACCACATCTGGATACTCACCGGCTTTAGCCATCTGTTTCTCTGCCTCCAAGCCTATGATCGACTGATGAATAGCCACATGGTTGAGCACCGAGCCGAGCGTGTATTTGCAGTTCGGCGTAGTAGTGGCGAGTTCAATTGCCTCGGAGATTGCTGTACCGAGCGAACCCGGGTGATTCGGTTCACGGGTGATAATATCCTTACCGGCACGGGTGGACATCGACGGCGAGCCTTCGACCGTAGCGCCAAACGTGCGCATGATACTTGAGCGATAGGGTTTCTGCTGCATTGATACTTTCACCTGATATACAGCACACTCCAGCCCGAAGACCTTGGCGGCATAACTGAGCGCTGCACCCCACTGACCGGCTCCGGTCTCGGTGGTGACATTCGTCACACCCTCCTGTTTGCAATAGTAGCACTGCGGAAGAGCCGAATTAAGTTTGTGCGAACCAAGAGGATTGACACTCTCGTTCTTGAAATAGATATGTGCCGGAGTACCAATAGCTTGTTCCAGACCATACGCACGCACCAAGGGCGTTGCACGGTAATACTTGTACATATCAAGCACCGGTGCAGGGATATCAATCCATGCGTGCTCGGTATCAAGTTCCTGTTTTGCACACTCACGGGCGAAGATATGCGAAAGGTCATCTACCCCAACCGGCTCTTTCGTCGCCGGATTAAGCGGCGGCATAGGCTTGTTGGGCATATCCGCCTGAATGTTGTACCACTGTGTCGGCATTTCCGACTCGTCTAATAAAAAACGTTTTTGCATAAGCAAACAAGTTAGGTTAATAATATAGTTGATTTTGTGTATTACATTACTTGCCTATAAGCCAACCGTAATTCTCCTTGGTGGTCATCTTGATCCAAGCCACACCGGCAGAACCGTTGATGAAGAGGAAGAAGATGAAAAGCACGATCGAGAACACGTTGTGCAGAAGGATAAACAATCCTATTCCGGCAACACTGTATATGATCCAATAGATCCACGCATCGTTCTTACGGTAAATAAGCCAATAGTTAGCAAGGAACGACGAGGAAATCATCAAGCCGCTGAGCAGTTTGATAGCAATATTCTCCGTTAGACCGTCCTTCTGTATAGCCAACGACATCAACAGATAATCGCCCAAGGTAATGAACACGAACAATGCTATCGTCAACCAGAAACGTGGAGTATCAAGGAACTTTGTTTCAAAGCTTGCTCCGCCGTCACTTTTGTTGCGACTCCACTTGTAGATCGACATCATCTGGAAAGGAATGAAGATGAAGAAATACAGAAATGTGCTGTCAATCTGATTCTGCAAGAGGAATTGCACGCCCAACAACGCCGACATAACGATACCGGCAAAGAATCCGGTGAAGTTCTGCGGGTCTTTGATACTCAGGATATATGCCACGCCGATGACACTGGCAGGTATACCTACACACCAAGCCGAGTCACTGAAGTGCAACAGTTCATAGTCAAACAGCACTTGAGCACCCCAGAGCAAGAGCATCAAGGCTCCGTATATTCCGATAGAGATAAGAAGATTGCGGCCGGTAGCCAGCCAAAGATTTGAATTTTTCATGATATTTATTCTGTTAGTATTTGTATAAATTGTTTTTCCAATTCTTCAATATTACGGATGTCACGCAGTAACGGACGTATATTCAGCACCCGTTGTCTTACACTCTGCACAGCGTGTTTTTGCAGTTTGGATTCACTCGGCGTGATTGCCTTCTCCAAAGCATCCAGATCCACATCATACAGCAACGTACCGTGCACAATTGTCGCGTTCGGCAAAGCATAGCAGGCATTTCCGCTGACTTTTCTGCCATCCACAAGGATGTCGTTATGTGCCGTGGTGACAGCATTCAGTCCCAATGAGCGCAACACATCCGCCACCGCACCAAGAAACCGCTCAAACACCGCTTCGCTGTGGGTATCCGGGGATATGAGGCTGAGCATAAGGTTACCTTTGTCAGCATACACACACCCTCCGCCACTCTTGCGCTGAACAACCTTGATGTCGTGCGCGCGGCAATAGTCAAGGTTCACCTCGGCTTGCACATCTTGATGTCGCCCGTAAATCACCGTAGGCTCAACCGTCCAACAGAAGAAGAGTTCTTCCTCTACATTCTGCGCCAAGCGTATCTCCTCATCGAGATACCATTGCAGCGGTTGCCCTTTAGGCACATCAACGTGTTTCATCTGACGGCTGATTGCTGAATTCCGAATACTGAATACTACTTGTCAGTTGCATCCAACAGGATGAACGCAGCCCAGAATCGCGGATGAGCAAACGGGTACTTCTTCGCCTTGTTAGCCGCCTTGACTTGCGACTGACGGAGGAAGTTCAACTTACGTGCTTGCGTCTCTTCCGTATCATCTTCCTCAATAGGCTCCGGCTTAAATCCGCGCAGGTCATATTGTGCACTTCGCAATGCTTCACGCGGAGTCATGCCTTCGTTCAGGTGTTGGTAGAACGCCTTCATCATCTTCTCCGTCGCCTCGTCGTTAACCGGCCAGAGTGACATAATCAGCGCGTGCACACCGGCTTTCTTGAATCCGCGTTGCAGACCCATTACGCCATCCGATGTGATAGCACCAAGAGCCGTCTCGCAAGCAGAAAGTACCGTCAACTGGTTACCCGTCAAATTCAGCCCAGCAATTTCTTGCGCAGTCAGAATGCCGTCTTCACGCGACGGTTCCACATCTTCGCCCTTCCAAGCATTCTCCGAGTTAGCAAGCAGCATACCCGTTCGTTGCATGGCATTCGTCTCGGTTACATCCGACAAACAGAAACCGTGGGTAGCGATATGCATGAGTTCTGGCGCTTCGCCGGACATCTTCTTGAACCGCTCTTCCGACGCATCCAAGGCTGTGAACATGTTCTTCGCACCTATCTGCTCGGCGATGGATTGCACCTCGCTCAGTGTACCCGGCAGGTACTGAATAGCACCGCGTGCATTCTCGGGGTTGTAATAGACTCCACCGTAGAGCACAGCCTCACGCAGACGCGACTTCTCCAGTTTGAATGCCTCGGTATTGCGGAAGCATAATTCGCGGGTCGAGGATAGACGGAACAAATTATACACATCCGCCATAGTCGGCATCACGGTATCGGTAGATAGTTGTGCCGCACCTTTGTATTGAGCGGTATAAGGCAGGTACTCTATAGCCAATTGATAGAGCGGACCATCGGGGGCGAAATATACTTTATCCGTCGGTTTGATTTGCCCGACGCGGATAATTTCGTTCCAAATAGTATCGGACAATTGCGTATTCAGATAGGTTCGCGCACGCAGTTCAACAAACTCCTGTAAGTAGTCTTTGCCCGGTATCTGAACCATCTTCGGTGCAGTCCATTCGGGTCGCAAAATAAGTGCTACCATCTCGCCGTTGTTCTTCTTACCCTTGTCTTGCATAAACTCGATAGCCACCTCGCCTTTCTTCAGCGCTTTGCGTACGTCGGCTGTATTGATGCGGAGTCGATCCATAAACGAGCCGTACGCATGGCAACGAATCATCACCTGTTGCTCCAAGTCATTGATCTCCGCTTGACGGATACGTATGGAGTCATCGCTGCGACGCTTGGGCGGTTGCTGCATATACTGCTGCAAAGCAATCTGTTTCTTGCGCAGTTGCTTGTACTGACTGATCAGTGCCGTATCCCCACTCTGCTCCACGTATCGCGCAAACTCGATAGATGACGACAACAGCAAACCTTTGTTAATCAGGCTGGCATCATACAGCAGCGTCGTAGCAAACGGCGTATTGTCTTGCAAAGCAACAGGTATAATGCTGTTGAAGTGATGACGCAAACTGCCGTAATACTCAGCACGTGCACGTTCAGTCAACGACGGGAAGATCTGATTCACACGCACGGCGATGATATCCACTATCTCACGTTTCACTTTCAGCGACTGCTCGTAGTTCTCCGCCTTGCGGTAGAGCGCAGCCAGATGTCCGAGTGCCACAGGGAAATCGCGGTTGTATATGCCCACCGAGTCACGGAAGGTCTTGACGATCTGCTCGGCTTGCGGCAGAGCCTCCTCGTATCGTCCGGCATCGGCAAGCACATTGGTGATATTGAACTCTAAAATAAGTGATGCCTCAAGATCTGCGCGTTGCATTCGCTCAACAGCCTCAGTATACAATGCCAAAGCTTTGTCAATCGAATCCAACTGATGGTAATCGGCAGCAAGGTTACCCAATGCAAGCGCATACTCACGATGCTCCTTGCCGTAGGTCTGTTCAGCCACCTCCACAGCGCGTTGATGATAGGGCAACGCCTCGGCTACCCTGCCCGACTCGCGGTAGTAGTTACCCAGACGCTGACCTAAATCGTTGTAGTTGAACGAGTTCTCGCCGTAGAACTTCTTGTAGAGCGGCAACACTTCTTTCGTCACCTCAATAGCATCATCGTAGTTCTCGATAGCTGCATAGAAGTACGAGAGTGCAGCCATACGGATAGCCAGGTTCGGCGATTCGGGAGCCACCTCGCGGGTACGTTTCACAACCTCGTACATGATTTCTATCGCCTTGCCGTAATCGCCGCGGTACGAGTAGTTGTATGCCTGTGAGTTCATCACCTCCAGCGTAGCATTGTCCGTCGGTTTGAGCGAATCATTGGCAATCACTACAGCATGATCCAAATACCGCTTAGCCTCATCGTTGCGTTTGGCGACATCCAGACAGTAGCCAAGGTTGGCGAGCGCATGCACGTACGAATGCACGTACATTTTGTCCTGTCGCTCAAGCACATCTACCGCCTTATGCGCATATTCGATCGCCTTGTCCAACTTACGCAATGCATAGTAGCAGTACATCTGGTTGGTATATACATCGTACAGATCGGCGTAGTTCGGCGACACAGAGTCGGTGATCAACTGTATCAGACTGTCACCGACAGCAATGGCCTGCTTTATATCACCCGATTGCAAATACGATGACGCAAGATAGGTCACCGAACGTAGATATGCTGACGAACGTCTGCCTAACAGACGCTTGCGCCAACCGGCTGCCTCACGGAAGCAACGTTGCGCCTCAGTGAACTGTCCTTTGCTGTACAGCACGGTGCCCAATGAGTCTTGCAGAGCAGCTGCACGATGCATACTCAATGAATCACTTTCGGTTACTGATTCTTGAGCCATAACCATGAGACTCAACATACTCAATAGTACGGATAAGATAAACGGCTTCATATTCATATGATTTTCAATTATTTCAGTTATTGTCCGGATTTTCCGAAGTTACCGGCTTCGGCTTCTTAAAGAACAGCAGACATGTCAGGTAGTTGATACATCCGGCAATGAAGATGACAAACAAGCTGATCAGATCATCCCGCCACGTTGAGAACCAACTGAGCATCAGCGGCAACAATGCAAACTGAATAACCAGATTGATTGCACGTGCCAGCAGAAATCCACCTGCATTCTTCTTGTTAGGCCTCGTACCAAACGTGTACCAGTTCGATACAAAGTAGTTTGGTATCATCTCCATGACATATCCGATGCCAAACGCTACGTAATATAGCGGCAAGCCTTTTTCCGGTTCGCCCAATAGCAACAACGCAGCCATAAAGAACCACGTCTGCACAACGGCTCCGGTTGTTCCCACTATGAAAAAGCGTAACGCACTACGCACTTTCCCGGGGAGATATGACGACGGCAACCTCATAACATCTTCACCAATTCTTCCATGGCAGCATTCAGTCCGTTGACATCGCGACCACCGGCAGTAGCCATCCACGGCTGACCACCACCACCACCTTGAATCAGTTTGGCGGCAGACTTGATCATCGCACCGGCATTCTTTCCTTCGTCCACCAGCGGTTGCGACAGGAAGACGGCTATAGTCGGTTTGCCTTCAAACTGCGTAGCAGCAACCACAGCAAACTTGACATCCGTGAACTTACCGCGCAACAGAGGCATCACGCCACGAATCATTTCAGGGTTGTGTTCTCCGGTCAGACGCACCAGTTTGATATCACCGAAATCCTCGGCACGACCGATCAGATCATCGCGGTAACGTTCGATCTTCTCTGCCATGAAGTTCTCTATCTGCTTCTTCAGTCCGGCATTCTCGTCGATAAACTTATGGATAGCAGCCATCAGATCCGGAGCATTGTTGAACAACGTCTTCAGTCCGTTGAGCATGTCTTGTGCGCCATAATACAATTCATCCGCCTTGGCTGCCGTCACAGCCTCAATACGACGGATACCTGCTGCAACAGAAGTCTCCATAATAATGCGCACGCAACCTATCCTACCCGTTGAACTCACGTGGCAACCGCCGCAGAGTTCTATACTCGGACCGTACTTAATCACACGCACATCATCGCCGTACTTCTCGCCGAACAGCGCCATTGCACCCATCTCTTTCGCCTTGGCAATCGGTGTGTGACGGCTTTCCTCAAGATGCAAGTCTTGACGGATCAATTGGTTGGCGAGTTGTTCAACCTTGCGCAACTCTTCGGGACTAACTTTCTGGAAGTGGCTGAAGTCAAAGCGCAGCGATTCGGGCGAAACGAACGATCCTTTCTGCTCCACATGCTCGCCGAGCACCTGACGCAGCGCATAATGGATAATATGCGTAGCCGAATGGTTGCAACTGATTGCCTGACGACGCTCGGCATCGACCTTTGCCACAAACGTAGCCTCTACGTTCTCCGGCAACTCAGTCATAATATGTACCGGCAATCCGTTCTCCCGCTTCGTATCCAAAATCTGATATCTGAATTCTGAATTCTGAATTCGTAACGCTCCGGTATCTCCTACCTCACCGCCCATCTCGGCGTAGAACGGCGTCTTACTCAGCACAACCTGATAGAAACTCTTACCCTTTTGGCTCACTTGACGGTAACGAAGAATCTGCGTCTCAACCTCCAACTCATCATATCCCACAAACTCCGTGTCACCCTCGCGTACTACATTCCAATCCCCTAAATCCTGTTTGTTCGCCTCACGTCCCATGCTTTTCTGGTGCTCCAGGGCTTTGTTGTACTCCTCTTCGTTCGTCGTGAATCCGTTCTCGCGAAGAATCAGTTCGGTCAAATCCAACGGGAATCCGTATGTATCTTTCAGCGTGAATACATCCACGCCGCTGATCTCGGTCTTCTTGGCATTACGTGCATCCGTCATCAGTTTGTCAAGCAAGGTTATTCCCTTATCCAGCGTACGCAAGAACGCCTCTTCCTCGCTCTTGATCACCGGCGTTATCTGTGCTTGTTGCTTAACGAGTTCGGGATAAGCCACGCCCATGTCGGCTATCAGTTGCGGCACAAGTTTGTACAGGAACGCCTCGCGCATACCAAGGAACGTATAGCCGTAGCGCACCGCACGGCGCAAGATCCTTCGAATCACATAACCCGCCTTCTCATTGCTCGGCAACTGTCCGTCGGTAATAGCAAAAGCGATAGTACGAATATGGTCGGCAATAACACGCATCGCCACATCAGTCTTCTCCTCTACTCCGTACTTGCAGTTGCACAACTCGCCGATCTTCGCGAGCATCGGCTGGAACACATCGGTATCGTAGTTTGACTGCTTGCCTTGGATGGTACGCACCAGACGCTCAAATCCCATTCCGGTATCTATCACCTTCTTTGCCAACGGTTCGAGCGAGCCGTCTGCCTTGCGGTTAAACTGCATGAACACAATGTTCCAGATCTCAATCACCTGCGGATGGTCTTTGTTCACCAACTCACGTCCGGGTACTTTGGCTTTCTCTTCTTCCGAACGGCTATCCACATGGATCTCCGAGCACGGACCGCACGGACCTGTATCACCCATTTCCCAGAAGTTGTCGTGTTTGTTGCCGTTCAGGATGTGGTCGGCAGGCAAATGCTTTGCCCACACAGCCGCAGCCTCGTCGTCACGACCTAAGCCCTCTTCTTTACTGCCCTCAAACACCGTGGCGTACAAGTTCTTCGGATCGATCTTCAATACGTCAACAATATACTCCCACGCAAAATCTATCGCGCCCTCTTTGAAGTAGTCGCCAAACGACCAGTTACCCAACATCTCAAACATCGTGTGGTGGTAGGTATCATGACCTACTTCCTCCAGGTCATTGTGCTTGCCGCTTACGCGCAGACACTTCTGGCTGTCTGCCACACGCGGGTACTTGATCGGGTCATTGCCCAAAATGATACCTTTCCACGGGTTCATTCCGGCGTTAGTAAACATCAGTGTCGGGTCATCTTTGATAACCATCGGTGCAGAGGGTACAATTTGGTGTCCTTTCTGCGCCATAAAATCCAAGAAGGATTGTCTTATCTCTTGTGCTGTCATTTTTATAGGTACAATATTTTTGTTTACAATTTTGTCAATTATTGTTGTGCCACCGGAACATTGGGCTTATAGGTCGTGCTCTTCGGTTCACTGAACGAACGGAACTCAGGCCGGAACTCACTCTCATCGGGTTCGGGCACTGGCAGCGGGTTGGCGTTGATCTCTTTGTTCATCGCACGCTGTTTCAGTATATCTATAGCCATCATCAGCGCATTCCTAAAACTCTGCGGCGAGGCTTCATTCTTGCCAGCAAGATCGTACGCTACGCCGTGATCCGGCGACGTGCGGATAATATTCAGTCCGGCAGTGAAGTTCACGCCGTTCATATCCATCGACTTAAACGGAATCAGTCCCTGATCGTGATACATCGCCAGTATTGCATCGAAATGGGCGAAATGTCCGCTACCGAAGAACCCATCTGCTGAGTACGGACCGAAAGTCAATATGCCTTGTTTGTTCGCCTGTTCGATGGCAGGTTTGATTACGTCACGCTCCTCTTCGCCAATCAAGCCTCCGTCACCGGCGTGCGGATTGAGTGCCAACACGGCTATACGAGGATGACGGATCGTAAAATCGTTCTTCAGTGCCTCGTTCAGCACGGTCAGTTTGCGGATAATTCGGTCAGCAGTAATGCTCTCCGGCACTTTGCTTACCGGCACATGGTTGCAAACCAACGCCACTTTCAATGCATCCGACACCATCATCATCAGCGACTCGCTCTTCGGTCCGAACAGGTGTGTCAGGTACTCTGTATGTCCGCTGAAGTGGAACTCATCCGACTGAATGTTCGCCTTATTGATCGGCGCGGTTACAATGGCATGCACTAATCCCTGCTGCAAGTCGCCGCAAGCACGTTTCAATGCTGCCAACGATGCTTTTCCGGCTTCCGGGGTGCTCTTGCCTATCTCCAGCGGAGTGTCGTCGGGATAACAGGTAATCACGTTCACTTTGCCCTCTTGCACCTTGCGTGCATCGGTAATAATCACGCCTTGCGGAGTACGGAACTCCTCATCCAACAACTGTGCATGTTGCTTGGCGATAGCCACATTGCCGTACAATATCGGCGTACAGATCTCCAGAATATGCGGATGGAAGATCGTCTTCAGTATAATCTCATAACTCACGCCGTTTATATCTCCGGCTGTAATAGCAATAATCGGTTTCATTAATTTTCAAATCTTAAAATTTATCAAAATGTATCTTGTTGTATAGTAATTTTTCCAAGTTATAATCTTTTCTCTCCTCGCCTTTGTATCCGAGCGCAATCACACACAGCACGGCGTAGTTCTCAGGTATTCCCGTCAACTCCCGCACCATCTGCTCCGACTCATCCCTTCCATATACATGACACCAGCAACCGCCTAATCCCTGCTCCTCAGTTGCCAGCAACATATGTTCCGCAGCTATAGCGCCATCGCACTGCCATGTATCGGTCAGCGAACTGTCCGCAGCCACAACGATCCCTGCCATAGCCGTATTGAACATCTGGCTGCCGTACGTCTTGCAACCCGCTAATTTGCGTAGCACCTGCTCATCCGTCACCACTACAAACTCCCACGGGTTCAACCGTTTGCCGGATGGCGACATCAGCGCGCATTGCAGTATATAATCAATCTTCTCGCGCTCCACAGGCTGCGACGTAAACGCACGTATCGACCGTCTATGTTGACACAATGTCCTAAAATCTTCCATGTTATGCTTTTTTCTTTATATTTACTCTACTCTCGTGCCGTTAACCGTGTAAGTCTTGCCGTCTTGCAGCACATACACGTTCCCTCTGCGAATCAGTTTCTGTACCGGGTTGGCGGGATTCGTATAAACCTCCGGCGCACTGGTTGCCTGATCGGATTTATATACAGCCTGCAACTTGATGCCGTCATTCAAATCACCTGCAAGCACTTCCCACTTCTCAAACACAAACCCTTCTATATACGGTGCATGAGGAATCTCCCACGTCTGCGTTTCCATATACAGCAGCGATTCATCCTTCTTGAAGTACGAGAGTTGCACCACTTTCTCCTCGAACTGCAGATCCGTTGCTACACCGATAATGTTCTTGAAGTCGCACCAAACGGCTTTGGCTCGGTAGAGATCAATATAATCCATC
Source organism: Paludibacteraceae bacterium (assembly GCA_905233935.1). Classification (GTDB taxonomy): domain Bacteria; phylum Bacteroidota; class Bacteroidia; order Bacteroidales; family Paludibacteraceae; genus Colicola. The sequence goes on from CAJOFU010000011.1 coordinate 18,608, forward strand.
GGCACGTACAGGATACAGGTCTGCTTATCGACATTCTTGACAGTATTCTCATTGATGGTCTGCGGCGTGATGGCATAGTTATGAATCGCCTTGAGGCCGGAGCAGTTATAGAATGCATCGGAATTGATCGTGGTAACGGAAGCAGGGATGAACACTTCTTCCAGCGCCGTACAACCTTCCAACACTTCGGTTGCTACCGTCGTAATGCCTTTCGGGAAGGCGAAGGATTTCAGTGACGTGCAATAATAGAAGGAGTTTCTTGCAACCAGGTCACCGATGCCGGTATCTCTACTTCTTTAAGTGCGGAACAGTTAGCGAAAGCATAATTGCCAATGGTCAGCAAACCCTGCGGAAGAACGACATTGTCGAGTTGCGACATCTTATAACACAGGTAATTAGGAATAACCTCTACTTCACCGCCAAACGTGAACTCCGTTATCTAAGAATTTGTACTATAGAACGGTGCATATGTTTCTGTGCCGATACTGCAAGTCTTAGGCTTCCAAACAACCGAAGTCAGCGGGTTATTCTGGAATGCACTATTGCTGATAGAAGTCACCGTGCTCGGAATAGTCACCGATGTATATTCCTTATACACCGACTTATCCGAACTCTGGTCTTTCACCAGCGTTGCCGTCGTCGTTCCCAACGAGTAGTACAACCCGTCTATTTTCACAATCTCATCAGCCACCATCATCGCTGTGCTCACTACCACAGCCATCAAAACAGTAAAAATTCGCTTCATATTTTCATAATTTTTCGTTTCACATATTCGGGGTTTTGTGTTCGTGTATTCCTAATGCTATACACCCGCGCATAATTAAACGCACAAAGATACGAAAATATTTTGACATTTGCAAATTTTTGAATCATTTTTAATGATTTTAGCAACTTTATTCACACATTTTTGCCAAAATAACCAAATAATGATGTTTTTCTGCCCTCAAAATTTGCATTTTTCCGATACTTTTTGTATATTTGTATTGGATATTGGTTTCCACCTGTTACTCACCCTTCACTCTTGGGTGCGCGCCGAAGAATTATCGGTCTCTCAGTAGGGTTTACTCCAAGTACAGATATTGTAGTTTTAGAGTAGTGATGTTGGATGATGCATACATTGAGCATACATTCAGCATACATTGAGCATACATTGAGCATACATTGCAATACAGAGGGAAGAGCGAGAAAATGACTAAAATTGACTAAAATATCCATAACTGACAATTTTCATTTTCAAGAAATTTCGAACTTTTCCTAAGAAAAATTTGCAAATATCAGATTTTTTTCGTAACTTTGCAGTCGGAAACATTGTAACATGTCAACGCAATCGTACATATCTCAACTTTCTCCTGTCTTGTTTTGGGATATAGATCGGGAGAATATGGATGTCGAGCGCCACTCGGCGGGATTGATTCAACGCGTCTTGGAGCGCGGCAACCTGCAAGACTGGCGTCTGACTCGCGACTTCTACGGGATGGATCGTATAGTAGCTGACTGCAAACGTCTGCGCACCCTCGATCCCATGGCGCTCTCGTTTATCTGTATGTTGTCCGACACGAAAAAAGAAGATTACAGATGTTATCAATTCAGACAATCCAACCCGACACTCTGGAACTCTTAAAGCACTTGTCTGCTTTTCCCGAGTTAAGCGCAACGCGCCTCGTCGGAGGCACTGCTCTTGCGTTGCAGTACGGGCATCGGATGTCTGTTGACTTGGATTTCTTCGGACAATTACCTCAAGACAAAGAGGAACTGATTGCTATAGCAAAACAGGTCGGTGAAGTTGTAGTATTCAACAAGTCGAACTTCATTTTACAGATGACTATTAACAATGTAAAAGTTGATTTTGTTGACTATAGCCGTTATGAATGGATTGACGAGCCGGTAAGAGGTGACGGATTCGTTCTTGCTTCCGATAAGGATATTGCTGCTATGAAAGTCAATGCAATTATGGGACGTGGCACGCGGAAAGATTTTGTGGATTTGTATGTTCTGTTGCAACATTATTCGTTGGCAGAGATACTTGATTTCTACATGCAGAAATATCCTGAATATTCAGAGTATCGTGCTCTATTGAGTATGACCTACTTCGAGGATGCCGAGATGCAAGATATGCCCAAGATGTTCATCGACACACCTTGGGACAAAATGAAAAAGTCAATCACACAGGCTGTAAAAGCCTACCAGAAATAACATCCCCGCTTGCGGTTGACAAAAGGCAAGCAACTGACATATAGGCGCAGTGTGCGCCGAAAACAAAGCATTACAGCTACGAACTTGGATTGTTGAAAACTGGACACTTTCAAGCAATTACTAAACCAAGAACAAGGCTTTTATGCTCACGTGAATGCGTGAGCCTTGTTCTGTAAAGATTTGGTTTAGTAAGGTAGTCCAGAATCCTCAACAATCCGAATTGAAGCAAACAGGCCTCACGTTTTTCGTGTGTATATATGGATTATTAACCTCAAAACATAACTGCTTATGAAAAGAAAACTAATCTTCATTTCTTTGCTATTCGTTGCGATAGCGACGATGGCAGATACGTCACTTATCATCCAGCCGTTAAACGGTCAAGAGCAAGCCAACGCTCTTGCCCAAATCGGCTATGTCAAAGTGATGCCAGATTCCTTGTTTGTTTTTTCGCATAGCAATTTCTTGCTATCAAAGGTCGCTATCAAAGATGTTCGTTATATCCGTTATGGCGAGCCAAACGAAGACACAGGCATTGACGATGTACAATCATCAACCACGTGCCGCGTATATCCGAATCCGACACAAGATATGTTGATCATTGACAACGCCAACTGCGACAAAGCATATATCTTTGATCTCAATGGTCACCTATTGCAAACGACTCCGATTAGCGGAGAGCGAACCTCTATCAATGTGACAAGTTTGCCACAAGGCGACTATTTGTTATTGCTTAACAATCAAACCATTAAATTTATAAAACAATAAAGTCATGAAAAAGTTTTTCTTAACTCTTGCCATTTTAGTAATGGCACTCTGTGCAAGCGCACAAAAGAACCAGTATTTCTGGTATCAAGGTAATTTGATGTTGGGCAACCCGATTGCTCAAATCGATAGCGTAACCTTCGGAAATGAAGATGATACCGATTCAATCATAGTTTACCTTCCACGTACCATTATTAAAACGGTTGAAGTACATGATACGGTATATATCACTATCCACGACACTATATGTCCTAATGAAGATATATCGGAAAATGGTGCTTTGCCCGGAGAGTTCTCAATAAGCGCCACGAAGAAAGTTCATTTCTCTAGTGGTAATTTGCAGTATAATGCAGCATTAGGTACGCATCAATGTGCAGACGGAACGACTCAACAAGGCACTTGGAGATTTGCTGAAAACCAATGGGACTTTGTTGGAGATGAAACATATGGCACCGTCTATGCAAATGATGTGAAGTGTAGTAATGGACAAATATCTGCCACATATAATGGGTGGATTGACCTTTTCTGTTGGGGTACAAGTGGATGGAATAGTGGAGCTGTTGAATATCAGCCGTATTCGACAAGCGAATCTAATTCTGATTTCTTTGTTTGTGGAAATTCCGAAAATGACTTAGTAGGCGAATGCGCTTACGCTGATTGGGGTGTATATAATGCAATCAGCAATGGTGGTAACACTACTGAACGTTGGCGTCTTCTTACAAGTGAAGAATGGGATTATATATTGAATACCCGAATAAATGCCGACATGCTGAGTGGCTTGGGGATTGTTAGTGGCATTAATGGATTAATATTGTTGCCTGATACTTGGTCAGAAACAGGAACTATTAGTTTCATACCTAATTCGTATGATGCTACAGCAAATATTTATTCACAACAAGAATGGAAAATGATGGAAGATTTGGGAGCAGTATTTCTTCCGTTTACGGGAGTTAGGGACGGATTATATATGCATGATTTTGAATCTGATGGATATTATTGGACATCAACACAAAGCTATTCTTACTATGCATGGAGATTATGGATACAGACATACAGCTATTACACGTATGATTTCAACAATCGATATAGCGGTTTTGCTGTTCGTCTTGTTCAAGATGTAGTAGAATAACCGATAGCAATAAATGTGAAAAAGTAGCCGTAGCAAAACTGCGGCTACTTTTGTTTTCTCCATCTTTCTTCCTTTTTCTCGGGATTGAATCCCGCTTCACTTCGTCAATTACGTCCAAATCATATTTGGACAATCTATATCTTGTGCTTAAAGTGTCCCGTGCTCGATATTTATAATGCCGAGTTCCCTTCTTCCTATTTTCCCGATTGTCAATCGGGTTTCCTATATCGCTTTCCTAATCACCCCCTACGCCAACCTCAGTCCATTTCCAGCCCGTTTTCGGGCGGTTTTCGGTATCTCACCAAATGATAACCACAACATAACCATAAGATAACCATAGGATAAAACCATAAAAATTACATTTTTCACCTTATACTATATATATACTATGTATATATATACTTTTTGTTCATTTTTGTCTTAATTTACTTGTGCAAAATAGGATTTATTTATGTTGTATCGCTTTGAGTGCTTTAACTCGTAGAGTGAACAAATAGTTAGTAAATGCTGTCTATAAGTTTGCTTGCAAGCAGGTTTTACTAACTGTTTATTCGGGAAGCAAAGCTTCCAAAGCACTCAAAGGGTTTATCTTGGTTTTTGTTATTTTTTGCGAAACTAATGACTTTTTCTAAAGAAAAACACTAAAAAATTTGCAAATATCATTTTTTTTTTGTATCTTTGCATGCTCATTATGGGGCAAAGCGTTAACTCGGGATATAACCAAACAAATTTTGGAATATAACAATACTAATTCTGGAATATAACCATACAAATTTTATGGAATCAAAATACAATCCTACAGACATTGAAGCACGCTGGTATCAGTACTGGCTGGACAACAAACTCTTTCACAGCGAGCCGGATGGCCGCGAACCGTTTACCGTAGTTATTCCTCCGCCCAACGTGACGGGTGTACTGCACATGGGACATGTGCTGAACGAGACGATACAAGATATCCTCGTTCGTCGTGCACGCCTCGAAGGCAAGAACGCCTGTTGGGTGCCCGGTACTGACCACGCATCCATAGCTACCGAAGCCAAGGTCATCAAGCGATTGAAAGAACAAGGCATCAACAAATCCGACCTCACGCGCGAGCAATTCCTCAAACACGCATGGGACTGGACAGACGAGCACGGAGGAATCATCCTCAAGCAGCTCAGGAAACTCGGTTGCTCATGTGACTGGGATCGCACAGCCTTCACAATGGACGAGACGCGCTCGAAAGCCGTAATCAGCGTGTTCTGCGACCTGTACAACAAAGGACTCATCTACCGCGGACTCCGCATGGTGAACTGGGATCCTGAGCGCCAGACGGCACTCAGCGACGAGGAGGTAATCTACCACGACGAGCACTCGAAGTTCTACTACCTCAAATACGAAGTCGTGGAAGAGCCCGGCAAATACGCCATCGTTGCCACAACCCGTCCGGAAACTATCTTCGGCGACGTGGCTGTATGCATCAACCCCAAAGAGGAGAAAAACCAGTGGCTGCGCGGCAAACATGTGCGCATACCTATTGTAGGACGCGAGATACCTATCATCGAAGACCGTTACGTAGAGATCGGTTTTGGTACAGGCTGTCTTAAAGTGACGCCGGCACACGACGTGAATGACTATATGCTCGGTCAGCAGCATAACCTCGTTGCCTACGACATCTTCACGCCCGACGCACATATAAACCTCGACACCATCGAGCCGGAGATAAGCAAGAACATCCGCAAATACCACGGCTTGGATCGCTTCGACTGCCGCAAACAGATGGCGGAAGACCTCGTAGCCGCAGGTCTCATGGATCATGTCGAAGATTACGACAACAAGGTCGGTTACTCCGAGCGCACGAACGTACCCATCGAGCCGCGGCTATCGCTCCAGTGGTTCATCCGCATGAAGCACTTTGCTGACATCGCCCTGCCGCCGGTAATGAATGACGACATCGTATTCTACCCCACGAAATACAAGAACACCTACCGCAACTGGCTGGAGAACATCAAAGACTGGTGTATCTCGCGCCAACTCTGGTGGGGACACCGTATTCCAGCGTACTACGATGCCGACCTGCTCGCTCAGACAGGTCTTGAGAACTATCCCGACGACAAGATCATCGTCAGCCCGACCAAACCCGAAGGCAACTACGTTCAAGACGAAGGCGCTTTGGATACTTGGTTCTCCTCTTGGCTGTGGCCGATCAGTCTCTTCATCGAGAAAGACCAGGAAATGAAGGACAGCACATGGAAGAACAAGGAACTCTCCTATTACTACCCCACGGCTGACCTTGTTACAGGTCCGGATATTATCTTCTTCTGGGTGGCACGCATGATCATGGCGGGTTATGAGTACCAAGGCAAGATGCCTTTCCGTCATGTATATTTCACAGGTATCGTACGCGACAAACTCGGTCGTAAGATGTCCAAGTCCCTCGGTAACAGTCCTGATCCGCTGGATTTGATTGCGCGATACGGCGCAGACGGCGTGCGTATGGGTATTCTGCTATCCGCACCTGCCGGCAACGACATCCTTTACGATGATTCGCTCTGCGAGCAGGGACGCAACTTCTGCAACAAGATTTGGAACTGCTTCCGCATGATGAAGGGTCTCGAGGTTGCCAATATCCCGCAGCCCGAGACATCCAAATACGCCATCCAATGGTTCGAAGCCAAACTTGGCGAGACTTCCGCCAATATTGCCGACCTGTTTAGCAAGTATCGTCTCTCGGAAGCCCTCATGGAGATTTACAAACTCTACTGCGACGAGTTCAGTGGTTGGTACTTGGAGATGATCAAGCCGGGTTACCAACAACCGATCGACCGCGCTACCTACGAGGCAACGATGGCTTTCTTCGACCGTCTGCTCGTTCTACTCCACCCATTTATGCCGTTCATCACCGAGGAACTTTGGCAGAACCTCTGCGAGCGCAAACCGGGCGAGAGCATAATGACTGCGTCATTAGAGAAGTCAGAAGTCAGAATTCAGAATTCAGATATTTTGGCTGAAGTCGAGACCCTCAAAGAGATCATCGCCGGTATCCGCAATGTGCGCGCCAGCAAGAACATCGCTCCGAAAGAACGACTGACACTGATTTCGCCAATTGAACTCAACGCCCTCGTTGCCAAACTCGCTAACGTAGAAGTCGCCAATCTTGGCGACTCGACCGGCAACTGCGCCAAGTTCATCGTCGGCACGACGGAGTTCGCGATCCCGATGGATGCGTTCATCAATGTGGATGAGGAGATCAAGAAACTCGAAGCCGACCTACAACACCAGCAAGGCTTCCTCCGCGGCGTACAAGCCAAACTCGCAAACGAGCGCTTCGTACAAAACGCCAAACCCGAGATCGTCGAACTCGAACGCAAGAAAGAGCACGACGCATTGGCGCGAATCGAAGCTATAGAAAATCAACTGAAACAATTACGCTCATGAAAAAGCATATTCCTAACATCATCACTTGCTGCAACCTGCTCAGCGGTGCGATAGCCGTTATGCTGGCAGCAGAAGGATTATTCCATTGTGCATTAGGCATGATCATCCTCGGCGCGGTGTTCGATTTCTTTGACGGCATGAGTGCCCGTGCGCTGAAGGTTAAGAACCCCATCGGCAAGGAGATCGACTCGCTGGCAGATGTCATCACCTTTGGTTTGGCTCCTTCCGTGATGCTCATGCAAGCCATCCGTCTCTCGACCGAAAACAGCAATTACGCATGGGGCTGGTGGTCGGCTGCGGCACTCATTATGGCTGCGTTCTCTGCCCTGCGTTTGGCTAAGTTCAATATCGACGAACGTCAGACAACTTCGTTCATCGGCTTGGCTACACCTGCCAATGCTATCTTTTGGGCCTCGCTGATCGCAGCCTTCCCCGATATGGCTTCGTGGGCACAGTTCATGCCGTGGTGCATGTTAGCGGTAGCGGCTGTGAGCTGCTGGCTGCTGGTGTGCGAGTTGCCGTTTTTCTCGCTTAAGTTCCACAGCCTGAAGTGGAGCGAGAACAAGACACGTTATATGTTCCTCATCGGCTGTGTGCTGGTGATTGCTCTCTGCTGCTCGTTTGCCGCAGTGCGTCACAACTGGCACTACGCCCTGTTCAGCGGCACAGGAGTCATCCTGTGGTACATCATCGCGAATCTTTTTCCGGAGAAATAACTTAAAATATAACTACCATGAAAAAACATCTTACACTGCTAATCGCAGCACTTGTCTCCCTCTCTATGACAGCGGAGACGTACACGATTGTGTTCAACAGCAGTAATGCAGACTCATCCTCGCCGACAAGCGACTTGACGAGCATCATTCTGACGGCAACCAACAATTGCGTCGATGAAATTATTAAAGCCAGCAAGATCTACCGCGCCAAGGAAGGCTACGGCATCAAAGGCGGCACGGGTTCAGAAAAAGGCGAGATTTGCATCGGGTTGGATGACACCTATCATATCACCACGATGACGGTCTATGCCGCAGGATACGTCAGCGCTGCCGGCACAGATACAACCGGCACGAGAGGTATCACTGTTTACGACAAAAACATCCAATGGGAAGCAGGTCACAGGGCAGAGATTCGTCCGTATCAACTCACGCTCAACAAAGATCTTGATTCCATCTACATTGTTGCCAACCTGAAGAGTAACAACCGTTTCTACGTCCAGAAGATCGAATTCGAGGCAGAAGATCCTCACCCGACACAGGGAATCCTCGAAATGCAATACCCGAAGATCGATTTCGGTGGTGCCAAATGGGAGAGCGGAGAAGAGCCCTTGGAAGATGTGTTGAACTTCGTTATTGTTGGCAAACATATCGACGGCAACATTTCCCTGTCACTCAAGAAAGGCTCGTCTTTTACACTGACTGAAACGACATTGCCTGCTGACGGAGGCGATGTTGGTATATATTACAGTCTCCTTTTCCCGGAGGAAATAACCAAAGCTATTCCTCTGGAAGATGTAGTCATTGCCAAATGTACAGGTTTGGACGGCATCGTGCGCACGCGCGAGCAATCAATTCTGCTGACTATTGTTCCTCCCGGATCAGGTGGTGCAAGCACCTTCGACCTGGATACTACACGCATGAGCATCGGTTCTATGCCCGGCGATTACTACAAGTTTGCACAAGGCACAGCCGATTCAACGCTCAAGAATCATATCGGATACATTATCTGTTGTGGCAAACGTTATCGTTATGGTAGCGGTTCACGTAAGTCGTGGGACGGATTCTACCACACCGACCGCGATCCGGAAACCAACCAGGTACTTGACATGTACTCCAACAACGTGCGCTACTTCGATCCCGAGAAGCCGACTGCAAGCGTCAAAGACTTTGATATCGAACACATGCTACCCAAATCTTGGTGGGGAGGTGATGTCAATCCTGCCTACTGCGACTTGTATCACCTTGTGCCGGGCGACTATTCGGCTAACCGCAGCAAGTCCAACCACGCGCCGGGGTATCCCGCAGACAGTTCGTTCAACAACGGATCGTTTGTAACCGGCAGCGGCGCAGCTTACGGTCTGGTGCGCGTGTTCTGCCCGGAAGACAAATACAAAGGCGATTTTGCCCGTGCATACTTCTATATTGCCGCTTGTTACGGTGATTCGCTCACATGGATAGAGAAAGGCGAACCCGGTGTAGCTATGACCAATGAGGGTTGGGAAGAGTTCCGTCCGTGGCTGCGTGACATTCTGTTAGAGTGGCATCGAATGGATCCTGTCAGCGAGAAAGAGCTCAAACGTGCTATTGAGGTCAACAAGATTCAAGGTAACCGTAACCCGTTCATTGACTACCCCGAACTCGTCGAGTATATCTGGGGCGACAAGAAAGGCGAAGCTGTTGACTTCCGTAAACTCACACAGAGTTACGGTGACAAGTACGATGATGGTACTGCAACAGGCATATATGATGCCGAGTCACAAACGCCTGCAGCCTACAAGATACTGCGTGACGGACACATCTACATCACCGTAGGTGACCGCACCTACTCTATCCTTGGGCTATAATCATCGTAATCAGTTAAATCTGTTCAATCTGTGAACCTGAAAGTATCCATCCAGCGAAATAGTGTATTTCTGAGTTTATGGTTAGCGTCCGTTGTGGCGCTAACCATTGCTCTTTGCCTAATCGACAAAGGTTCACTGCATCTGCTCCTCTGTGACCATCACTCGGCGTGGGGCGATGTGCTGATGCCTATACTCTCCGACACCTGCAACTGGCTACCCTACCTCACTGCTGTCGTTTTATTGCTTTGGCGTTGGCAGGCTGGCGTATTCATGAGCGGATCACTTATTCTCTCCACCATCATCACCCAAACCATCAAACACATAGTCCGCGCACCCCGACCACTCACATGGTTTGCAGAGAATATGCCGGACATTTCTCTGCCTCTCACCGAAGGTGTCCGCATGAACTATCACTTGAGTTTTCCCTCCGGTCACACCACCACATTCTTCTGCCTGTATTTCGCCCTTTGCGCCTTATATACCTACTATATCTATTCACCCGCATCAGCCAACCCGTTTTGGGCTAAGTTCTTCCCACAAAAACAATCAACGCCTTCCTCATCAAGGAAAGCGTCAATCGGTTGGAGCATTGCTGTGCAACTGCTTTTATTTGTTTTGGCAGCCGCAAGTTCCTACTCCCGCCTGTATCTGAGCCAGCATTTCGCCTTGGACGTACTTGCCGGCATGCTCATCGGCGTTCTTAGTGTCGCTATTGTTGCGCATATCTTTGCTGTCGTTATGCGCCGCAAAACCGACTAATCCAGCATATCGCCGTAGTTGTTGGAGAGTTGAACCATCTGGTCGTACTCCTCCGGATTGAGGTCGTAGAAGTAATAGTTACGCGGATCAACGTGATGCCCCTGAACATGCACCTCGTAGTGCAAGTGCGGGCCTGTTGACTTACCCGTGCTACCGACAAGGGCGATGATATCCGAGCGTTTGACTTTCTGCCCTACGCGCACCAAAGCTTTGAACAAGTGCGCATAGAGCGTTTCGTAACCGAATCCATGATCGATAATCACCGTGTTGCCGTAACCTTGTTTCCAGCCTACGAACTTCACTTTGCCGTTGCCTGTTGCAAACACCTCTGTGCCGGTCGGAGCCGTGAAGTCCATACCTGCATGGAACTTACGCACATGATACACCGGGTCGATGCGCACGCCATAACCCGAAGCGACACGGGTCAGGTCTTTGTTGAGCACCGGCTGGATGGCAGGAATACACTCCATTCGGATCTCGCGCGTCTTGGCGAGGTCGATGATCTCCTCGTAGGACTTTGCCTGGACGTAGGTCTGCTTCTCCAAGAGATCAACTTTGCGCGTCAAGTCAGCAGCCAGTTGGGTATTTGCCAGACGGGAGATATTGTCGTAATACGCGGCATTGACAGCAATTCCCTTGCGTGAGGACATCGGTATAGGTTCAGCGCCGAGGATGACACGATAGAGGTTATCATCCCGCTGTTGCAGGTCGGCAAGCACCAGTTGCATACCCTCGCAACGCTTGCTGAGCAGTTCGTACTGCGCCTCGAGGGATTGTTTCTCGGAGATGAGTTGGCGCTCCTTGGGCGAAGGGAAGAACGAGAAGAAAATATAAAAGAACACGATGCCGAGGCATATACCTCCCAGGATATACCATCCTGCTCTACGCAGCCAGTATTTGAAACCGTGCTCCACACGCTCCATAGCGAGCGTTTCGGGGTTGATATTAAAGTGTGACTTTGCCATAATTCAGTATTCAGTATTCAGTATTCAGAAATCAGTATTCAGAAATCATAAGTCAGAAGTCAGATTATTATTCCTCCGCCGACGACTAAACCGTCCTTGTAGAGGACGAGCGATTGCCCGGGCGTTGGTGCCCAAACGGGATTATCGAACGTTAGTTCCAATGCATCATTCGCGGCTTCAATCATCAGCGAAGCGGGTGCTGCTTGCGAGCGATAGCGTATTCGCGCTTCAACGCGCGGGTTATTCATTAACCATTGCTTGTCGCGGATGCGGATGTCGCGTGCCTTTACACGGGTTGTATTCAGGTCATCATGATGCCCAAGCGTGATGCAGTTGGTAGCGGTATCTATCTTCGTCACAAATGCCTGATAACCGAGTGCAACGCCCAAACCTTTGCGCTGACCGATGGTGTAGAACGGACAGCCCTGATGACGACCTACCACCTTGCCCTCGGCATCGATATACTCACCAGCCTCGGGGTGTACGCCTTCGCGCTCCAAAAAACCACGGTAGTCATTGTCGGGGATAAAGCAAACCTCTTGCGACTCGGGTTTCTTAACCAGCGCATCGAATCCGTGGGCAGCCGCAATGCAACGTACTTCGTCTTTCGTCAGGTCACCCAGTGGGAAGATCGTGTGGCGCAGATTATCGTCGGTCAGCATCCAGAGGAAGTATGTCTGATCCTTGTGCGTATCAACAGCCGTGCGCAGATAGATATGTCCGTTATGCTCGGCAATGCGCGCATAATGCCCTGTAGCAATCATCTCGCAGCCATATTCTTTAGCGGCATCGAGCAATGTACCCCACTTGATGTGACTGTTGCACAGCACGCAGGGATTAGGCGTGCGACCGTGAGCGTATTCATCTACAAAGTTACGGATCACATGCTCGCGGAACGTGTCGCGGAAATCCACAATGTGATGCTCAAATCCCAGCCGCTCGGCGTTGTGCTTGGCTTCCATGATGCTCTCAATGGAGCAACAGCCTTTCTCCTTGGCAAAGCATGACTCCTTCATCGAGTCAAACGTGCGGAACGTGACACCCACCAACTCATAGCCCTGCTCCTTCAAAAGCAAAGCACTCACAGTGGAATCAATTCCACCCGACATGGCTATCAGTACACGTTTGGGCATAAAACAACGGGATGAATTGCATCCTTTACGCTTAATACAACTGCAAAAATCGTGCCGTAGATTTTTTTGACAAATAATTTGCTTTTCTCGAAAAATTGTTGTATCTTTGCGTCAAAATTTGAACACACATCTATGCAGAAATCTATATCCCGACATATTCTAACGACACTTATCGTTGGCATCATAGTGCTTGCATCGGCTTGCAAGAGCAACAATACGAACAATCCTCCTGAGGAAGACAAGCAGATCATCGTTGATTACAAATACCTTAATGCAGCCGAGATACGCGAAAGCAAATCTGAGTCTGAACGTGCGGAGTATGCCTCGTACTCCTGGCGCATTGAGCGTGAACAGGGTTCAGCTTTCCCCAAGAATTTCCGCACGTGCATGGACGAATTCAAGGAGCAAAAGCAGCACGAGGGCTATGACCCCGACTACGTACCTTCGCGCCAAGGCATGGATGAGTTGAAAGTCAGTGCAAGTTCGGATTTCAGTGACTCGGAATTGGATTCCCTGGTCAGCGTATTGCGCCAACTGCATTCGGGAGCCATCACGATTGTTGACCTGAGAAACGAGTCACACGGTTTGCTCAACGGCAACCATGTGTCACGCTATGGCAAGTATAATTGGGAGAATATAGGTCTTACGCCACAAACGATCATTGCCAACGAAACCGAACTGATTCACAGTTGCTTGGGCAAACAGAAGATTGTAGCCGAACTGAGCAGCAGCAACGATTATGTACCCATCTGCCGAAACGGAAGAGGAAGCCTGCAGAAAGCGCGGCTTGGGGTACGTGCGGTTCACGGCGTTGGATCATTGTTTTGCCAACCCGAAGATCATTGATGATTTCCTGACGTTTGCGCGTAACCTGCCGGAAGACACATGGCTGCATTTCCATTGCCAGGCAGGCAAGGGACGGACGACTATGTTTCTTGTGTTCTACGATTTTCTGCGCAACCTCGACGTGTCGGCTACAGACATAATTTACCGCCAATACAAGATCGGCGGTAACTACATGCTCTACCAAGGCGATGACCCGGGTGAAAAGCAATGGAAAGTGGAACTATACAAGGAGAAAGCCGCTATGGTTCCGCTCGTGTATGAGTATATCCAGAACAACTATCAACAAGATTTCCCGCTCAGTTGGTCGCAATGGAAATCACAGTTTGCCCGCTCAGAGGACTAATTCTTTCCCTATTAGAGGGTCAACCCGTTTATCACCTCAACCACGTACTCCATCTGCTCCTGGCTCATGCACGGACTAATCGGCAGACTCAGTTCGTCGTCAGCCAACGCTTCTGTAATAGGCAGACGCAACTGCGGCACGTTCCAAGCCTCCTTGGCGTAGCACTCCTGTTTGTGCGGAGCAATAGGGTAATGTATCACGGTTCCGATACCTTTCTCAGCCAGATAGTCATGCAACGCATCACGTTTGCCATTCTTGACGATGACGGGGAAGAGGTGATAGACATTATGTGCATCGTCAAGTCGTTGAGGCAGTTCAATCAGTGGATTGTTGATGTGCTCATAGTAGAATGCAGCCACCTGCTGACGACGCTTGATATCTTCATCCAGATATTTCAGTTTTACATCCAGTATAGCCGCTTGTATCTCATCCAGACGACTATTTCTACCGCAGTATTTGAATACGTACTTCTTCTGGCTGCCATAGTTCGCCAACGCACGCACGGCTGCAGCCAGTTCGGGATCATTCGTCGTCACCGCTCCGGCATCGCCCAATGCACCGAGGTTCTTGCCCGGGTAGAACGAATGACCTGCCGCATCGCCTATGCCACCCGTTCGCTTGCCTTGCCACGTGCAACCATGTGCTTGCGCGTTATCTTCAACGAGCTTGAGATGATACTTTTTGCACAGCGCTGCAATCGTTTCCGTCATGGCATTTCGTCCGTACAGGTGCACGATACAGATCGCTTTTGTACGTTCGGTGATAGCCGCCTCGATGAGAGCGTCATCTATCTCCAGCGTATCGCGTCGCGGCTCAACCAGCACGGGTTTCAAGCCGTTTTCGGTAATACCGAGGATGGTGGCTATATACGTGTTGGCAGGTACGATCACCTCGTCACCCGGCTGCATCACGCCCAGTTCAATATACGCACGCCAGATCCAAATCAAGGCATCCAAACCATTGGCACAACCGATGCAGTACGGACTGCCGATATACTCGGCATAATGCTGTTCAAAGACTTCGTTCTCCTTGCCTTGCAGATACCATCCGCTGTCAATCACCCGGCGAGCCGCCTGGCGAATCTCTTCGCCGTGCATCGCTGTTACATCATGTAAACTCAAAAAAGGTACGTTCATATCTTACTGTTTGTTAAAATGTTACGTATTGTTTTATGCCGTCACCACTTCAGGCTGCGGAAGCGGATTATTGCGGTTTCTGCGTCGCTCGCGCAGATACTCGGCATTGATCTTCTTGTCATGGAAATATCCACCGATAAACAGGTGCAGACAGGTTAAGAGGAAATACCCTCCGGCAAGTATCCACAGTGCGATATACTCCTTGGCTGTTGTCTCGAGCGTTGCGCCCATCGAATTGATATGCAGGAATCCGTGTACACCCCACGTGTAGGGGAAGAAGTAACTCAGATATCGCCATGCATCAGGCAACATCTGTTGCGGCCAGCTTACTCCGGCTATGAACAAAAAGATCAGCGACGAGGAGATCAGTACCACCATACCGCTCTCACGGTTACGGGTGAACACGCTCACGCTCATCGAGAAGTAGATTACTGCCAGCAGATACGGCACAAGCAGTTTCAATATCAGTACCGGGTCGCCTATATGCGGCAGTCCGAACAGTCGCGGCACGCCGAGCAGCACCAATGCACCCAACGCATAATATATCAGGAAATACGCGGCAGATCTGCCGATGGCTATACGCAGCACGCTCGAGCTGCGCCGTCTGCCGGGCAAGAGGTACAATTCGTTGTTCTCTTCACGTGCCGTACCGGCTAACATACAGATGCCGAAGAACAACGTCTGATGCAGAATAAGCATCAGCACTGCCGGTATAAGAAACGAAGCATAACCGCCGCTCTCGCAGAATAGGGCGGTTTCGGTATAAGGCGCTGCCTGAACGAGCATCCACGAGAATTTCTTGTCCATACCCATTGCCTGATAACGGTCAACCTGGATGCGGCTCATGTCTTCCAGCATCACGCGGTTGCAACTCAGATAGACGGCTTTCATGTACAAGAACGACGACATGTCGCAGTACAGCGATATATGCGCAGACTTCAAGCCGGTGTTCAGGCACTGGGCAAAATCCGATGGGAAGTAAATGATTCCGTGAATCTTCTGCGCTCGCATCAGTTGCTCGGCTTCCGCCATCGATGTGCAGTAATGGGTAATCTTGATGTCCGGCGAGGCACTCCATTTGTGCAGGAACGCACGGCTCTCCTGGCTGCCACTCATATCGACTACTGCCACCGGCACATTCTCCACATTATCTTTCCAATAGATGAAGTTGTACAGGATCGGGTACGCCAATGTGGCAACGAAGAAGATCACCACCACACCCGCGTCACCGAAGATGCGCCGGAGTTCCCAGACGAACACCCGCCACGTCTCCTTGACCTTAATCCATTGGCTATTTAAATATCGTGTGATCATTGTTTTGTTCACAGATTAATCAGATTAAACAGATTGCAATGACTACTTAAGAGGATAGCTATTGTAGATCATTGCGTTGTGCAACCTGCGATTCACCAGCAGCGTAAACAGGAAGAATCCTGCCAGACTGAGCATCGGGATGATCGTGTTCTCTATCGGACCAGCCATCAATGCTTCGTTGACGTAGATCTTGTAGTAATGCCTAAGCGGTATGAGCCAAGTCCACGCCTTGAATACCGACAACATGTTCATCACCGGGTAGGTGAATCCCGACAGCGAGAAGCCTAACATGCCGTACAACGCGCCTATACTAATAGCATCACGCAGTGTAGGCAACGCACCGATGATCGTGATTGCCATCGATTCCATGGCAAACACCAGCATCACTATAGCCAGCATCATCCTTCCGGACGAACCCATTACGGGGAAGTGCAGGAAGCGGAACAGAATAACATTGCAACTGATACCCAACACGATATAAATGATCGTATAAGGTATAAGCTTGCCAATCAGCGCCACAGTGTAGTTGCCACCGGCTACCTCCAGCCACTCGTTCGAGGTCTTCATTTTCAGTTCAAAACCGATGGCGAAGATCGTAAGCATCAGCACGATGATGGCTAATATGCCCGGCAGGATGGTCGATACAAGGTAGATGGCATAGTTGCCCCACGGGTTGGCTATCAGGTGCGCAGAAATCGCTATAGGCTGAATACGCTCCATGATCAGATGATCCGGCAGACCTTTCTTCCGCAGCACCTCGCGCTGGAATGCACCGGAGGTGAGGTTACACATCGTCAGCAACTGCTTGTACGCAGTGTTCGCACCTACGGTGTAGGCGTTATTGACGTAGAAGTGCAGCGTCGGTTGCTTGAAGCTGGCGATGTCTGCATAGAAACCGTCAGGTATCTCCAATATGCCAAACACCTCACCCTTCTGCATAGCGAGCCGTGCGTCTGCAAAGTTCGGCGTGATCAGGGCTATCTGCACGGATTGTGTGGCGTTGGTCTCATGACACAAGCGGCGCGAGATAGACGACTGATCCTTGTCAACCACCGCTACCGGCATCCTTTCGGGTGCACCGCGCTTCATGATGCTCAGGAAAAAGAACGTACACAACGCCATCACGCCTATCGACGCAAACAGATACAACGGACGCAACAGCATTCTACCTATCTCACGACGCGTAACCTTCCATATATTTTGGAAAATCTGTTTCATGATTCAGTATCCGCCAATAATGGCGGATGTAATAATTACTTCTGAATGATGATGGTTGGATGGCTGCGGGTAATCTTCTCGCGTACAACGATAGCAGTCATACCCGGGCGCAGGTCTTGGATGGGTTTGAGCGGACGAGCCTTGACATCAAACGTGCGCACGTCGTATTGTCCGTTCTGTTTTGTTGCGCGCCATGTAGCGTACGTTCCCATCGCCTTGATGTAGGTCACCTCAACAGGATAGAGTTCGTTGCCCAGAGCAGGAATACGTACCTGCAGGTTCGTGCCCACCTTGATGTCTTGCAACATATCTTCGCGTACGGCAAAACTGAACCATGCATCGTTCAGATCAACCACCGACATAACGGGGCTACCCTGCCCTACGAGTTCGCCGGTCTTCGGGAAACGCTCAGCCACCTCGCCGTCGATAGGCGATGTCAGGTAACGCTCGGCACGTGCCAGCTCGATCTCCTGGATCACACCGTCCACCTTGGCTACCTGAGCCTCGGCTGCAGCCTTGTCCTCTTCACGCGCACCCCTCAGTGCCATGTCATACTGGCTCTTGGCGGCTTTGACGGTTGCCTTGGCGGCATTGTACTGCGCCTCAACCTCGTCTTTCTTCTGCGCACTGACTACACCGCGCTCATACAGACGTGCCACACGCTCGTAACTCTTGCGGTAGATCTCTTCACCCGCCTTGGCTTTCTGCCACATCTCATAAGCACCTACAATCTGCTCGCGGCGTGCACCGTTCTTGGCTTTCTGGTTCACCGACTCAGCCATCTCTCGGGCGGCTTGAGCCTGAGCCATCTTGGCTTCTACTTCCGGCGAATAGATAACTACCACCGTGTCACCTTTCTTGACATGATCGCCTTCCTCTACAAGGAACATCTCTATACGTCCGGGAACCTTGCCGGATATACGGTATTCGGAAGCTTCCGCCTCGCCGGTGATCAGCACCTCTTCCTCTTTCAGGGCAAACACGCCCACCAGAGCCACAATCACTACCACCGCTAACATTGCGCCCAGCCCTAACAGCAGGCTGCCTTTCTTATCTTCTTTCATATTCTCTTTTGTCTTTTGTCTATTGTCTTTTGTCTATTGTCTTTTGTCTATTGTCTTTTGTCTATTCAAGCGTGTTGGTAAACCGCTTGAATTTTGTTTCTGCCACTTGTGCTTCAACCATGGCATCTATATGGTCGGCACATGCTGCCTGCCATGCGGTCTGCGCCTGCATCAGGTCGGATGCTGTTGCCATGCCGGCATCAAACGCCTCCTGCGCAAACCGCAGCACTTCCTCGGCATTCTTGATCTGCATCTCGGTCATCGCCACTTTCTGCTGCGCTTCCAGCACTTTCTGGTTTGCCTGTGTTACCTGCAAGGTCAGCAGCTCTTTGGCTTCGTCACGCTTGAGGGCAACAAGGTTCGCCTCGTGCTTGGCGGCTTTCAACCGGAGTATATCGTCGGCGTGAGCGATAGGTATATTCACCACTACACCTGCCGAGAAGAATCCCGTACCCTTCCAGTCGTTGGAGAAGCCGTTGTCCAGATTCGGGTTGGTGTAGATGTAGTTAGCCTGCGCCATGATGTTCGGCTGCAAACCGGCTGACATAAGGCGCACGTTGGATTTGGCAACCTTTTCGGCAGCGTCCAGCAGTTGGATCTCCGAGCGCGAATTGATCAGATCGTCCGTTACGTTGAGTGTGTCATGCAGTTGGATATCGTCCAAGCCCTGATCATCCAGCACAAACTCCGTGTGCAGCGGCAGACCGATGATCTGGCACAATGCCATCTTCGACAGCACCAGACCGTTCTCGGCTTGCATCTTCTTCACCTCGGCGTCACCGCGTTTGGCTTTCACCTTCAGCAGGTCGGATTGTGTAGCCAACCCTTCCTTTACCAGTTCGGTTACATTGTTCTCGAGCGTAACCAACAGGTCATAATACTGATTAGCAAGCCGTTTCTTGTGCTCAACGTTCACCACGCGCCAATAGGCTTCGTCAACCGAGAGGATGATGTCATGCTTCTTGCTGTCAGCCTCAATCTCGGCTACATCTTTCGCCGTCGTGGCAATATCATACAACGCTTTCAGGCGTCCGCCCACATAGATAGGCTGCGTCAGACCAACCTGCCCTATTACCACGTGCGTCAGATCCGGATGCAGGGCACGATAGAGTTCCTGATAGGCATTAGCTATCATTCCTCCCACCTCGGCACCCAAGGCGTTCACACGTGCGTGAGCATCGGGTAAGGTACGCGTGTCTTGGCTGAGTTGGTTAAACAACGACGTCTCGCTCCACTCAAACGAACCCGTACCGTCCGCACCGACACGTGCCGTACCAAAACTCGTTTGCAACTCATTACTGAGTATCGCGGGCGACTTGCTGTTCCACATATACGAGGCATTCACGCTCAACTTCGGGAACATTGCCGCCAATGCTGCCTGCTGATGCAAGCGCGCTGCCTCCAGCGACTCCTGACGCATCTCCGTGTTATGCGATGCTTCCATTGCCATCTGTCGGCATTGCTGCAAGGTGTAGGTCGGCACAATCATAGATTGCGTAGCCGATGAGCCGGGGGCTTCACTAACTACGCCCTGCGCCCACACACTGCCCGCAATCAGCAGGGTCAATACTATAGTATGTATTTTTGATATCATAATCGTCATTTCAGCATCCGCCAATCATGGCGGATGAAACTACTGTTTTAGTTCTTTTTTGCGAGGCTACGTATCCCCTTCCCACGCAGCGTACGCTCCGTCGATTGCGAATCGCCGTTGTACTCCAAGGTGAACACAAGGTTGTTGTCATATACATCGGCAAAACCACGCACCGTAATGTCAAACACCTCGTACTCGTGGCGGGTGTAAGGAATGATCGTATCCTTGCTCAGGATGCCCACGCCAAGAGTGATCGTGTCATAGTAAGTCACATCCAGAGGCACTTCCAGCGTACGGGTGTAAGGATTGAAGTTCAATCGTTTGCCGTTCATCTTGCCGCGCGTAACAATCACGTCGCCGTTCAGCTGGTCGATGGTCAGCAACACGCTGTCGCCATCATGCAGACTCACTACTTCCAGCGCACCCGACTCATTGTCCAGATTTGCCACAAGCGTGTCGGCTTTGGTTGCACCTGCATAGTTCTCTTCCAACGTCACCTTGCCGGTGGTCTTGTAACGATAAGCGCCCTTGGCACCACGTACATCACTGCTGTCCGAGCAGGCAATCATACACAGCACTGCTCCTAAAAGTATAAAAAATTTCGATTTCATTATGTTTATAGTTTTAATATTTATAATATTCATTGTTTTCGTTTAATTCGCTTAATTCGTGAACAACATATAGCTACTCCGGCTGATCAGCCTTATCGTGGTTGAGGTTGTCATTGAACTTGTGGGAGTAGGTCGCCTGCAGGTGGTGGGCCTTGGTCAGTCCGAGGTCTTCGTTCACCAGCCGTCCGCTGACGGGGTCGCGGTAGAAGTAGGCATCGAGTTTCTCCACCATCGAGTGCAGGCCGTAGCCCAGCGAGATGCTACCGCCGTCGTAGGGCTGCCACTTCATGCTGGCACGCGGCTCGACAGAAAAATCCTTCGACAGCAGGAAGTAGTTGGCTGCCACGCCTAAGGACATGCTGAACTTGTCGCTCAGCGTGAGCAGGTTCTGCCAGAAAGCACTGGCCAGACCCGTATTGTCCTTCATGTCGGTGTAGGTCTGCATGGTCGATGGGTCGGCATAGAGATAATCTACAGATTGGTATCTGAGGTCGAAGAAGCGGTGGGAGTATTCGGCACCGAACTGCGTGAGCCACTTGCCGCTGACCTGCTTCGACAGCTCGGTATTGAACAGCAGGCGGTCCTCATTCTGCTTCTGATGGCTGAAGAGGTACTGCTTCTCAGGCTCCTCGTAGGCCAGCGGGGTAGTGAGCACGCCGTTGGCATCGCGCTGCAGGCCGAAGTAGTAGTTGTGCATGGTGATATGCTGCATGTTGTAGGCCGCCGTAGTGCGCCATGTCCACTTGTTGCCCAAGTGAATCTTGTGCGAAACGCCCGCCAGCAACTGCGTCATGTCGCCGTCGTTGTTCGAGGCATCGTAGGCCGAGTGCGTGTCCTCTAAGGCCATGCGCTCGTCGTGCGTCTTGTCGAGCAGAGCCAGGCCGAACACAGAGAAGGTTCCTGCGCTCCGAGTAGGCAGGTTCAGCTTCCACGAGAAGTCTTGGAAGGCAAGGTGCTCACCGTCGGTGTCAACCAGTCCCAGCTTGTCCACGAGCGAAGTGAAACCGTAGCGGTAGTTCACGATATAACTGGCGTTACTATTCTTTGAGAGCGGGCCTTCCAGCGTCAGTTCCTCAAAGGCCGAACCCAGTTGCAGGATATTTTCGTGCTTGGCGTTGTTACCGGGTCGCATCTTCACATCGAACACACCGCTCAGGGCGTTCGAGTAGTTGGCGTTGAACGTCGATGTGAAGAAGTCGGAGTTGCCGATGACGTTGGAGTTGAGCGCCGACACCATGCCGAAGCCAGCCTCCCAGAGGTCGTTGAAGTGGTTGGGCGTAAATATCTGCACGCCCTCTAAGCGATACTGCATCGTTGTCGGCGCATGGCCGTGCACGGAGATGGCGCTGCTGTTGGCCGCTCCCGATATGCCCGGGTAGGCCGTCACCAGTCGGGCAGGGTCGTTGTAGCCACCAGCATAGCGCGAGGCTTCCTCCATCGACAGCATCACGCCGCCGATGAGGGCCGTAGGATTGACGGTAGACGCCTTGTTCACGCGGGGCTTCACGACGACCTCGGCCAGCTCGCTTTTGTTCTCGCGCAGCTGGATGTCTACCACTACTTCCTTTACACCAGCCACCAGCACCTCTTTCATCACGTTAGGCTCATAGCCTATGTAGGTCGTCTCAATGGTGTATCGTCCCGACTGGGGAATGTCGATGCGGAAGTTGCCGTCGGCGTCGCTGATGGTGCCGTTATCGGTCTCCACTACTTTGACGGTAGCTCCGATGAGTGCCTCGCCGCTGATGGCGTCGGTCACTGTGCCACGCAAAGTCTGTGCCTCCGCGGTCGTCATGCCGCCAAGGAAAAGAGTGGCGGCCATCACCCAGTTCTTGTTAAACAAGCGACCAAAGGTCGGAATCAGAATCTTTCTCATTTTTATTGTTAATATTAAAATGTTTTATTTCCGTTTGTTTCTTCTTTGTAGCGGCAGCGGGAGT
>CAJOFU010000011.1:41600-42872 GCA_905233935.1 Paludibacteraceae bacterium
CCCCCGGCCGCCTGTGGATTTTTTGTTCCGCCGAGGTCTCCGGTGCGGTTGCGGGCGCCGTAGATTTTTCCGCCGAGGTCTCCGGTGCCGCTGCTGGCGGCGTAAATTGTGGCGCCGAGGTCTCCGGTGTGGGTATCTCCGGCGTTGGCAGTCCCAACGAGGTCCCGGAATGGGTGTTTACGGCGTAGAAACCGCCAACGAGGTGCTGGAACACGGTTTTTACCACGTAGAAACCGCCATCGAGGACTCGGAACGGGTGTTTACGGCGTAGAAACGGCCAACGAGGTCCTCGTTCACGGTTTCTACGGGATTTTCACCCCCGCCGGGTGCTCGGCGGGCGTTTCTCATGCCTCGGGGGTCACGGGCGTCACGTCGCCGCCCTCGCCGTCGTCCTTGCTGCCGTCGGGCTGCGGGTCTTCCTTCTTGCCGTGCTTGCGGCTCTGCTGGTACTGCGCCTCGACCTTGTTGAAATCCTGCTGGATGTACTGGGCGGTTTCTTCCAGCGCGGCGTCGGGGCTGACGACGAGCAGGGCGTTCAGGTACTGGATAAGCTCGTCCATGCAGGCCTCGGCGTTCAGGCGCGCGGCCTTCATCTCGCCCACCTGATAGGAGGCGGCGTCCTGCTGGCGCTGCATCATGAGGTTGGCAATCTGCTGCGTCGTCTGGTTGGCCTTGGTGACGAGCGCGGTGAGGCCCATCGTCTGGCAGTCGGTGGCCTGCGGCTCCTGTGCGAGCACCTGGGCGATGTTCTGCCACTTGCCGTTCTGGGCCATGAGAGCCTCGTCGCGGCGGTACTCGAAGTCCTTGAAGGGCTGATAGACGCGGCGGCCGCGGATGGCGTCCTCGTCGTCGGGCAGCTCGGTCCAGTAGCGGGCCACCCACTCGATGACCTTCGTCAGCTTGTCGCGCACGGTGTCCAGCTTGTCAATCTGTTCCGTCAGGAACGACTTGCTGGACTGCTTGTAGGCCATGTCGTAGCGCTCGCGGGCCTGGTGGAAGGCCTGCATCAGTTCCAGCAGCCGCTGGTTCTCGGTTTCCAGGTCGCCCATGCGGTCGTCGATGAGCACGATGAGGGTGAAGAGCAGTGCGAGGTCGTACTTCGTCACTGCGGGGTGCGTGATCTGTGTCATACTGTTACTGTTTTTTAGAAAGTTAAACTTATTGTGAACTAAAAGTAACTACTCAGCACCCTATGCATGAGTAGTTTCCTTACTGTTGTACGACAGCAAGTATAGCATTGAATTTGGAGTTTCCGTTCTTCATGGCGGTTTC
>CAJOFU010000012.1 GCA_905233935.1 Paludibacteraceae bacterium
TTGCAGCTTCAGCAGGTGTTTTGCCCCCGTCTCAATTTCGCCGCTACCCAACTTGCATTCTACCAATGCATAGCGTCCATCGTCAAGATGCAATACAACATCCGCTTCAAGACCATAACGATCATTGTAATACGAAATTGTTGAGAATCGCCCTATAGTGTAGGCTTTCAAGTCACGAATACATAACTGCTCAAAAATGAAGCCGAATGTTTTTAGCTGCATCAGCATCGAATCGGGAGTCAAGCCTAACAGGGCAACCGCTATCGAAGGATCACAGAAACCGCGTTTAACACCACTGCGTATATTCGATTTACTGCGAACAGCCGGACACCAGGCATCCATGTCCTGAATGACAAACAACTTCTCCAAAGCAGTAACATAATCATCAAACGTCGGTCGCGAACACTCAAACTTGTCGGATGCAACAACATCCTGCAATAAAACGGTGGTTTTGGCCAATGTGGATATGTTACGGGCATATGAGCGAAGTATCTGCCGGGTAAGGTTTGGATTGCGAGGTGTGTCATCCACATGTGAGACATCTCTGTCACATACGGACTTCACGTACTGACTCGCAACCACCAATGCCGTTTTACGGTTTGACTCCTTTACTGCCGATGGCCATCCGCCGCGACATGCGGCATAGATAAGATCCTCAAGGCTAAGATTGCTAACAGCTTCAACATCCATTTGGGGATTGTCAAACAACTGCATCAGGCTGATCTCGCCATTGCTCTCGCGCGATTCCCAAAGACTCATGGGAAGCATATTCATGCGAGCGATCCGGCCTGTGCCGGAGTGCATGACCTTCTCCCATTCAATGGAATTGGAACCTGTCAAGACGAACTGCCCAGGCAAATTCCGCTTGTCAACCATCACACGGACAGCGTCCCAAAGGGTAGGAAAATCCTGCCACTCATCAATCAACCGCGGCGTTTCACCTTGAAGTAACAGTGATGGTCTGGTTGCAACTGCTGCGGCATATTCCTCACGCATATCAGGGTCTTGCAACTTGACGGACGATTGTGTGTATTGCTCGGCGGTAGTAGTCTTGCCACACCACTTTGGTCCCTCAATAAGCACAGCCCCCATTGCTTCCAATAGCAATTGAAGATATTTGTCAGATACACGATTAAGATAGTCCATGATTCAGTGGATTTAAATTTGACAGCAAAGATACTAAAAATATTTGAATTATGCAAATCATTTTCAACTTTCGTGGCATTTTGTTTTCAATTTTCGTGGCATTTGACTTGTAAGAATTGCGATTTTTCACTTTTGACTTTAGCGCCAGTCTTCTACGAAGAGCTGAGACAAGCAGTTACGAAGACTTGTGGCAGAGCCTCAACACACTGCATACATATCAGTCATTTCAACATGTCAATGTTCGTTTCTGCTCTTTTTTCAGTGCCGAGCAGTTGCACTATCTTTCCCCCGTCCTCGTGTCGGGTACAACTATATTGTATTTGTTAGCCTTGTTTTCTTTTTTGCCATAGTGAAAAACGTACAGCACCCCTTCTTTTCTTGAAGTGATGTAAATAAAACAGCAAGACACGAGATTCCTCTCATGTCCGGCAAAAAAGAAAAAAGATTGTTAGAAACTTAGAAGATGTCTGAGTGTGTGCCTGTACCGGTAAATAACAGAATCAACTCATTGTCATTCTGTTGCCACAACAGCAGCCAATCGCCTTTGATATGCGCCTCCCAAGAGCCTCCGTATTGCCCGGATAGCTTGTGTGGTCGATACGAGGCAGGTAAACATCCGTCGTTTGACAACAGATGAATTGCTTTGCTCAACAACGACATATCGTAGCCGCGTTTCTTACAGCGCTCTGTATCTTTACGGAACGCCTTCGTCATTTGAACGCTATACATGGTGCTAAATTCCTAATGATTTGCACATCTCATCTGCTGAAGCGAACTTCTCAATGCGACCATGTTTGATGTCGTCCATCGAACGTTCGTAACTGCTCTTGCGAAGACGAATAGTCGGTAATTTCTGAAGATCAACCTTCAACGCTCCAAGATAAGCCAACAAGGCTTTACCATGTGCTGAACGCTCATTGATTGTCATCGAATATGTTGCCATACTTGTCAGTGTTTTGTTGTTGCTTTGCGATTTGCGTCGCAAAGGTACGAAAAATTTCTGACATTTGCAAACATTTGAGCAAAAATCTTTCTTTTTTGCCTAAACTTTACGTTTTTCACTATGTCAATGTCCGTTTCTGCTATATTTTATGTACCGCAGTAGCACTATCTTTCACCCTCATCCCTTTCGGGCACAACTTATATTAATTACTCAGCGTCTATACATAAGCAGCATCCACAAAAAGGGACAATTAATTGAACCTAATTTTTAGGTAATATAGATTAATGAGGTTGTCTTGTAAAATATATCAGGATACTTGATTGTAGTGCAAATTTGACAAGTCATTATTGCATAACATACTTTTTGGCAAAATATAGATAATTTATTTGCTTTTGTCAATATTTTTTTGTAACTTTGTCGCCGAAATATGTATTATATACATACGCAGTTGAAAGTGAGATATAGTAATTGTATGACTGCGTATAGGTTAGCACCTCTTCCGTGCGTTATCATAGCACATAGTAGAGAGGTGCAAATTGGTTGTTTAAGTAAGTGCCGATTGGTTAAAGTTGCCCGATTTTGTAGCAACGCATTTGGCGTATAATTTAGGTTCAATTAATTGTCCCTTTAATTTGACCTACGGTTATGCGGACGTTGTGACATGAAAACTGGCTGGAAACAAGAGATTTAGAGGACGAAAAAAATAGAGTACACAAACATACAAAATGAAAAAAGGATAGTGCTACTGCGGTACTCAAAATACAGCAGAAACGGACATTGACATAGTGGAATTACCTGCGCGTCGGCAACGCGATCGCATTAGATGACGCAAGAGCGTCATAAAGGCGACACGTGCCTCCGCGCTACACCCCACCACAAACACTACGTTAGTTTGCGTTGGGGACCCCAAAATAGTAAGACGAACGCGCAATGTGAGATTTTTGCACAAATATTTGCAAATGTCAGATATTTTTCGTACCTTTGCTGCGTCAAAGGTAATACGGACAACAAAAATCAAACAATATGTTAGCAACACCGATTAGAGAAAAAGCCAGTTTGCCGATGATGGGCAATTGCGAAAACGAGGTGTACTACACTCGTGGGGAGTTTATGGATGAATTGGCCAAGCAACTTGGTCAAGCGTATGGTTTGAATGATATTAGGGAGGCACGTTGATGCATTACACCATTCGTTTCAAATCAAAAGCTTATTCTGATATAGCTCAGTTGAAGGAGTTTATTCATAAGAAATGTGCCGCTCCTTTAACGGCTCGTAGACAATTTGAGCTGTTGGAAAAGCATTTAGATTGGATAGAACAATATGCAGAACTTCCCGGTGTGGATGTTGAGTTATCAATCAAATATGGTCAATTGATGCGCAGTATATCATTTGGCAAAAAGATGGCAATCATCTATTCCGTTGAAGGCAACATTGTATATATACATCGAATCATGCCTCAAAGCATGATTATTTGGTAGCAACTACACTTTATTTTTATATAACGCAAAAGCGCGCAAGTAAACGGTAATTCCACTATTGAACGGAGTTGCCGTTTTTTGTGCGTGTTATCATTTTGCTGACACCGACGAAATAATAATACGAACACAAAGCAATATATAATAAGGAAAAGAGAATACGGTTACAAACTATTGGGTTAACTTGTGATTACAAAACAAACAAAGCTAACAAATACAATATAATAATAGTTGTGCCCGACACGAGGACAGGGGAAAAGAAAATAGTGCTACTGCGGTACTTGAAACAAAGCAGAAACGGACATTGACATAGTGGAAATTACCGTGCGCGTCGGCAACGCGATCGCATCAGATGACGTAGGAGCGTCATAAAGGCGACACGTGCCTCCGCGCTACACCCCACCACAAACACTACGTTAGTTTGCGTTGGGGACCCCAAAATAGTAAGACGAACGCGCAAATTTGGTGGGTGGATGTGAGATTTTTATTGAAATATTTGCAAATGTCAGATATTTTTCGTACCTTTGCTTCGTCAAAGGTAACACGGACAACAAAAATCAAACAATATGGAAGCAGCATTACGAAAGAATGGTTTCTTAACAATGGAGAAACCGCTCATCAATCCGGATTGGCGAATTCAGCAGACTTATTCGCATGAGGATTTTTGGAATATGGCGTATGCCGATTTAGGTAAACGCTATGGGTTGAATGATATCCGTGATGCAAAATGATACGGGAACTTGAATATTTAGATGAGGCAAAGGAGGACATCATTCGCCTCAACGATTATATTGAGAATCAATGCAAAGCTCCATTGACCGCATTGCGGTATCTACAAGGACTTGAAGGGCGAATTATATGGCTACGAGGGAATGCTGAACTATTTCCCATTGAACCGGAGTTGTCATTCATAATGGGAGAAGAAATCAGACGGCTGAATTATAAAGAGATGACAATCCTGTATTCAATCGATGATGACTTAGTATATATCCATCGCATCATCCCACAAAGTATGGTGATTTATTAGTCACACCTTATTATATATAGCGCAAAAGCGCGCAAGTAAACGGTAATTCCACTATTGAACGGAGTTGCCGTTTTTTGTGCGTGTTATCATTTTGTTGACATCAACGAAATGATAATACGAACAAAAAGCAATATATTAAGGAAAAGAGAATACGGTTGCAAGTTATCGGGTTAACTTGTGATCGCAAAATGAACAATAAATAGTGCGCACGGGAGATATAGTGCAAAAGATAGTGCTGCTGCGGTACTGAAAACAAGGCAGAAATGATCATTGAAATGATGTAAATAAACAAAATTAAGGCAAAAAAGAGAAAATTTTGCTCAAATGTTTGCAAATGTCAGAAAATTTTTGTACCTTTGCAGTCGCAAAGGTTTAACGACAAAAATCTGACAGTTATGGCACAGGAAACATTAGACAGCCTTATCAATGTGATGTTCACATTATCACTTCCTGAACAGGAGATAGTGATTGAACGTTTGCAGAACAATGTGCGGGTGTTAAGTCGCGGATCAGTTGCTCCATATACCATGGAGGAGATTGACGCACGGCTTGACGAGTCTGAACGGCAGTTCGAAGAAGGTCAATATTTCACGACTGACCAGGTGTTTCATCCTGAATACGCAAAAGTTGCAGTATGAAAGCCGTCTGGACAAAACGTGCCGTTAAATCCCTGCAAATCATAGAGGCTTATCTCTTACGAGAGTTTGGTGAAGCCAAACGAGCAGAGTTTATGCAAGACGCGGAGAATACCACTAAGCGATTAGAAAAGTTCCCAGAAATGGGACAAGAAGAGCCTTTGTTGGCACATCGCGCAAATAAATATCACAGTTGTCTGATTCTGCCCACACGATTGAGTAAGATTGTTTACTACATTAAGACGGAACAGATTGTGATTTCGGATGTATGGGACACTCGCCGCGAACCTAAGAAGGTAACAAGAGGTTTGTAAATTCCCTAATCACATTTTTCTTTTTTGCCGGACATGAGAGAGATCTCGTGTCTTGCTGTTTTATTTACATCACTTCAAGAAAAGAAGGGGTGCTGTACGTTTTTCACTATGGCAACAAGTCAACATACGCAAAAAGGAACAAGTCGGAGAATGAGTGAAAGGGACTAAGCCAAGGGGTGAAAGGATGAGATTGATGAGACTGTGAGACTTTGGTGAGACTTTGTGAGGGGCTAAGAATCAGTGGATTAAGAGCAAGAGTCTCAAAGTCTCACGCAAAAAATATATAAAAGTTTGCCAAGTTTGTCAACTTTGCCACAGCAAATTTTTGAAAGCGACATAGCAACAAAAGCGTCAAAAACGTCAATAACGTCATAGCAAAAATGTGAACGAAAAAGGTCAAAAGGGTCAAAAGGGTCACGGAAAAAATGTGAACAAAAAGGGCAAAAGGTAAGGGAGATGTTAGGGTGTGATTGGGGTGAGGGAGTGACAATAGTCTAGGATTAGCCCGACTATGGATCGGAAACGGATCGACTTTGGCTCGATTTAGACGGACATTTTTCTCGCTCAGGTAAAATCGTTCGAACGAAGGAAACAAATAACTCTCGAAAAGATCGGGAGACAAAATAGAGACAAATGGGACAAAGATAGCCCAAAATGTTCCCAAAAGAAAGCGATCTTTGAAATAGTGTGATTATTTTGACAAAAAAAGTACGATTTATTTGCTTTATTGAAAAAAAATGTATATCTTTGCAAAAATTTTCAATAGAGCATGAAGGAAGTAAGTCGATCAGAGTACATCACCCGCTTGGACGGCAAGCGCGGAAACCGTATGGTAAAAGTGATTACGGGCATTCGTAGATGTGGCAAATCATACCTGTTATTTCACCTGTTCCGTCGCCATCTGATGGAGCATGGGGTAAAGGATGATCACATCATAGCACTCGCCCTTGATGATTTCATAAATCAGCAGTATCTTCAGCCCGAGGCACTCTACCGCTATGTGACAGAGCGCATAAAGGACAGCGAGATGCACTACGTCTTGTTGGACGAGATACAGTTGGTTGAGGTTTTTGAGGCTGTACTGAACGGATTTCTGCACCGTGACAATCTGGATGTGTATGTGACGGGAAGCAATTCGCGATTTCTGTCCACTGACATCATTACCGAGTTTCGCGGTAGAGGAGACGAGATCCGCGTCTGCCCGTTCCGATTTGCTGATATATGTACGCTGTATGACGAGCATCCGCAGGTGTTGTTGAGCAAGTATTTCCGTTTCGGCGGCATGCCTCAAGTATGGCAGACGGAGAAAACAGAGGAGCGGGAACAGTATCTAAAGAACCTGTTCGAGAATGTATATCTGTCAGACATCATCAACCGCTACCATTTGCGCGGGGTGGAAGAAATAGGCATATTGACAGATGTACTTGCTTCCTCGGTGGGTTCGCTGACCAATACGCTGAAGATCAAGAACACTTTCCAGTCGGAGCGTCATTCATCCGTCTCGCTGAACACGATAAACAGCTATATCGGTTATCTGAAAGATGCATTTCTGCTGAGTGAGGCGCGACGTTATGATGTGAAAGGTCGCCAGTATATCAGTGCCCAGCAGAAATACTACTTTGCCGATTTGGGCTTACGCAATGCGCGGTTGGATTTCCGGCAGCAAGACGACGGTCACTTGATGGAGAACATGATATACAACGAACTGGTTACTCGCGGGTTCTCGGTTGATGTAGGCATCGTGCCTGTGGTGGAGAAGGACGAAAACAACAAACCAAAGCGCAAGCAATATGAGGTGGATTTTGTGGCGAACAGCGGCAGCAGACGCTATTACATCCAATCGGCTTTTGAGGTTCCATCCGGAGACAAGCGTCAACAAGAGACGCAGTCATTCAGGAAGATCGGCGACGGATTCAAGCGGGTGCTGATTCAAAACGCACCGGTAGTGCCATGGCACGATGATAATGGAATCCTTACTATATCGCTGACAGATTTTCTGCTCAAAGAAGAGGCGTTAGATTGGTAAGATAGAAAAATACCGTTTTGTCAAGATAAGAACAATTTGTTGAATGCAAGTTGTTCTTTTCTTGTTTGCTATGTCAAATAATCACACTACTTCGCTATAGACAAAGCGAAAAAACCGGTTTCAAGCTATTGGGTTAACTTGTGATCACAAAATGAATAAACAAAGCTAACAAATACAATATAATAATAGTTGTACCCGACACGGATAGGGTGAAAAATAGAGAATAAAGATACAATCATTATGTATACGTTTGAGAAATTCATAGGACATAAGATGAGAAGGTGTATATACTCCTTATGTATCAAAGGGGAATATTATCATCTCATGTCAATCATAGAGAGCATGGAAGACGACATGAGCGATTTATGTAATTTCCAGCCCAACGTAGATAATATGTTTTTGGATAGGTGTGAACATATAGACTCAAAAAAGCCGAGAGTATTTGTCCGAGTTGAAGAAGTACAATTAACCGAAGCTATGTACAAAGAGCCTTGGAAAGATTTTGAGTTGAATGCAGAAACAAAAGCATTAACAAATGATTTCTATTTTCAAGTAGTAAAGCATCTTGGTTGTGATATAATCCATTTGTCAGATAATAACTCACATTCGATACTCAACATCCTTCCGAAAAGAAGTTGTCCGGAATATATTTCTTATTATTCACCACAAGAAGAAAACGTGACGTTGGAGAATTGGTTGAGAAATGAAAACATTAGGAAACAATTATCAGAGTTATCACAACGAAACTTTGGGTGTGACATCTGTGTTTGGGATAAATACATCGGTAAATATATATTTGTTTTTCATAACCCTGTATACAGAAGTATCCAATGGAAAGAAAACGTTGTAAAAGAACAAATTGGCAAAGGGATAAACAAAAAAGATATTTTAAGAAATGACGGAGTTTGTTGCCAAATCAATTATCGAAAAGGACAAAGGCAATTGCTGATTATTAAGATTGAAGCCTATGACGATTTCGATGTTATTATTAATGAAAAAATCGAAGAGACAAATAGCTTTGCACTTACCTTATCAATGGATATTCCTGATGATAAGCATCCCAAATATTATAAAGCTTATGTTTATGATAAAGGCGGCGTGTTGATAGATTATTATAAATTAGACTTTATACATACATTGAATATGGGTATTAACATACATGAAGCAACAATACAGGAACAAGATGAGAATGGTAGTGTTATTCGGGAGATAGAGAAATATAGATCCGCCTCATCATCAACGATTGGAGAGTTACTACCTGCTAGTATTCTTGAAGAAGATATATATAGTTACAAGAAATTAGAAGATGCATTAGATTTTGTTTTTATCAATGGAGATAAGAACAACTTAAAAAACAATAGGGAAAAAGGGATTGAGGTGGTTAAACGTATTCTTAACACCGCCCGTAAACGTTGTTATATATGTGATGTTTATTTCAACCATAATGACTTCAAGGAATTCGTATGGGAGATTTCATTACTTGATGTAGAGGTGAAAATATTAACTAGTCCACTTGCTTCAGACGATTACGAAGAAAAAGAAAAGATGAGAGCACTAATAGATGATTACAACAATAAAATTCATGGAAAAGTTGAATGCAGATTGCTAAGTAATAAGCCTCTCCTTCATGATAGATTAATAGTTGCAGATGATAATGTGTGGATGTTGGGAAGTTCGTTAAACCATTTTGGAAAAAAAGCAACAACTCTTATCAGAGTTCCACGAGATTATCGCAAGAAGATAATAGAGCAAATAGACCAGTGGTGGATAAATGAAGCGAAAGAGTTACCAACGATGAAGAAAATAAGATATTCACTTTGGTATAAGATTCGTAAACTTGTTAAGAATTTTTTAACGTAAAGCAATGATTATATGGCATTAATAGAACCAATACCAGGGCTTGAAGTTAGTAACAAAGGCTTTGATGTAGGAGAGAAATATTTTTTCCATGATCAAGCCAATGGGAAACCTGCATTGTATCAGCATTTGTTATCTAAGGCTACAGCAAGCATAACTATATGGGATCCATATTTTACGCTATCCGCAGCAGAAATCTTTTCCGAAATACGACAAAATGGTTTACACATTAATATTTTAACTCTTACAAAACAAGAACAAAAAGAGCGAGATGTAGATGATTTAATAGACCAGATAGCATACACTCTGAGAAATAATGAATTATCAAGATTTGAAATTGAGATTAACTGCTATTTGCAGGATTATATAGATAGAGCCCAAAGAGACGTTAAGAATAGAGTCAAATTAAAAATGTGGCACGATAGATTTCTTATTATTGATGGCATCTATGCATACCTTGTTGGAAGTTCGCTTGACGAGCAGAGAGATTCATTGAAGAACTTTGGTATATGCTTCATAGATAACTCTAATGACCGAGATTTGATTATTGAGAAAATGAACGAATGTAAAGAATTATGCATGAATAATAACAAAGGTCCTAATAAAATTGGATGTTACAAGAAATACCCGAAATGATGATGAAAAAACAATTATTGTATAGAATATTATGTACCCATTTGGAAACAAATGCAGCGTTTGAATTGCGCTTGTTTAACTATATTCGTGATTTCAAAGATGGATGTGTGAATAATTTATCTCGTAGAACTATAGACGAGCAAGTGAATTATATCATTGAGCATGAGCCGAATATCAATTATTATAACGAAGACAAAGTGGGAGAAATTTTCGGCATTGCTGATTATGAAAAACAGCGGTTGGTCCTAGAGTTAATCTATTATCTAGTTGGCGAGCGATTGTTGACAACGTCTTCAACTGTTTCACTAGATCAATTAGGCAAATGGGAAGACTGCGGGATGCAATATGGATTCTTCTTGAGTTACATTTTAAAAAAGAGCGATATAAAACGTTTGATCAGTGAGATCCCTTTGCAATCTGACTATATATTAAATAACTCAAGAGAATGTAGCGCGTCAAGAGAAGAATTCATAAGATGCTGTAAATTTGATTTGAATCCGGAACGATCAGATGATGAAATCATAGATAATATTAACCTATATAACGATGGAGCATATGTGTCTCTTCCATTGGGGATAGACATGTTAGAGAATAATGTACTTAAAGAGGGATATTATGATTTGTGGCTTCAAATTTACAAAACTCTTCATTACGTACCATTACAAGGCTGCTTAATTTATAAACTACACACTATAAAAGATTGTATTGAAGTGCTCAATGAGGAGAAAAAGAACAATGTTGAACATCGCAAGGTTTTTGCTTTTCTTATGCGTAAAAGAGTGTTTGAATTGCTCAAGCAAGAACCAGATTTGTTAAAAAGAAATGCTGGGAACGAAGAATTAGATGAAGACGCCCGAAAACAGGCATCCACGTTTCTTAAAGAATGGAACCAAAAAAAAGAAGAGTATATAAAGTCTATCATCACAGAATCATGGTTAAATTCATTCAATGCAGATGAGATGCTCGAATGGCTTAGTACAACGCATAGGCAATCTCTTAACATGAGAGGTATATATCAAATAATGAACATTGAGGCGTTAAACTTAATAGAAAGTGTAGAATTTGAGAATAGAGATTATATTAATATCGACCTTACAAACAAGGATGTAAACACGTTGATATATTACATAGCGCATGTGAAAAATCTTTCCAATAAAAAGTCATGTGCATATTACGTGGAGAATCTTTGTAATAAAATATACACGGAAAAGAACCTCTATGTGCCGTGGTTAATGAACGAAGAATGTATTAAGGAAATGCGTGCAGTGTATGCATGCTTGAATGAATCTGAATGTAATGGATTGGAGTTAGCTAAGCAACACTTCAACGACAAAAATGAAGGTTACAAATCATCCATTGGTGAATCCATGCGAGTTCATCAAGGAAATAAGATATGGCTTTCAATATTAATGCTTAGAACAGAATCGAATGAGAGTGTGGACGAATTCATGGAATGCGCAAATTATCTGTTGGAATGTGCAGAAAAGTGTGACAGCATGCTTTCCGAAAATTATTTAATGCCTTTTGGGATTGCAGAATCGCTTGTGGTGCAATTAATCAATACAGCAAAAGATGAATTTGAGAAACAATTAATAAATAGAATATATGATATTGTGTTTGTTGTATCTATTCTTATGATTAACAAAGGCAATTTGGCCGAAGAAAATAAAATCGAACTCGCAAAGCGGATTGCAAAAGAATGGAAAACTGCTAAATATATGACAACATTTACTTACAATATTGAATATTGTGAGCAGTATATGAAAGATTGTGGATTAATCAATGAACAAGCAAAATGAATACATGATTTCGAAAAGGAATGATGTTAACAAATAGTGCTCATCAATCGCACTTAAATATAGATTGAAACGATCATTGACATACTGAAATAAACTATATAAATGTAAGGTTTATGTAAGGGATTGGAGTAGGTTGGGGAAGTTGCGAAACGTAAGTGGTTGAAAATCAGTTGTGCTTAGATGTGCAGAAAGGCTATTTTTGATAGTTTTTCTGCCAGAACGTAAGTGGTTGATATACAGCCGTAAAAGGCTGCAAAAACGGGCAAAAAGGCATGTCCAATTAAAGGAGCCTTTTTCGAGAGCAGTCGGATCATCGCAAGTTTCACAAGTTGGAGCATACCAATATGTATAAGTGGTTAACTTGCCTTTAACGTCTATAGATGCAATGTAGATATTTCCGTTAGTGCGGGTAAAAACACATTTCAGTTGCCCCGTTACTTTAGGGCTTGGAGACCACGTTAAAGAGGTAGAGAAAGACTTGCTTGTTAAAGATGTCCACGAGTTTCCGGAACCATATAAAAACTCCACAGAACCTGCACCTGCAGAAGATTTTGTCCCATTGAAAGTAACTGTATCTATATCAGTCCAGCATGCAGGGGATACAGCAGTAGAAGATCCGTCATTTATACCCCACTTTCCAGTAGCCAATTGGCTAAGATTAGATCCTGCTACTTTGGTCCAATTACCATTATCGGATGTCCAGTTTCCGTTTATTGTATAAGTAGTTGTTGTAGCAGTTGCAGCTACTGTCGCTTTT
Organism: Paludibacteraceae bacterium; assembly: GCA_905233935.1. Lineage (GTDB taxonomy): Bacteria > Bacteroidota > Bacteroidia > Bacteroidales > Paludibacteraceae > Colicola. Next base: position 12,616 of record CAJOFU010000012.1, read on the forward strand.
CTATAAACGGCATACAATTTTATATCCGATGTTGGCTTATAAGTAGTGCCTGCGAGACCTACTAAAGTGGTAGTTGGTTCTGTTGTAGTCGAAGAGGAACCATATGCATATGTCGTCCAACCATAAAGCACCCAACCATCACTGGAACAGGCAGGAGCAAGATCACTTGTTGATGGTAAAGTAATACCAGCTCCTCCGCTTGCTTCCGTACGGTTTGCAACAGATGGATTCCCAGTACCGGTATCAAAACTAACGGTATAAGCAGGGATATCGTATTCTACTGTGATAGATCCTACAGTTGCTGCGCCAGAATTGGTTTTCTTTATCCAGAAGTATTTATAGCTTCCTGAGATAGCACTTCCACTCGTCGCTTCTGTACCACTTGATGGATTTTGCGCTGCGCCGACTTTAATAGTAAGTCCACCTGCTGCCGTGATTTTCGTTATGTTACCGGGCATTGCAGTCTTGTTGTATAAAGTACCATTGGAAGCTTTAAATTGGATGTTAGTGCCAATTCGCATCACATTACTTGTATTATAAGAAATGCCATCCTTTGTGTGGTCGCCGTCATTAGCACTATAACTATCTGTGCTAAAATCAGAGTAACTTAATGTCCAAGTTGCTCCCCACGCATCCACCACACCGAGTGTGAAGATGAGTGTTAGAACGGCACAGATACGCCACAGGGCAGAAAGCGAATTGTTCCCTGCGATTGTCGGACGTTTAGTAGGGTTTACTCCAATAGGATTGGATGCATACCGCACCGACGGTGAGCCGACGGTGAACCGACGGTCAAGTCTAACGTCACTACACTGTGAGGCTACTTTGAGTTCCCACAGACTGAATAAATTTGTAATTAACTTTTTCATACATTTATATTTTTTATTTCATTATGTTCACAACAATATAACAACAATGACAACACTGAAATAAACTAAAAAAATCAAACAATATGAAAACAAATCAATTTATCAATCATCGAGTAATATGGCTATTGGTGCCATTACTCACATTGTTTAACCTTTCCGCGTGGGCGGATAGTTCATACACAATCGGTTGGGGGACTGCATCAGGTACAGCAGGAACCTACACTAATTTCACTACTACTAGTGGAAATGTGACTAATATTGTGTCCTTTACAACAGCACAAAATGATGGTACAACTAGTCCTACGTACAATTCCAACAATAATGATTTGCGACTATACTATGGCAGTTCGACAGATGGAAACGGAGGTTCCATAACATTAACTCCGGCATCAGGTAAAGTAATTACAGGATTCGTAATGACTACTTCGACCTCACCTTCTGTGAAGTATTCTGTAGATGGAGGTTCTGCAACTTCAGTTTCCGTTTCAAGCAACACATATACAGTCTCTAGTATATCAGCATATAGTTCCGTTACCATTCAAAATGTCAATACGACGAATACGCAATTACGAATAAAAACCATTCAGATTTCTTACACAACAGCTCCCTCCTATTCCGTTACATGGCTTGTCAATGGAGAGAATTGGAATACAGGGCACGGTACTCCATCAACAAGTGTTTATGCTGGTTCAAAAGTAACAGATCTTCCGACCGAACCAACAACTGCTGCTTGTGATAATAGTAAAGTGTTTGTTGGCTGGACGAACTCGTCATATAGTCACGCTTCTGATGCACCTACTGTTTTATTCAAGGCTGCCAGTGCTGCTCCAACAGTATCCGCAAACACAACCTATTATGCGGTATTTGCCACAGCAACTGCCGCAAGCAAAACAGTAACTTATCCTATTTCATTATTAGATAATTTCGGAACACCGTCAGGTACTGCTCCTGCTGGCTCAAGCGCTTCTATTGCCGAGACATATACCACCACAAAACAAATGACAGAAGGAAACAGTCAAACTGTTACGTTAACTGGTTGGGGAACAACGAATATTACCAATATCACATTATCCATGAAATCCAATAAAAGTAGTGGAGCAGGTAAATTAAGTTACTCTACCAATAGTGGCTCAACATATAGTTATATTGTAGGTTCTTCTTCTGCCGGTGTGGCTTTTAATAATGCTAGCTGGTATGGTGCTTGGAGTCAATCATATGTAGATATATCAAAAACAGTCAATTTTACGGGAACTGCCAACAATACGATTAAGATTAAAATAGAGGCTACAGCAAGTAGTATTTATTGTGAATCGTACTCTATTACATATGCAGGAACAAACTACACCTATTACGTAACAACCTGTGAAACATGTGCTGATCCGACTGCTCTTGGAAAAGGCTCCTTTAATTCGAGCACACATGTGCAACCGATCACATGGACATCGGAGGCAGGAAAGGTGGATATATGCTACTCGACAAGCAGTACCGAGCCCGACGATTCACCCGGTTCGGGATATACGGTTATATCAGGTCAGACGGGATCGACGAGCACATCAAACACGTACAATCTTGACGTAAGCAGTCTGGCTCCGGGAAACTACTACGTTTGGGCACGCAGTGTTTGTTCGGCATCAGCAAGCAGCGACTGGAAGGCAATGGCATCCCCAGGCTACTTTACATTGCCCGGATACACATTGTCGATAGCCAAGAGTGGCGGTGGCTCATCATCCACAACTGATCCGGCAGTTGGTGACCACTCCGTGACGGTAGGTAACTCCGTGTCAATAACCGCATCACCTGCATCGGGATACTTATTTACTTCGTGGTCGAAAACTGCGGGAACATTGTCATCCACAACAGACAACCCGACAACGTTCACAATGGGAAATGCCAATGCGACTGTGACGGCGACGTTTAGTGAGATAAAAGTGAGCAGTTTGAGTTTGAAAGCAACCCAGACAGGAGAAAGTGATAAGACGGGCAACGACCTGACAATGTCGATGTATCCGGGTGAAGGACAAGCGAGCGATCCGTTAGAGCATAGCGCAACAGTTAAGTTCAATCAAGTGCTTCCTGCTGATGCTTTGGATCAGTCCTACACATGGTCGGTACGCGTAAAAGCCAGTGGTGCAGCGGATTGGACGGCCGTGAGTTTCTCTGATAATGAGTTGGGAACAAATGCCGTGCTACAAAAGTTCAACAAGAACACGGGTACACTACAAGCAAAAGCTGCCGGTGAGGCGGAGATAAAGATTACCGCTAATGACGGAAGTGGAGTATCGGCAAAGGTAACTATCACGGTGACGAATGTCGCCTTGACATCACTGAACGTAGGCAAATCATCCACAACATTGTACATGGGACAGACAGAAGAGATTGCTGTAACATACACTCCTGCTAACACGACCACAAAAGGTTATACGACAGGCAGTTACACGTACGTAAAGAAAGAAAGCACAAGTACGAATGCAAAGATTGTTCTAACCGGAAAGTCTGTAACAAAGCAGGAGTCCGAGACAGTTACACTGACATCATCTGATGCCGGAGCAAAGACTGCCACGATAGCCGTGACAATCAAGCCGTTGCCGTTAGTACATTTCGTGGATATAATACACAACGAGGAGTTTGATAATGTGGTGGCAACGACAGATGGGACGACAGTAACGTTCGCAAAGACCGTGCCGACGCACGATGATCTGGATGTGCCGGGCAGTGGTAACGATTGCGAGAAGGAGCACCTGCACCTGATAGGCTGGATACGAAGCGACTACACCAAGGTGGCTAACTATATGAATGGTACGGCTGATGCGCCTACGAATGAAGAGATAACCGGTGCGGGAACAGGATATTACTACACCGCAGGAGCAGACATCACCCTGACGGATGCGATGCACGGGAAGACGTTCTACGCAGTGTGGGCGAAAACGGAATAAGATATTTGATAATGAAAAATGACAAAGAAAACTTAAAATGAAAGGAAAAAAGTTATGAAAACGAATATCTTATATAATATGGTAAAATATAGAAGATTCATCTGCACGGTTGTTGTACTGTTGGGAATGAATGTAAGCGTGTGGGGTCTGACCTTGACTTTTGATTTTACATCAAATGTTTCTGAATGGCCAACATCAGATAGAGGTTCAGCGGCATCTAAGACATATACTTTAGATGGAACTACTTACACTTTCGCATTGGGTAACAATGTGTATTGTAATAGTGGGTATTTAATGCTGAAATACACCACGTATTTAGGTCTTCCTGCCATATCGGGCAAAGTATTAACAAATGTATCTGTTTGTAATTCAAGTGATTGTTCAACGGGCACATATGTTGCTGTAACCTCAAATACAACAGGAACGGCAGTTACTGGAGGAACAAAACAGAACTTTAAGAGTACATCCTATGTCTACAGATATACTCTTAGTGGAACAAGTGCAAATACAATGTATTATTTGTACATAACAGATAAAAACTGTCAAATAACCAAACTCATGCTCACTTATGAGAACACGTCTGCCTACACAGTAACCTACGATGCTGAGAATGGTACTTGTTCCAAAGATGATGATACAGAAGTAAGTGCTAATGCCGGAGTTACGTTACCAACAGCAACTTCAAATGTGAGTGGTTGGGAATTTGCCGGTTGGGCAACAGAGACATGTGACGAAACAACTACTGCGCCAAGGCTTTATCTAGCGGGAGAAACGTATTATCCGGATGAGGCGATAACTCTCCATGCTGTTTACCGCAAGATGACAGATGGAACATCTACCAGCACCGCTACTTTTACAGCAAGTACAGAAAGTGGATTAACAAATATTTCTAAAGATCCATATATCAAATATTGGTGGCTTCACACATCAAGTGGTATTGAGTATTATATTGAGGATTATGGCCTTTATAGTAGCAATTTTAACTTGGATGATTCTGAAAGTGATGGTTGGGCTCTCCTAGATGCACATCGAAGAATAAAGCAAGTAGTATTTACGGCACGATATAGTGACGAAGTATTAGATGATATAGTTGCATATGATGATGGTAGTGTCTCTGTCTCTACTTCCGGCACTACTCAAACAGTTACATGCTCCGGCAATGTAACTCAATTAATGATGGTTGCACCGAGTGGCGAGGAAAGTTACATTTCATCGATTGTAGTGACTTATTATGACACGAAATTTAATAGTAATCCTTGTGGTAATATAGTCACACTATCTGGTGGAACAAAAACAAACGTATCATCTATATCCTTTTCGTCGGATGAGATACAAACTTGTAGTTCGACGGCTGCAAACAGGCAAGTGACAGTAACCGTGACGACCAACACCGGATATAAGATGGTAAGTGATTTAGGGTTTGCGAAGACTGGAACGGTTACTGCTACAAAGAAAAGTGGTCCGACAGGAAGCGGTCCTTATACCTATGTATATGAGTTTAACCAAAATGATAACGGTACGGGTACATTCAGTGCAACTGCCACAGCGAAGACATACACCGTTACGCTGGATGGTAACGGAGGAACAGGACACACAGCCAATGTGACTACGACGTACAACTCCAGTACTCTGTCTTCCTCTATCACTAATCCGACAAAGACAGGTTATACATTTGATGGCTGGTACAATGGTTCAGGAGGTACAGGATCATTGGTTATTAATACAAGCGGTGTGCTGCAAGCAAATGTATCTACTTATACCGGTACAGGTGGTATTTGGACAAAAGACGCAGGTACTACGCTTTACGCCAAGTGGACAATCAACAAATATAAAGTAACATTGGCAGAGCCGAGTACGGTAACCATCAATGCGACGGATCCGTCAAGTATAGCAGAAGGTGGGAATGCAAGCATCAACTACAATACTGAAGTAACATTGTCGTATAGTAGTCTGGTAGGCGGACGTCAATGGTGCGGATGGAAAGTGTATAAAGATGGAGATCCAAGTACAACAGTTACGGTAACAAGTAACAAGTTCAATGTTCCTGCGTACGATGTGATCGTTGATGCCGAAGTATATGGCAGCTTTACATTCAGTTGTGCTGACCTGCAATTGGATGAGCCGGATAATGGAGCGGATAATGTGTTGAGTGATGTTATTTATCTGACATCGACGAGCGGACAAAAAGTGCGTTCGACAGCACATTTCCACGTGCATGGTGACGGATTGACACCTTCGCAGACGGTTAAGTTCACAACAGGTAGTGATGCATTGGACGCACTTTATACATTCCGCAAAGCCGATGGCACAGAGGTGGAAACGAACGCTTCTGGCACAGTGGATGAGGAGGTATACATCTTCTACCAGCCAACTGCAACAACTGACGGACGTGATGAAGTGACATCACTCAAAGCGTACGTAGAACGCAAGGGCGACGGTAGCGGCAAGCCGAAAGCTGTGGTGAACGAAGAGCGTACGATCAACGGCCGTCACTTGCCGGCTCAGTTCATTATTGCGGCGAAAGCTGGGGATTACTGGTATGCATTGCCTGCAGATATGGTTTCGTCCAGTGCACATGCCGGTTATTCGTTCACGCCGAATAGTTCATCAGCACCGACGCAAGCTAATGTCGCACCAGAAGCTGCGGTGTATAATTTCTATGGTTATGCAACATCAAGTCCCTATGACTCCAGTTTCATTCGACTCGCAAGTGATAAGACCTCCAAGGCGCTTTGGAGTAACAAGAGCAATAGTTCTATCGGCATAACGAACAAAGCCGCAATAGACGGAGGTAGTGCCAAGGGTGAGCAATATGAGTGGCGTTTGACGAACACCGGTGCAGATACGTACAACCTGTGGAATCACGCTGCGAACCTGACGGGAAGAAACCTCGGCTTACAAAAGTCCGACAAGAAATGGAACATGTACGCTGATGGTAGCACCGTAGTGAAGGAGTTGAGGATTTTGCCGGTGGTAAGTATTTCGGCATATATCGAGTTGCTTGGCGAGGATTGGCAGGAATCAGCGTTCACCTATACGAAAGGGTCGGGCACGATACCCGAGCATCACCATATACAGGTGACTTACAACGGTGACACCTACACGGCAACGGAGTCGGGAACGACAGTAACAATCACCGATGCGGACTTTGCTGCTGCCGGAGGTTTTGCTGCTGCGCCGGGAACACAGCTGACCTTGGAGTGGTGCAACGAAGACGGAGCCGTTTTGGCACAAGGATCATTATTCACGCCAATTTTCATCACAAGCAACACGGTGAACCTGAGCGACTACGAAGCCGATGTGCTGAGGACCACGGATGTGTTTATTACTAATGGTGCGAAGCTGACGGTGAACGAGAACACAACCGTTCATGACGTGACAGTGAATGCCGGTTCGACGCTGTTAGTGGACAAGGCTGGTGAGAGCACAGGTGCTACACTGACGATGTCCAGCGGCAAGTTGACTCTGCGCGGCGGATGGACAACGATAGGCGGTGATTCCAAGTACGATATGCCGCGCGTGTATATCAATCCGCTGTCGTCGTTGGCAAAAACAAATACGACGATCAACCTGTACATGGATATCTTCAAGTCGGAGGACGGCAAGCACTATTATCCGTTTGCAGTACCGTTTGCAGTAGCGGTGAACGATGTTAAGTATGTCGATCCGACATTGGCTGCCGCTGCGGTATATAACAAGCACTATGTGATCAAGCGTTACAATGGTGCGAACCGTGCGGAGAATGGCACCGGTGATGGTAACTGGGAAGTAGTGCCGGCTGGTTCGATCTTGAAGCCGGGCGAGGGATATATCATCACAGCAGTAGCTGTTGGCGGCAAAGCGCAACTTGTAGTGCCGATGAAAAATGTAACGAACTCATGGCTGGCTTTAGGTGAACAGGCAACAGTAAGCGATTCGACGAAGAACGTGATAAAGGTAACAGCCCACACGGGTACTGCCACAGCCGGAGGCGGAGCGAACAACCGTCATAAGGGTTGGAACATGGTAGGCGTGCCGTTCATGTCGTGCTACACAAGCGGAACGGATATGTACTCGGGCGTAGGTTCGGCTGACCTGATGAGCGGACGAATGGAGTTGAGCGGTGATGTTTCTGATCCGTACGCTTGGGAGACGAGTGATGTGGTATATGTGAGCGTGCCGACGCATGACTTCTCGGAATACATCCAGACAGACATCACTACGGCACAACTTGTTCCTGGCTGGAGTTTCTTCATCCAAGTAGGCACGACGGGTAACCTGACGTTCCTGACGACGAAACAGGCAGAGAGCAGTTCGACACCGCTGTATGCTCCGCAGAGGGAGACAAGCCCGATAGTGAAGACCGGCATTGTGCTGACCGGCGGTGAGAAGAGCGACAAGACGACGCTGATCATCTCCGACCGCTACTGCACAGAGTACGAGATTGGTGCTGACCTTGAGAAGATGTTCGGTAACGGCTACACACTGGCAACGTACTCAATAACGGGAGGTATGCAACTGGCGTTCAACGCGATGAGCACGGAGGATGTCAAGCAAGTGATACCTGTAGGTGTGCGTCTGCCGGAGGATGGCGAGTACACGTTCTCGCTGAACAGCCAATACGCCGATGCAGACATCGAGCGACTCGACCTGATAGACTATGAGACAGGCGAGGTGACGAACCTGATGATGAGCGACTACCGCTTCACGGCTACACGCAGCCAGAACAACGATCGGTTTGCACTGAATGTTGTGCCGATGGTGAAAATGCCGACGGGAGTAGAGGATTCAGATGTCAGAAATCAGAATTCAGATGTCAGAAAGATTATACTGGATGACAAGATGTTTATCATCCGCGACGGTTTGATGTACGACGCGACAGGTAAACGCGTAGTGGAAATCAATAAGTAAGGTTTAATGTTGAAAGTTGAATGTTTAATGATTAAAGAATTAGAGATTATGAAGACATTACGATATTTATTGGTTATCTGCACGCTGACAATAGCAGCAGTAGCGTTTGGTCAGGCACAGTTCAAGACTAGTGAGAACAAAACTGCGTTTGAGCATCAGGTCGGCAAGGCACACTTTGAGTTCTATTCGACATCAACGATGATGGAGTCGGGGTCGAGACTGCCTTTGGCTGCTCGTAACGGATTGACGATAGGTGCTAACACCCCTGACGACAACACGCCGTCAGGAGGTGTTGGCGGTCCCCGCCGCGCGAAGCAAGATGACGATCCGTTTGGCGGCGAGACAATTGGCGGCACTTCCGACCCATTAGAACCCGGTTCGCCAGTCGGTGAAGGGATGTGGGTGATGATGCTGATGGCGGTCGGATATGCGATGTGCCGCAAGCGGAGAACTCTTGCGAGTGAGGAATAACACAGCATACACTGCGCTCAATGAGCGCAAAGTGAACAACGTGAGAGGGAAACGGGGCTTAGGCTCCGTTTCCCTTGCTTTGGTCATAATGGAAAATAAACCTATATAAACACTGCTGCGATAAATATCTAACCAAAAAATTCCAAAAAAATCCCCAAAATTACACTTTTTTGAGAAAAGATTTGCATATTTGAAAAAAAAGTTGTAATTTTGTTTGTCCATATAACAGTTAGAAATAATGCATTTTCGGATTATAGAACCTACAGAGGCGTTACGGCCGTATATATCCCGCTATGTGTTTGTTATGGCGGAAGGCTCGACGGATATCATGACACCACCTGCCGACGATCCGCGTTTCGTCAACGGCAAACATGTGCAGCAGTTGCTGCCGAACTACGGAAGCATGATCTTTATGCGCAATGTGGTAGCCGATATCAACGGCACGTGTTTTGACGGCTTGGTACTACTCGGCGCGAACCAGACAACCATTAGTCTGACGACTGTCAGCGGTTGGTTTGAGGGGATGATGCTCGACTTCGAGCCCGGAGGGATGCACGCACTGCTCGGTATTGACCTGCAGCAACTTTCCGGCAAGGTACTAAGTGCGTCTGACTACGCTGACGAAGGGTTGCTGCAACTTGACCTGTTGTACAAGGATTCAATCAATGAAGAGGAAGCCGCCCGATTGTTGGATGCGTTCTTCCTCGGGCATATACTTCACAAGGAAGATAGCAACTACACCCGCCTGAGCAAGGTCATAGCTGCGTGTGATGCTATGAAAGGCAATATAACTGCGGCAGAGATGGCGTCGGTAGCATGCCTGAGCGAACGGCAGTTCTTGCGTGTGTTCAGGCAGTACGTTGGTTTGCCTCCCAAGCAGTTTGTGCGGCTCAGGCGTTTTCACCGCGCCATACAAACGATGCAGCAGATGTCAGCAGCGGGCAAACCGATTGACCTGCTTGCCATAGCACTGCAACACGGCTACTATGACCTGAGCCACATGGCGATGGAGTTTCAGCAGATGGGGTGCGTGTCGCCAAGCCACTTTCGGATGCTTGGAATACCATTGACGGCAGATTTCTCGGTGTTTTTTGCATAAACCGATTGACAAAATGCAATAATTTGACGTGTGGAGAGCAGAATGTCCGATTTTTCATTGGAGATTTGCAAAAATTGTTGTACCTTTGCAATCGAAAATCGAACAATCAGTTCAAGCCATTAAATAAATACGATTATGAAAGTGAACGTTAAACTACTACTGTTTTGGGTTGCTGTCACGTTTGCGATGGCAGCCATGGCGCAACAAGAACCGCAGATTCCTGTTGACAACCAAGTACGTATCGGTCATCTGGACAATGGCCTGACGTATTACATCCGTCATCATGCCGAGCCGCAAGGTCAGGCTAACTTCTACATTGCGCAGAAGGTCGGTTCGATCCTCGAGGAAGAGAACCAGCGCGGTTTGGCGCATTTCCTCGAGCACATGTGTTTCAACGGTACGCAGCACTTCCCCGGCAACGGCGTGATCACGTATTGCGAGCGCATCGGTGTGAAGTTCGGTTACAATCTGAACGCCTACACCTCGATTGACGAGACGGTGTACAACATCGACAACGTACCGGTAGCCACCGTGCCGTCGTCTATTGATTCCTGTCTGTGGATCTTGCACGATTGGGCAGACGGCTTGTTGCTGACAGATGAGGATATTGACCACGAGCGTGGTGTGATACATGAAGAGTGGCGTACGCGTGCCACGGCTCAGATCCGTTTGTTGGAGCAAATCCTGCCGAACATCTATCCCGTGGGCACAGAGCACGCTCGTCCGGACGGCTCGAACCGCTACGGTCACCGTTTGCCGATAGGATTGATGGAAGTGGTGGATTACTTCCCCTACCAAGTGCTGCGCGACTACTACGAGCAGTGGTATCGTCCGGACTTGCAGGGCATAGTCGTAGTGGGCGACATTGATGTGGATGTCATCGAGGCAAAGATCAAAGATATATTCGGCACTATAGCCAAGCCGGTTGATCCCAAGGAGCGTTACTACGTGCCTATCCCTGACAACGAGGAGCCTATCATCTTCCTCGGCACGGACAAAGAGCAGACCAACGCCCTGTCGTTTGTTTGCTTCAAGCACGATCCGTATCCCCTTGAACTGCGTAGCGGCATCAACTACTACGTCTATCGCTATGCGATGAATGCGGCGGTGTATATGCTCAATGCGCGCCTGAGCGAACTCAGTCAGTCGGCTGACGCACCGTTCATAGGAGCCGGAGTAGAGGATGGCGAGTTCTTTATCGCCAAGACCAAACATGCCTTTATGGGTACGGTGGCTTCGTCGGAGGACGGTCTGACGCGCGCCGTGACAACGCTGTACAGAGAGATGCTCCGCGCCGTGCGTAACGGATTTACCGAGTCGGAGTACGAGCGAGCCAAAGCGGAGATGTTAGCCGGTGCGGAGGCTGCATACAATGCCCGCGACAAAAAGAAGAGTTCGGAGTTCTGCCGCGAGTACGTACGTAACTTTGTGGATAACGAACCTATCCCGGGCGCAGAAAACGACCTGATGATGATGCAGCAGATAGCGCCGATGGTAACAGCCGAGATGATCGGTCAGGTTTTGGCGCAGACAGTAGGGCAGAACAACCTCGTGCTGTTTGCCATGCTGCCGGAGAAAGAGGGACTCCAATACCCCTCGAACGACGAGATGAAAGCCGCCTTGGCTGCCGTGGCTTCCGAGCAGATTGAGCCGTATCAGGAAGCGCTCTCTGACGAGCCGCTGTTGCCCGCTGAGCCCAAAGCCGGCAAGGTGAAAAAGAGCAAGGCCGACCAACTCGGTTACACCAAATACCAACTGTCTAATGGCGTGAATGTGTATTTCCGCCCGACGGATTTCAATGCCAACGAAGTGCTGATGCTTGCGTTCAGCAAGGGCGGAATGATTCAATATTCCGAGTCCGACGCTGCTGACCTGAAGATCCTCAACGATGCCATTGATGCCGGCGGCTTGGGCGCATTCAGCAAGACGGATCTACAGAAAGTGCTTGCCGGACGTAAGGTAAGCGTCAAACCGCACGTAGGTTTGTACGACGAGTATATCAATTCGTCGTCCACGCCGAAGGATCTGGAGACAATGTTCCAACTCAACTACCTGTACTTCACAGCCTTGCGTGAGGATGACGAGGCGTTTGGTTCGCTCAGAGAACGTACACGCGCCATGGTAGCCAACCGCGAACAAGACCCGTCGTCAGCTTTGCAAGATACAGTCATGACGTCGCTGTTCAACCATAGCAAACGCGTAGAGCCGATTCACAGTGAGGATATGGATAAAATGAACTACAAGCATATTATGCAGATTGCGCGTGAGCGTTTCAGCAATGCTGCGGACTTCACGTTCATTATCACCGGAGCTGTGGACGAAGCAACGCTGTTGCCGCTACTGGAGAAGTATATTGCTTCGCTGCCCACAACCAAAAAACACGAAACGATTGACATCAGTCTTGTGGATTACCGGAAAGGTGAGCAACACCACCAGTTCGAGCGCGAGATGCAAGTGCCGATGGCAACGAACGTGTTCTTCGATCACGCCGATATTCCTTACACGCTCAAGAACAAACTCTCGTTCGATCTGGCACTGAATGCGTTGAGCGTTGTGCTGCTCGAAGAGATCCGCGAGAAGGAAGGCGGTACGTACGGCATTGGCGCATACGGCGAACTGACCGGCAACCCTGCACCGCGTCAGAAGGCGTACATGCAGATCGCTTATCAGACCAACCCCGAGCGCTATGAGTACCTCAACCAGCGTGTGCGTGACATCATCGCACAGATGACCGGCGAAGGCCTGACGGAAGAGAACCTGCAGAAAGGTAAGGAGTTCACGCTCAAGAACCACAACGAAGCGCTGCGCGAGAACGACTACTGGCAGTCGGCTATGGAGAATCTGCTTTGCACAGGCGTTGATATAACGCGCGACTATGAGCAGGTGCTCGGCAGCATTACCGTTGAGGATGCACGCGCTATCCTAAAGGCACTGCTCGATGCCAACAACCACACCGAAGTAATTATGATAGGTAAGTAAATGGATATCTTGTCAATCATATTCCTCGCCATCGGATTAGCCATGGACTGTTTTGCGGTATCTATAGCGCAAGGCATGCAGCGTACACCCTTGCGTTCGGTTATTCCGATGGCGATACTCTTTGGACTATTCCAAGGTGGCATGCCGCTCATTGCGTACTATGCCGGAGGAGTATTTGAGGATTTCTTTACCCGCTGGAGTCATTGGATAGCACTTGTGCTGCTTGTGTTCATAGGAGGGAAGATGCTTGTTGAGGCGTGGAAGGAGAAGTCAGAAGTCAGAAGTCAGAAGTCAGGATTCAGAAGTCAGGATTCAGAATTCAGAAGTCAGACGGCACTGACCTTGAGTAAAATGCTTATATTGGCTGTTGCTACGAGTATAGATGCGTTGTCAATTGGGGTGCTGTTTATTCCTGTGCCGGAAGTGCTGTGGCTAGCGATTGCGCTTATTGCGGCGACGAGCACGTTGTTTTCGCTGGTAGGATTCTGGCTGGGGAAGATCTTTGGTGAGCATATCAGAGTCAATGCCAATATACCCGGTGGCTTGATACTGATAGCCATCGGAATAAAGATCTTCGTTGAAGGTTTATTAGCGTAACCTTATTGAAAGAAAGAGAAATGCACACTGCCGTAGGTGCGCAGGTCGATGAAGTGCGGATGACCGGAAAAGTCATATTGGTCACCGTGCTCCAAGACGAAGAGTCCGCCGGGCTTGAGCAGCTGAGGAACGATCAATGACGGCAGAGTAGGGAGTTCGTCCAAGGCGTAAGGCGGGTCAGCGAAGATGAGGTCGTACTTGGGGCAATTGCTGCGTAGGAACTTGAATACATCGCCGCGGATGAGGCGGAGATTGTTGATACCGAGGGATTTGCAGGTAGAGATGATGAAGTTCTGCTGTACATGAGCCAGTTCGACGGCAGTGACCTCACGTGCTCCGCGCGAGACGCACTCCAAACCTATACCGCCGGTTCCGGCAAACAGGTCGAGAACATCTGCGCCTTCGAGATCAAGGCGATTCGTCAAAAGATTAAACAGACTCTCTTTGGCAAAGTCTGTTGTCGGACGAGCTGTAATATTTTTAGGGGGCATCAAACGACGCCCCCTAAATTTTCCACTAATAATTCTCATTGTCAGAAATCAGTAATCAGAAGTCAGAAATCAGATTTATTCCCAGTTACCGGCGTTGTTGTTCGGAGCGTCGATAGAGCCTACTTTTAGACCGGGATAGTGATCGAGTTTCTGCTCCTTGTCGATGAGGTTGGTGAGCTCCTGTTTGTCCTGATCGTCGAGATAGGTCTTAAACGGTGCACGCGCCTCGAACAGGGGAACGTGGATGCCTTGTGACGTCTTGTAGTTGTCGTTGACCTCAATCTCAAAACGCAGACCGTTCGAGAACGGAATAACCACAATCTGGTCAATAGTCTCTTCATTGAACTCGCCCTTGAAGATTGTCTCGATCATGTTGCGCTCAATGGTGTCACGACGGAAACCTTTCAGCCCAGCGCTGATAACGTCTTTGTCGTTCTCCCAGATGTACGCATAGAGAGCGTCTTGGTCATCGGTTTTGAGTTTGCTCATGGCTTTAGCCTTAGCTTTCTCGATGAGCTTAACGGCTTTGTGCTCCGTCATACCGGCTTCCAACTGCTTGTCGGTAAGCGAACCTTCCTTGAGCACTTCTTTCTTCGGAGTGTTCTTGAGGAAGAGAAGCAGCGAGTCAGGATCGGCGATGAAACGTCCGTGTTGGTTCTTGAACTCCACCTCCGCGGTACGGATGTGAACAAGGTTCTTTACCACATCAACCTCGCGTTGCGCGCGCGTTTCCTCAAATTGAATAGGGGTTACAACGCTGTCCACGCAGATGTACGCCAAAAAGATGATAGCTACTGCCAGCAAAATACGAAATGTTGTCTTCATGTTGTATTGTTTTGTTTAATTATATATCAAAAATGAGATAGTTCACACTAAAACGCTGCAAATTTACAAAAATATTTTGAAATATGCAAATTTTTTTTTAATTTTGCATGAAATTTGTGTGTGTATTTTCAGAATTGTAGCAAAAATTGGCAGTTTTAGGCAAAAATTTGCGCAAAAATTGTTAAAAAGTTAAATTGTTAAACTGTTAAATCGTTAAGTTGTCAGATGGAAGATAGTAACAAAGTATTATACGATATACTGATTGAGCGTCTGGAGTTGTTGAGGACTTTGGATAAGGAGGGCGACAGTGACCGTCGTCGGCACGTGGCGAACGAGACGGCAGCGTTGCATGCGCCATTGGCACACCGGCTGGGTCTGTATCAGATCAAGACGGAGATGGAGGATCTGGCGCTCAAGTTCACGGACTATACCAAATATAAATATATCGCGTACGAGCTGGCAGCCAAGAAAGCCGAACGTGACGCGTATATAGCTTCGTTTATTGCACCGCTCGAGAAAAAACTGAAGGATGCGGGGTTTGAGTTTACTATCAAGGGTAGGCCGAAATCCATCCATTCGATCTATCACAAGATGCAAGTGCAGCATTGCGATATAGACCGGATCTATGACTTGTTTGCCATCCGCATCATCCTCGACTCGCCGTTGGAGCGCGAGAAACAGGACTGCTGGCAGGTGTATTCGATCATCACCGACATGTATCAACCTAACCCGAAGCGATTGAGGGATTGGTTGAGTGTGCCGAAAGAGAACGGCTACGAGAGTTTGCATACGACGGTGCTCGGACCGGAAGGCAAGTGGGTGGAAGTGCAGATCCGTACGCGCCGCATGGATGAGGTTGCGGAGAAAGGTGTGGCGGCTCACTGGGCGTACAAAGGCGTGGACGGCAACAAACTCAACACAGACAAACAGAGTGTGTATGTCTTCACTCCGACGGGCGATCTACGTCGTCTGCCATTCGGTTCGACGGTCTTGGATTTCGCGTTCTCTATTCATTCCGAAGTGGGATGCCATTGCGTAGGTGGTCGCATTCGCGGGCAGCATGTTAGCATCCGACAAGTGTTGCAGAACGGTGACCAAGTAGAGATAAACACAGCTCCGAACCAGCATCCGACAGCCGACTGGCTGAACTATGTTGCATCGTCGAAGGCGAAGAACAAGATCCGTCAGGCACTGAAGGAGGTTGAGTACAAACAAGCTGCCGAAGGACGTGAACTGCTTGAGCGCCGACTCAAGAACTGGAAGATAGAGTACGACGAGGCAATGGTGACGAAGCTTGTGCTCAAACTCGGATATAAAGCCATATCGGACTTCTACCAGGCCTTGGCGTTGGGCAAGGAGGATGTGGCGCGTATCAAGGAGTTGTACAACGAGGCAGAAACAGTGCATGTGCCTCTCAGCCCGCAACATGAGTATGTGCCGAACAATTCCAGTTCAGCGTTGGCTCTGGAGGTGGATATCAATGTTAAGAACGTGGACTATGCACTCGCCAAGTGCTGTAACCCGCAGCCAGGTGACCCGATTTTCGGGTTCATCAGCGTGCTGAAGGGAATACGAATTCACCACTGCGACTGCCCGAACGCGATTAATATGCGTGAACGGTTCCCGTACAGAGTTATTCCCGCACGTTGGAAAGAAAAACAATAGTTGATAGTCGAAAGTCAAAAGTCGAAAGAAGATGGAGAGTCAGTTGTTGGATAGTGCAGTTAATTCGTTTGCGTCGCTGCCCGGAGTAGGGCGGAAGACGGCATTGAGGCTGGTGTTGCATCTATTGCGTCAGCCGGAAACGGATGTGCAGGGGTTTGCCGACTCGCTGACACGTCTCAAACGCGAGGTGCATTACTGCTCGGAGTGCCGGAACATATCCGATACCGAACTCTGCCCTATATGCAGCAACGCACGCCGCGATCACTCGACAATCTGCGTAGTGGAGAATATCCAGGACGTGATGTCGATTGAGAACACCGGGCAGTACCACGGTGTGTATCATGTGCTTGGCGGAGTGATCTCGCCGATTGACGGCATCGGTCCGAAAGATATAGAGGTGGATAAACTCGTAGAGCGTGTGCTGACGGGGGAGGTGAAGGAGATTATTCTCGCTCTGCCGACGACTATGGAAGGCGACACGACGAACTTCTACCTTTACAGGCGAATCATGAACAGCCTTGAGCAAGCCGGAAGGTCAACGGAAGAGCTGACCGTTTCGCTCATCGCGCGAGGCATAGCTATCGGCAACGAACTGGAATACACCGACGAGATAACGCTCGGACGGTCGATACTGAACAGAACAATATTTAACGGATAAAACTAAATAATTATGTTAAAACCATCACATCATGCTTCCAAAGCAGAATGGCAGAAAAAATGCAATGTGTATTATTACGTTGTATATGCAACAATTATTGCCTTTTATGCAGCAATTTGGTATTTGAACAATAATACCATAGCCGAAACTGGCGAGCCGTACAAGATGTTCGACGCGAACGAGACAGCCGGCATGATTCTGCAATACGGTGCCATTGTATATACGCTGGCTGCTATTCCCGGTGCGCTATACTGGATGAAACGTAGTTGTGCCAAAATAGCGAAGATAGAAGACGAGGAGTTAAAGTATGATACCTATTATACGTACGCGCAAAAGCGAATGGGATTTGTTGCTTTGACTATGTATTTCGGGTTGGCTGCTTATTTGCTGTTAGGCGCATATAATCCGATGCTTTGGTTGGCAGCTATTGGTGCAATAGCGTTTGTGTTCACCAAGCCTACACCCGGCAAAGCTCAAGAGGAACTCCGTCCACAGGACGAAAATAACCCGACATATTAATACAATCGACCAAACTTGGTCGATACCTAAATCGTAAATGTTATGACTATAGCCGTAGATTTTGATGGAACAATCGTCACCCACGCGTACCCGCAGATTGGCAAACCTATCCCGTTTGCCATTGAGACGTTGAAGAAGCTCCAACGCGAAGACATGTGCCAGATTATCCTCTATACCTGCCGCGAGGGGCAACTGTTGGAGGAGGCAGTGAACTATTGCAAGGAGCGCGGGTTGGAGTTCTATGCCGTGAATGCCGCATTTCCCGAGGAAACGCCAGACATGCGTATCTCGCGCAAACTCGATGCCGACGTGTTCATCGACGACCACAACCTCGGCGGACTACCTGATTGGGGAGTGATCTATCAGATGATCCATAGCGGCAAACCTTTGAAACCCGCCGAGAATCATCAGTTCGATGACGAGAAACAGCGCCGCAAACCTTCCTTGTTTGAACGTCTGTTTGCATGATTGATAGAAAGTCGATACTATTACGCAAACTCGAGCCCGACGATCTGCCACAGCTCTACTTGTGGGAGAACGATGCCGAAGTGTGGCTCGACGGCAATACGCATAATCCGCTCTCTGAGGCGGATTTGCGCGATTATATACTGCGTACAACAGGTGATATCTATCAGGACGGTCAACTGCGGCTGATGATCTGTGTGCCGCAGAGCAGGGAAGGTCAAACGACCGCCGGAGAGCCTGTAGGCTGCATCGATTTGTACGATGTGGATATCCGTAACAGGAAAGCCGCTGTGGCGATTTATGTGGCAAAAGAATGGCGCAATCAAGGAGTAGGAACAGAAGCACTAAAAAAACTAAAATTGTATGTGGCTAATATTCTGTGCTTTCGACTTTTGTATGCTATGGTAAGAGAAACAAATCTGAACTCTCAAAAACTGTTTCAATCCGTTGGATTTCAGAATGTTGCATGCCTTCCTAAGTGGGTGAATGAAGGCAATATTTTCGTGTTGCAAACTATACTTTAAAGGCTCTTATTCTTGCGGATTATAAATAAGAAAAAAGTGTTTTACAACATAAAACGCCCGTTTTTGGCCAATTACTATGAAAACAAGCGAATAGATGCAAAAACCGGCATCATTCGCACCCCTAAAAATCAGTCAATTGAATGTTGATAACTTTTGCAATCGCCTGACATTCAGGCTGCATTTTGTAACTAATTGAATTTATAAGGGGTTTGTAAAAAGTCAAAATCTGTCATTCGCAGAAATTTGCAAATATCAAAAAAAAGTTGTACCTTTGCACTGCTTTTCGGAGAATACCCTCCGATTTATTTTGCGCCATAATGGAAAAAAATGTACAAGTCATATGGGCTCAGTGCCAACAGGTGTTGCGTGACAATCTCACGCCCACTGTGTATATGACTTGGTTTGCTCCTATTCAGGCGCTGAGTTTCGAAAACAACGTTCTTGTTCTACAGGTTAAGTCGCAGTTCATCGTCGAGTATATTGAGGAGAACTACCTCACGTTGCTGTCGAAGGTATTGTTCCGCATGTTTGGTCCGCAGACGAAACTGGAGTATCGCGTACAAATAGATTCGCGTACGGACGCGGGCGTGAATATACCTTCGGATGTATCACAGGCTCCTGTAGCTCCACCGGTACTGCTGCAGCAACCTGATCTGAAAGATGAGCCGGACTTCAACAGCCAGCTTAATACGTTTTATACGTTTGAGACGTTTGTTCAGGGCGAGTCGAACAAGTTGGCGCGTACCGTGGCGCTGTCTGTTGCAGCACAACCCGGGCGAACGAGTTTCAACCCGTTGTTCATCTATGGCGGAAGCGGAGTGGGCAAGACCCATCTCGCTAACGCTATCGGCAACGATGTGAAGCGACTGCTTCCGCAGAAGCGTGTGCTGTATGTTTCCGCCAACACCTTCCAGTTGCAATACCAGGACGCGGCAGCGCATAACCATATTCCTGACTTCTTGCTGTTCTATCAGACGATTGACGTACTGATTGTGGATGATATACAATATATTGCGGGTAAGCGCGCGACGCAAGACACGTTCTTCCACATCTTCAACTACCTGCAGCAGTCCGGCAAGCAGATTGTGCTGACCTGCGACAAGGCTCCGAAGGATCTTGATGGGCTTGAGGATCGTCTGCTCAGCCGCTTCAAGTGGGGTTTGGCAGCAGAGATGGTTAAGCCGGATTATGAACTGCGCAAGAATATTCTGCTCAACAAGATGCACCGCGACGGTGTGACGCTGTCGATGCCGATTGTGGAGTTCATCGCCAACAATGTGCGCGATAATGTTCGTGACTTGGAAGGTGTGCTGGCTGCCTTACTGGCTTACTCCACGCTGGCAGACAAGGAGATTGACATGGAACTGGCAGAGCAGGTGGTTGGCCGGATTGTGAAGATCAAACCTCGTGAGCGTAATATGTCGGATATCACCGACGCTGTGTGCGAGGAGTTCCTTGTATCGCCTGATGCATTGTTCTCGCAAAGTCGGCAGCGTGAGGTGGTTATAGCCCGTCAAGTGGCTATGTTCCTTGCCAAACGCTATACCGAACTCTCGGTGTCGGATATTGGCCGTTATATAGGCAACCGCACGCACGCAACCGTTGTGCATGCACTGGATGTGCTGAATACGATGTTGCAGAACGATGTTGTGCTAGGGCAGCGTGTGCGTCATATCGAAAACCAATTAGCAAGTTGATTTATGTCTTCCGCTGATGTAGAGAGTCGCGTGCTACGTGCACGCGAATTGTTTATGAGCGGTTACAACTGCTCGCAATCGGTGTTTATGGCACTATCTGATTTGTACGGGATCCCCGGACAACAGGCTGCGCGTTTGTCGGCTTCGTTCGGCGGTGGAGTAGGGCGGCTCAGGGAGATGTGCGGAGCCTGTTCGGCGATGGCGTTGCTTGAGGGCTTGGAGTCCGGCGCAACGGACGCTGCGGATAAAGAGGGCAAACAGGCTAACTACAAGAACGTGCAGTTGCTCGTGCATCGCTTTGCCGAGCAGAACGGTTCGTATATCTGCCGTGAATTGCTGCAACTGCGCAAAGATGCGCCGACACCGCCTGTGCCTGACGAGCGCACGGCGGAGTATTACCGCCAACGCCCCTGCCTAAGGATGGTGGAAACAGCCACGCGGATATATTGCGAACGCTATAACAATAAAGGATAAGTTGCTAATATGATACGAATAAAGGCTAACCATTGCGGTTAGCCTTTTTCTGCTGTGTCCCCCGAGGGACTCGAACCCTCGACCCACTGATTAAGAGTCAGTTGCTCTACCAACTGAGCTAGGGAGACTTGTGCTTGCGAGCAACAAAATTTGTTGGTTGTAGTGCTACGGGGAATCGAACCCCGGTTTAAAGATTGAGAATCTTTTGTCCTAACCGCTAGACGATAGCACCAGGTCATTATCACATTTTCGCATTTACCATTTGGTCATTTGTTATTGCCAGTCGGTTTTTCGCGAAAAGCGGATGCAAAGGTACGACAAATATTTCAAATATGCAAGTTTTTATGCGAAATATCCCATAAAATACATTATTTTTTGCTTTTTTTTCAATTTTCACCTTACAAATTTGCATAATTCAAATATTTTTTGTATCTTTGTAGTCGCCTTCGGCAAATCATGCTTTCGGATGCCGCTTTGCGTCATAAAGCGTATGATTGCCTCGGCTCTCCCCAAAACAACGTTGCCGTTCTTTTGGGGACCCCACATCGTATAAAGAGTAAAAACATTATTGAATACTATGGATACGAATCTTGGATTTGTTCGTGTGGCGGCAGCAGTGCCGTTGCTGCGGGTTGGTGACTGTGCGTACAATGCGCAGCAAACCAAACAACTGATCTCCGAGGCGCTGGACGAAGGCGTGGAGATTGTCTGCTTCCCGGAGTTGGGGCTGACGGGTTACACCTGCGCAGACTTGTTCTTTACCAACGCCTTGCAGCAGAATGCCATGGCTGCGCTCAAAGATGTGTGCGAGTTCACACGCGGCAAATCAATCATTGTGCTGGTCGGCGCGCCGCTGAAGACGGACAACGACCTGTACAACTGTGCGTTTGTCATCACCGACGGCGAGATCATCGGCGTTGTGCCGAAGACCAACCTGCCCAACACCGGCGAGTTCTATGAGAAACGCTGGTTTGCAGCCGGGCGCGAGACGGTTGAGCAACTGCCCGACGGCGTTCACCCGCGTATTCCTACTGTCGAACTCTGGCAGGGCGACGTGCCGTTTGGTGTCGATCTGTTGTTCCTGACGAGGAATTACTCGTTTGGCGTGGAGATATGTGAGGATCTGTGGAGTCCCTTGCCGCCATCCACGCAGTTGGCAATACAGGGTGCAGAACTGATCTTCAACCTGTCGAGTTCGAACTGCATCGTCGGTAAGCACGCGTTCCGTCGGCAGATGTTGGCGCAGCAGAGCCAGCGTGTGCATTGCGGCTACGTCTATACTTCTTCCGGTGTGGGTGAGAGCACGACAGATGTTGTGTTCTCCGGCTCGACGTATATCGCTGAGAACGGCAAACTCATCGCCGAAGGCGAACGCTTCCAACGTGAGTCATCGCTCACCATCAGCGAGATTGACGTTGAGCGTCTACGCACCGACCGTGAACGGAACACGAACTTTACGAAAGATAGAATAGGTCACTATCGTAAGATCAATGTCGCGCCTATCGAGAACGCCGAGGGGTACGCCGAACCGTTGCACCGTACGTTCAATCCCACGCCGTTCTTGCCATCGAAGGAGAACGAGGATGCCTACTGCATGGATGTGCTCTCTATCCAGACATCGGCTTTGGCTCGTCGATGGGAACATACACATGCACAATCGCTCGTTGTGGGAATCAGTGGCGGCTTAGATTCTACACTTGCGCTCATCGTGGCTGTGCAGACGGCGGATATGCTCGGTTATGCGCGTAACCGCATACTCGGCATCACTATGCCGGGCTTCGGCACCACGAACCGCACGTACCGCAATGCTATCGATCTGATGAACGAGCTGGGCGTTCCGCGATGTCGTCACCCAACACCTGCATGACATCGACCACGATATGTCCAACCATGACATTACCTACGAGAACGCACAGGCACGTGTGCGCACGCTCATCCTCATGGATATGGCGAACAAGTACAACGGTCTGGTGGTCGGCACGGGCGATCTGAGCGAACTCGCGCTGGGCTGGGCAACCTACGCCGGTGATCACATCTCCATGTACGGCGTGAATGCCGGAATACCCAAGACCCTCGTCCGTTATATGGTCGGTTATGCGGCGCGGAACCTGTTCGGCGACCGCGTACGTTCGATTCTCGATGATGTGATCTCTACGCCCGTTTCGCCCGAACTGTTGCCAGCTAATGAGAACGGCGAGATAGCCCAGATAACCGAGGACAAAGTGGGTCCGTACGAGTTGCATGACTTCTTTGTGTATTATTTCCTCCGCTACGGATTTACGCGCGAGAAGATTGCGTATATGGCGCGCTACGCCTTTGAGCAGCGCTATGACGATGCTACCATCAAGAAATGGCTGGATGTGTTTATGAAGCGCTTCTTCCAACAACAGTTCAAGCGTTCGTGTCTGCCTGATGGCCCGAAGGTCGTCAGCGTCAGCCTCTCGCCTCGCGGTGACTTGCGTATGCCGAGCGATGTGAATGAATTTTAGAAGTCAGAAATCAGAAATAAAAAATCTGACATCTGATATCTGACATCTGATATCCAAAAATAATTGCAAATGACAAATATACCTAATACATTCGGCTTGGATGTTAAAGCCAAGATCCTCGCCGAGTACCATAGCATTGATGAGTTGCGCGCCTTGCTTGAGCAGTACAAGGGCGAGCGCATCTTGCACATCGGTGCTGGCAGTAACCTGCTGTTCACCCGTGATTTCGACGGCGTTATTCTGCACTCCGCTATGCGCCGTGCACGTTCCACGAAGGAAGATGCTGAGCACGTGTGGATCGAAGCCGAGAACGGGCTGGTGCTCGATGACCTTATTGCCCAACTATGCGACATGGGGCTTTCCGGCATGGAGAATCTGAGTTATATCCCGGGCGAGGTCGGCGCGTCGGCTGTGCAGAACGTCGGTGCGTACGGTGTGGAAGCCAAGGATGTTATTACCGAGGTGCGGGCAATTGACATGTCCGATGGCAGCGAGCGCACATTCACCAACGCCGAGTGCCGTTACGGCTACCGCGACAGCATCTTCAAGAACGAACTCCGCGGCAAGTATATCATCACCCACGTCACCTATTGCATCAACAAGACGTTCGATCCCAAACTTGATTACGGCAACTTGCGCGGTGAGGTAGGGGAGAACCCCACGCCAAGCGATGTGCGCGAGGCGGTTATCCGTATCCGTCGTCAGAAACTCCCCGAGGTAGGCGAACTCGGTTCAGCCGGTTCGTTCTTTAAGAACCCTATTGTTCCTCGCGAGGTCTATGAATCCATTGCCGCGAACTACGACCGCGTACCGCATTTCGAGCAAGACGGTGGCATCAAGATCCCTGCTGCCTGGCTCATCGAGCAATGTGGCTGGAAAGGCAAAACGCTGGGCGGAGCGCAGTGTTACTCCAAGCAACCGCTCGTCCTCGTCAACGCCAACAACGCCATACCCGATGACATCATCAATCTTGCCGCAGCCATCTGCGCCGATGTCAAACAGCGTTTCGACATCACTATCTCCCCGGAGGTAAACTATATATAACTTTCAACTCTCAACTTTCAACACTCAACAAATATGGCATCATTTATAGTAGAAGGAGGACACAAACTCCACGGATCAATCACACCCCAGGGCGCAAAGAACGAGGCATTACAGGTGCTGTGCGCCGTATTGCTGACCAAGGAAACGGTAATTATCAGCAACCTGCCGAACATCCTTGACGTGAATAACCTCATAGACCTATTGTCGTCCATCGGCGTGAAGGTTGAAAAACAGGCAAAAGGGCGCTATGCTTTTACAGCTGCTGAACTCGACACCGAGTATCTGCGCAGTGCGGATTTCCTAAAGAAGTGCAACAAACTCCGCGGTTCGGTGATGTTGATTGGACCGCTGTTGGCGCGTTTGGGCGAAGTGACCTACGCCAAACCCGGTGGAGACAAGATCGGTCGCCGTCGTCTGGATACCCATTTCCAAGGAATGCTCAACCTCGGCGCGACGTTCACTTACGACCAGAAATTGCTGGCATATCGCTTTAGCGGCAAGCACATGAAAGGCAGTTACATGCTTTTGGACGAAGCGTCTGTCACCGGTACAGCGAACATCATCATGGCGGCTGTGCTTGCTGAAGGCACAACCACAATCTACAACGCAGCTTGTGAGCCGTACTTGCAGCAGCTCAGCAAGATGCTCAACAATATGGGTGCCAAGATCAGCGGTGTAGGCAGTAATCTGCTTACCATCGAAGGCGTAAGCGAACTCCACGGCGCCGAACACACACTACTGCCGGATATGATTGAGGTCGGTTCGTTCATCGGCATGGCGGCAATCACCGGCTCGGAGTTGCGTATCTGCAAGGTCGGTTACCGTGATCTCGGTATCATCCCCGATGCCTTCCGTCGCTTGGGTATCCGCATCGACGTGGATGGCGATGATATTGTTATCCCCGCACAGGAGCACTACCAGATTGAATCGTTCCTTGACGGCTCTATTCTTACTGTAGCCGACGCGCCGTGGCCGGGACTGACACCGGACTTGCTCTCCGTCATCCTTGTGGTTGCTACGCAGGCACGAGGCTCGGTACTGATTCATCAGAAGATGTTCGAGAGCCGTCTGTTCTTCGTGGACAAACTGATTGATATGGGTGCGCAGATTATCCTTTGCGACCCGCACCGTGCAGTGGTTATCGGTCACGATCACACGCGCCAACTCAAGCACCACACCATGACCTCGCCGGATATCCGTGCGGGTATAGCGATGCTGATTGCCGCTATGTCTGCGGATGGCACGTCGCGTATAGACCACATTGACCAGATCGACCGCGGCTACGAGGACATCGAATACCGCCTCAATGCCATCGGCGCCCGCATCACTCGTGCCGACTGATCTTTTCTCTATTCATTTTGCATTTGCTATTGGTGCAGTTTTTATCGGTTTGGGTATAAAAAATCCGCCTCCCATAGAGGCGGATTAGTTTGATTAACTTCTTACCACGCGAAGAGCGGATAGTTGATCATTTCGGCATTGACCTCCTTGCGTACGGCGGCGATGACCTGCTCGTTGTCTGGGTCACGGAGTACGCGGTCAATGAGTTCGACGATCCACGGCATTTTGTCTTCCTTGAGTCCGCGTGTGGTGATAGCCGGTGTGCCGAAGCGCAGACCTGATGTCTGGAACGCCGAGCGCGAATCGAAGGGTACCATGTTCTTGTTGGTCGTGAGATCAGCTGCTACGAGTGCCTGTTCTGCTTTCTTACCAGTGAGGTCGGGGTACTTCGTCCTGAGATCAACAAGCATAGAGTGGTTGTCCGTGCCGCCGCTGATGACCTTGTATCCTTTATCCACAAACGCCTGTGCCATGACTACAGCATTGCGCTTGACTTGCTGCTGGTAGGTCTTGAACTCCGGCTGTAGCGCCTCACCAAACGCAACGGCTTTGGCAGCAATGACGTGCTCGAGTGGTCCGCCTTGTGTGCCCGGGAAGACAGCCGAGTCGAGTAGGGCGGACATCATTCGGATTTCGCCTTTCGGAGTAGTTTTACCCCACGGGTTGGGGAAGTCCTGCCCCATAAGGATGATACCTCCACGCGGGCCACGAAGCGTCTTGTGGGTGGTAGAGGTGACGATGTGTGCATATTGGAGCGGGTTCTTTAACAGACCTGCAGCAATGAGTCCGGCGGGGTGCGCCATATCGACCATAAAGATTGCACCTATCTCGTCGGCAACCTGGCGGATTCGTTCGTAATCCCACTCACGGCTATATGCAGAGGCGCCGGCAATGATGAGTTTAGGTTTGTGCTCACGCGCTTTGCGCTCAAGGTCGTCGTAATCGACGAGACCGGTTGCCTCGTTGAGGTCGTAGCCTATGGCATTGAAAACCAAGCCGGAGAAGTTCACTGCTGAGCCGTGGCTGAGATGTCCGCCGTGGCTGAGGTTGAGTCCCATGAATGTGTCGCCGGGCTTGAGACACGCCATAAATACCGCCATGTTCGCTTGTGCGCCGGAGTGGGGTTGCACGTTGACGTAGGCAGCATTATATAATTGTTTAAGGCGCGTACGCGCGAGCTCTTCCACTTCGTCAACCACCTCGCAGCCACCGTAGTAACGGTGTGCGGGATAGCCCTCAGCGTACTTGTTGGTCAGTACACTGCCCATGGCTTGCAGCACTTGGTCGGAAACGTAGTTTTCACTGGCAATGAGTTCGATGCCTTTAGTTTGACGCTCCCGCTCGCGGCGGATAAGGTCGAAAATTTGGGTGTCTTTCATATTTCAAATTTCAAATTTAAAAAATTCGGTACAAAGTTACGATTTTTTTTGGATATTTGCAAATATTTTCGTAAATTTGTGCGAATTTTTTTGAATATGAAGAAAATCATACCGTATATAGCCGTTGTTTTGGCGATGTTGATCTGGGCGGGATCGGGGATAGCCGTTCAGGAGAGTCTGTTGTTTCTGCGTCCGTTCACGCTGATTATTGCGCGATTTACGATAGCCGTGCTATTGATGTTGACTGTGGGACTGGTCGCACGGTGGATAGCAAAGCGTCGAGGTGTAAAGGATTCGTTGTTAGCCTTGCAGGGGATGCGGAAGAAGGATGTACCGCTGTTCTTGTTGGCAGGAATCATGCAACCGGTTCTGTACTTCATCTTTGAGACCTTTTGTTACAAATCATTGGCATCGCCGACGATTGCCGAAGCGATGCTATCGACAGCTCCGCTGATTGCACCGTTTTTGGCGTTTGTTGTTCTGCGTGAGCGGGTTACGAAGTACAATATAGTAGGAATACTTATCTCTTCAATAGGCATGTTTATGCTTGTGCTGGTCGGTTCGCAGAACTTCGAATTAGGCAACCCAATAGGTATACCGTTGGCTTTTCTTGCTGTATGTTCGGCAGTGATGTACTCTATTCTGCTAAAGAAGATTCCCGAGCGTTACTCGCCGCTGTCAATCATTTTCTATGAGCAAGTGACAGCATTGCTGTTCTTCTATCCGCTATGGGGAATAGTGGAGAGCAGAGCTTGCCTGAGTGAGGGATTTTTGTTGAGTACGTACGCTGCGGAGCTATTGTATGCGTTTGGTTATCTGGCAGTTTTTTCGTCGATTTTGGCGTTTGTGCTGTTCTGCTACACGGTTCGTCAGATTGGTGTGACGCAGGCAAATGTTTTCAACAATGTTCGACCGGTGTTTACAGCACTGATCATGTTGGCGTTCTTCGGCGAGCAGTTACCTTTAGGTAAGTGGTTGGGTATATTGCTTGTGGTGATTGGCTTGTTTGTTTGTCAAAAACAAGAAAAACAGCGGGCTCTGAAAAAATAAATCCTCAAACGCTTGCAATTGTCGGAAAATATTTGTAACTTTGTAGACTTTTGCGGTTTGACTGATTCTGACCGCTGAATTCTGAATATTGAATTCTGAAAACTGAATTCTGAATACTGAAAACTGAGAATATAATGGAACATTTGAACTCGATTGAATTCTTTTACAACTTCCTGTTTATCATGGCGCTGGTAGGCTTCGTGGTATTCGTGTCGTTGTATTTTGTGGATGCCGGCTACGGCAAGATGCGCACTGAGAAGTGGGGACCTGCAATCAATAACAAGGTCGGCTGGTTTCTGATGGAAGTGCCGGTGTTTATAGCGATGCTGTATTTGTGGGGTATATCTCCAGTACGCGGCAATATTCCCTATTTGCTGTTCTTCCTGATTTTTGAGATGCACTATTTCCAGCGCTCGTTTATTTTCCCGTTCTTGATGCGTGGCAACGGTAAGATGCCGATTGTGATTATGGGGTTGTCGGTGCTGTGGAATCTGATCAACGGCTATGTGCAAGGGTATTGGTTGTTCCATATTGCGCCGGTCTATAGTCCGTATCGTGAGGAGTGGGTTACTGATCCGCGATTCATCATCGGTACGGTAATCTTCATTATCGGATTCATTATCAACCTGCACTCTGACCATGTGATCCGTCACCTGCGTCAGCCGGGTGACACCAACCACTATTTGCCCAAGAAAGGTATGTACCGATTCGTTACTTCTGCAAACTACTTAGGCGAGATAACGGAGTGGCTGGGCTTTGCTATATTGACGTGGTCGTGGGCAGGTGCGCTGTTCTTCTGGTTCAGTTGCTGCAACCTTGTGCCGCGCGCAAATTCGATTTACCTGCGTTACGAGAAGGAGTTCCCGGAGGAATTTGACAGAAAGAAGTTAAAACGTATTATCCCGTTCATTTATTAAGGATCAAATTTTCAAATCTTCAAATCATCAAATGGAAAATAAACTGTTTTCCCCTTATAAGTTAGGACCTACAACGCTGCGGAACAGGTTCATTCGTTCCGCAGCCTTTGAGAATATGTGCGAGGGCAATTTGCCTTCGCAAGCGTTGTTTGATTACCACGTGAGTGTAGCTCGCGGTGGAGTAGGTATGACAACTATTGCATACTGTTCGGTGGATAGGAGCGGCGTAAGTTTTGACGGGCAACTGTTTGTCCGCCCTGAGGCTTTGCCCGGGCTTAAGAAACTGACGGACGCTATCCACGCCGAGGGTGCGAAAGCCAGCATCCAGATCGGTCACTGCGGCAACATGACGCACTATGCGACCTGCCATTGCATGCCGGTGAGTGCATCCAACGGCTTCAACCTGTACAGCCCGACGCTTCACCGTCGATTGAAGGTGAGCGAGATCAAGGCGTTGGTCAAGAAGTTCGGCGACGCCGTAGATTTCTGCCGTGAGGCGGGATTCGACTGCGTAGAGATACATGCCGGACACGCTTATCTTATCTCGCAGTTCATCAGCCCGCGTACGAACCATCGTCACGACGAGTACGGTGGCAGTTTTGAGAACCGCGTACGCTTCATGAACGAGGTGTTGGACGAGGTGATGCTTCACGCTAAAGATGACATGGCTGTAGTGGTTAAGACGAACATGTGGGACGATTGTTGGGGCGGTTCGGACATCGAGGAGGGTATTCGTATCGCAAAGGAGATTGCCAAGCATAAGGTGCATGGCATTGTTCTCTCAGGAGGCACGGTTAGCCGCTCGCCGATGACGATCCTCGGCGGCGCAATGCCTATCAAGACGCTTGCGCACTATATGCCGATGAAGTCAATGTGGTGGCTGAAAGCTGCGCTGCATATCCCGTTTGTAGGGGCAATTATGACGCCGACCGTGCCGTTCAAAGAACTGTACTTCATGCAGCAAGCCAAACGATTCCAAGAGGAGATCAAAGATGTGCCGCTGATCTATGTAGGCGGTGTGCAGAGCGGCGACAACTGCCAGCAGATTATGGACGAAGGCTTTGAACTCTTCCAGTTTGCACATGTGCTGATCAAGGATCCTGAGTTTGTGAATCATGTGAAAGAGAACCCGCATTACCACGCAGGCTGCAACCGCTCAAACTACTGCGTAGGACGCATGTACAGCAAGCAGATGAAGTGCCACGAGTGCGTGGAGCGTGACGGCGAACACATACCGGGAAATATCCAGCGCGAGATAGCCCGTTTGGAGAAAGGTGCCCACAAGAGCATCGAACAGCAGAAAGCGGCGGTCAAGAATCAGAAGTAAGATGAAAAGCGTCTATACGATACTGTTGCTTATCTGCTCTAATGTCTTCATGACGCTCGCTTGGTACGGGCATCTGAAGATGGCAGAGATGAAGTGGTTTCAGCACTTGCCGCTGATAGCCGTTATATTGTTCAGTTGGGGAATAGCGTTCTTTGAATACTGCCTGCAAGTGCCGGCGAACAGAATGGGCTTCATGGGCAACGGCGGACCATTCAACCTGATGCAGTTAAAGATATTGCAAGAGGTGATTACCTTAATGGTATTTATTGCTTTCTCTGCTATCGCATTCCATGTACACCTGCGTTGGAATCATGTTGCAGCGGCATTCTGTATGATTCTGGCGGTATATTTCGTATTCAAGGGGTAAGTGAGCAAAATGTGTAAATGATTAAATGAAAAAATAATATTATGGAATTCAAGTACGCACCTATGTTCCAACTCGGCAAGGACGAGACGGAATACTATCTGCTCACCAAGGATTATGTTAGCGTGAGCGAGTTTGAAGGCAAACCGATGCTCAAGGTTCAGCCGGAAGGTCTGACGATGATGGCGCAGCAGGCTTTTCATGACGTGAGTTTCATGTTGCGTCGCAGCCACAACGAGCAGGTCGCCAAGATTCTACGTGATCCTGAGGCAAGTGCCAATGACAAGTACGTTGCATTGACGTTCCTGAGGAACGCCGAGGTGGCTGCCAAAGGTCAACTGCCGCTCTGCCAAGATACCGGCACGGCTATCATCCACGGCGAGAAAGGTCAGCAAGTATGGACGGGATTCTGCGATGAGGAAGCATTGAGTCGTGGTGTGTTCAACACCTATACGGAGTGCAACCTGCGCTACAGCCAGAATGCTCCGCTGGATATGTTCAACGAGGTGAACACCAAGTGCAACTTGCCGGCACAGATCGACATCGAGGCTACCCAGGGTATGGAGTACGAGTTCCTGTGCGTAACCAAAGGCGGCGGATCGGCTAACAAGACGTATCTGTACCAAGAGACGAAAGCCCGTATCCAGAACGAGGGCACACTTATTCCTTTCCTTGTTGAGAAGATGAAGAGCCTGGGTACAGCAGCTTGCCCGCCGTATCATATTGCTTTCGTTATCGGCGGCACGAGTGCAGAGAAGAACCTGCTGACAGTTAAGTTGGCATCGACGCACTACTATGACAGTCTGCCTACCACAGGCGACGAGACGGGGCGTGCGTTCCGTGACATCGAATTGGAGAAACGTCTGCTTCAAGAGGCGTATAAGATAGGTCTGGGTGCACAGTTTGGTGGCAAATATATGGCTCACGACGTGCGTGTTGTTCGTTTGCCACGCCATGGTGCAAGCTGCCCGATAGGTTTGGGCGTTAGCTGCTCGGCTGACCGAAATATCAAGTGCAAGATCAACAAGGACGGTATATGGATTGAGAAGATGGATAACAATCCGGCTTCACTCATCCCTGCTGAATTGCGTAATGCAGGCGAAGGGGACGCTGTACGCATCGACCTAAACCAGCCCATGGCAGATGTATGCAAGATCCTGACGAAGTACCCGATCGGTACACGCTTGAGTCTGAATGGCACGATCATCGTAGGTCGTGACATCGCTCACGCGAAGATTAAAGCACGTCTGGATGCAGGTGAAGAGATGCCCGAGTACCTCAAGAACCACCCGATCTACTATGCAGGTCCGGCTGGCAGGCATGGCCTGCGGTTCGATGGGTCCGACCACGGCCGGTCGTATGGATCCGTACGTAGATGAGTTCCAAGATCACGGCGGATCGATGATCATGCTTGCAAAGGGCAATCGATCGATTGATGTGACGAACGCTTGCCAGAAGCACGGAGGATTCTACCTCGGCTCAATCGGTGGACCTGCTGCTATCCTTGCACAGGAGAACATCAAATCTATTGAGTGCGTAGAATACCCGGAATTGGGTATGGAAGCTATCTGGAAGATTGAGGTGGAGAACTTCCCAGCCTTCATCCTCGTCGATGACAAAGGCAACGATTTCTTCAAACAACTGAAGCCTTGTGAGGGTTGCACGATTCTTTAACTTTAGCCATTGACCGTTAGCCATTAGCCAATGGTCAAAAGCTAAAAGCCAAAATAATAATGTACAACGAAGAGAGTTGGTTTAAGCGGATTAGGCAGAAACGGCGACTGACGCTGATAGACGATGATACACTGCGCGAGTTCTGGCACATTCATGTGTCGGGACTCGGCGTGTTTACCGCGCTGTTCTTTATGTTCCTGCTGACTATCGGAGTGCTGTCTTTGCTGATTGTCTATACACCTTTTAGGAATATCCTGCCCGGTTACTCGGCAAGTCTGCGTCAGGAGATCATTGAGGAGTCGATGCGCATCGATTCGTTGCAACACACGATGGATTTGCAGACGCAGTATATCAGCGTGGTGCGCGATGTGGTAGCCGGAGAGGTGCACAGCGATACGGTGGTCAGCCTGGACTCATTGCAGATTATCATGCAGGAACAACTGTTGGACGCCAAGAATGAGGTTACGGAAGCGTTCATTGCCGAGTACGAGGCACGTGAACGCGATAATCTGCTCCTGTTTGATGCGCCAGCCACAACGCCCATATTCTCACTTTACACACCTGCACATGGTGTAATCATCAGTGCTTACGCTCCACAGGAAGGCAAACATGGTGTCACCATCCAAACACCGAACAAAGAGAACATTTGTGCTACGTTGGACGGAACAATAGTCTATGTCAATGCCGACGACAATGAGACGAACACTGTAATGGCTCTGCATCAGAACTATCTGTCGGTGTATAGGAATGTAGGCAAGGTGCTTTGCCGCGTAGGAGATGCGGTGCAGACAGGACAAACGATAGCAATCGTTCAGGACGGCACGCCGTTCACTTTCGAGCTTTGGAAACAAGGGCAAGAGATTAATCCGGAAGAGATCATTGCGTTTTAGATGTCAGAAATCAGAGGTCAGATATCAGAAATCAGACACATGAAGAATTTAGCGATATTAGGCAGTACAGGCAGTATTGGTACGCAGACATTGGATATTGTTCGCGATAATCCCGATCGATTCAGTGTGTACGCTATCTGTGCGAACCGTTCGGTGGATCTGCTCATTGAGCAAGCCAAGGAGTTTCATCCGGAGATAGTGTGCATCGCTGATGAGAACCTATACCCTCAACTGCAAGAGGCTCTCAAGAATGAGCCGTGCAAGGTTTGGGCTGGTGCAGATGCTATCGCCGAGATGGTGACCTTCCAGCCGATTGACATCGTTGTGGCGGCTATGGTTGGTTATGCCGGCTTGCGCCCGACCATCGAGGCTATCAAGGCAGGCAAAACGATTGCTTTGGCAAACAAAGAGACGCTGGTCGTGGCAGGTGAACTGATCTGCGAACTCGCAGCCAAGCACCACACACCAATCCTGCCCGTTGATAGCGAACACTCGGCAATTTTTCAGTCGCTCATCGGTGAAAAGTCTGAGATAGAGAAGATTCTGCTTACGGCATCCGGTGGACCTTTCCGTAACTTCACGCTGGAGCAGATGGCTACGGTTACTGCTGAGCAGGCTCTGCAGCACCCTAATTGGAGCATGGGAGCAAAGATCACCATCGACTCCGCCTCGATGATGAACAAAGGTTTTGAGGTGATTGAAGCCAAGTGGCTGTTCGGTGTACCGATAGAAAAGATTGAGGTGCTGATCCATCCGCAGTCGATCATGCACTCGGCAGTGCAGTTTGTGGACGGCGCTATCAAAGCGCAATTGGGCGCTCCCGATATGCGTGTGCCGATACAATTGGCACTGACGTACCCCGAACGCATCCAGAGCAACTTCCCGCGTGCCGACCTTGCCGCACTGGGTGCTTTGACTTTCGACAAACCCGATTTGGCACGATTCCCGAATCTGGGGCTGGCTTACAAAGCAACGAACCGTGGTGGCACGGTGCCCTGCGTACTTAATGCCGCCAATGAGGTGGTGAACCTCGCATTCCGTGAGCATCGCTGCAGGTTCCTTGAGATGTCGCAACTCATCAATCGCGCCATGGACGATATGCCGTACATCGCCAAGCCCACCTACGAGGATTATGTCCGCATAGATGCAGAGACAAGGCAGTTCGTGGAGAGTTTACTTAGTAATGATTTGTAATTTGAAATTTTTAATTTGAGATAATGGCAGCAATACAGTGGATTCAACTGATACTTGCATTAAGTTTTCTGGTTGTTATACATGAATTAGGTCACTTCTCGTTTGCACGTCTGTTCAAGGTGCGTGTAGAGAAGTTCTACGTTTTCTTCAATCCGAAGATCTCCCTCTTCCGCATGAAGAAGGTGGATGGCAAGTGGCGTTTTGCGTTCTTTGCGCCGAACGTCGAGCCTGCAGCCATTGAGCAGACTGATCCGATTACCCACGAAGCCAAGAAGGACGCGAAGGGTAATATCCTGTATCGTCCGATGACTGATGAGGAGATAGCCTCACTGCCGGAAGGTGACTGGCGGCGTGATCCCGATAACACGGAGTGGGGTATAGGTTGGATTCCTTTCGGAGGATACTGCTCGATAGCCGGCATGGTGGATGAGACCAAAGCCGCTACTGACCTACCGAGTGAACCCCAGCCGTGGGAATACCGCAGCAAGAAAGCGTGGCAACGATTGCTGATCATCCTCGGCGGTATTCTGGTGAACTTCATTGCTGCCCTGCTGATGTTCGGTGCTATTCTGCATCATTGGGGTGAGGATTCGTTCCCGCTCAGTCAGGTTGAGAGAGGTTTGTATTATTCGCCTATCCTTGAAGAGGAAGGTTTCCGTCAGCAAGATTTGATTATCAGTGTAGATGGCGAAAAGCCTGAGTATCTGGCTGATGCCGTGCAGGCAATCGTTATTGAGGGCAAACGCGATGTGGTCGTATTGCGTGACGGGCAGCAGGTTAGTCTGCACTTGTCCGAAGATATCGGCACACGACTTCTCGCCCAATACAACGAGAACGATCGTATAGAGCGCGCTAAGGCGCATAAGGACGAAACGTACCAGAAACGTCCGTACGTATTCATCTCTTACTTTATTCCGTTTGTGGTGGATTCGGTGGTTGAGAACCATGCAGCGTTCTTTGGCGGAATGCAGAAGGGCGACAGCGTTGTGAGCATCAATGGCGAGCCTACTCCCTGTACCGTTATGGTGCAAAACGCGCTGGCTGCTCATCCCTGCGACAGTGTGACTGTAGGATTATACCGTCAGGGAGAGTATCAGGAGGCACACTTGTTCATCGGTGACCATTGCAAGATGGGTGTGGTAATGAAACCGCTCACGGCGTTCATCTCTCCTCTACATAAGGATTATACGCTGCTCGAGGCTATTCCCGCAGGTATCAAGTACGGCTGGGATCAACTGGTAATGTACGTCAAGCAATTCCGTATTGTATTCACAAAAGAGGGAGCAGAGTCGCTCGGTGGCTTCGGGGCAATCAAGAGCATGTTCCCGGGCTTCTGGAATTGGCAAGCATTCTGGTATATGACTGCGTTCCTGTCGCTTATTCTGGCGTTCATGAACTTCCTGCCTATACCGGCACTGGATGGCGGCTATGTATTGTTGCTGCTGTTGGAGATTATCACCGGCAAGCAGATTCCCGACAAATGGCTGGAAAAGATCAACAACGTCGGCTTCTGGCTGCTGATAGCCTTGCTCATCTTAGCCAATGGCAACGATATATTCAAAGCATTCTTCTGATAATTAGTTTAATTCGCTTAATTAGTGAACAATAATTAGTTAAATCTGATAAATCTGTGAACCAAATTATGGCAGACTATTTCGTACACGAATCCTCTTATGTAGATGAGGGCTGCACAATAGGTGCAGGCACAAAGATTTGGCATTTCAGTCATATCATGTCGGGGTGCACCATCGGTGAGAACTGCAATATCGGTCAGAACGTAGTTATCTCTCCGGACGTGGTGCTCGGTCGTAACTGCAAGATCAAGAACAATGTGAGCGTCTATACCGGTGTGCGTTGCGAGGATGATGTCTTCCTTGGACCAAGTATGGTGTTTACCAACGTCATCAATCCGCGTGCTGCAGTATCGCGCAAAGACGAGTACAAGCCAACCTTGCTCAAGCGCGGCTGCTCGGTGGGTGCGAACGCCACTATCGTGTGCGGTCATACCCTCGGCGCATACTGCCTGATCGGTGCTGGTTCAGTGGTAACGAAAGACGTACCGGACTTTGCGCTGATGGTAGGCAATCCCGCACGACGCATAGGGTGGGTAAGCCGTCATGGCGAGAAACTCACGTTTGATGCCGATGGACGGGCTGTTTGCCCTGCTACCGGCGAGAAGTATATCCTCCAGGATAACGCCGTCAAAGTGATCTGCCAGCACGTGCCGACCGACGAAGAGAAACCCGACTCCCCGACCGACCACTACCGCGTCGATTACCTCGCCTAAATCATAAATTTGAAATATTAAATTTGAAATTTGAAATCACAAATATCTTATGATCCAACGTATTCAAACAATCTATCTGCTTGCCATTGTGGCATTGGGTATCACGCTCTGTTTTCAGTCTGTACTGCTGTTTGAGTCACCGGAAAGTACAGAAACGGCGTGTATATGGGAGTTAAGTCCGATGGGCTTAACCGAGTTCCCTGCTGATACGGCTAATGCTCCGATGCTCCAATTGCAAGGCGTTTGGGGCTTGATGTTGGCTACGGTACTCATCCCTCTCTTGGCACTCATTGATATCTTCCTGTACAACAAACGCATCCTACAAGCGCGGCTGAATATCTTCCTCGCCTTCCTGTGCGTCGGCTGGTATGGTGTAGCGGCTATCTATGTGTGGCTGATGAAGGTCAGTGTGCCCGGCGTAACGTGGTCGCCGGATTTCTGGTCGGCTATTCCGCTGGTTTGTTTGATATTAACCATTATGGCAACGCGCCGCATCCTCAAGGATGAGGCATTGGTGCGTGCTGCCGATAGAATTCGATAACGATGAATACTCTTCTCACCATTTTGTTACAAGCCGCTCCTACAGCGGAGCAGATTCAGCAAAAGCAGGATTCCATCCGTGCCGGTGCACGTCACATGCTTGAGTACGCCAGGACTGATCCGCACGATTTCTGGCAAGCGGTAGGTGACCAGTTGCTGCAGTTCGGTCTGAAAGTGCTGGCAGCATTGCTGCTGTATATCGTAGGTATTTGGTTGATCGGGTTGCTCAAGAAAGGTATGAAACGCATGTTCGAGCGTCGTAAGGTCGAGCCGACCTTGGCGTCGTTTATCTCGTCGTTCGTATCGATCACTATGACCATATTGCTGGTCGTTGTCGCTGTCAGCACCCTTGGCGTGAATACCACCTCACTCGCAGCGCTGCTGGCTGCCGGAGGTATGGCTATCGGTATGGCGCTCTCCGGTACGGTGCAGAACTTCGCCGGAGGACTGATGATCCTGGCGTTCAAACCCTTTAAGGCAGGTGACCTCATCGAGGCATTAGGGCACACCGGTACGGTCGTTGAGGTGAATATCACCGTCACGAAGATCCTTACGCCTGACAATCGCGTGGTGATCCTGCCTAACGGAGCATTATCCAATGGTACGGTCAACAATTTCAGCGGTCGCCCGTTGCGTAGGATAGAGTGTCTCGTCAGTGTCTCCTACGGCGTGGATGCTGCCGCGTGCAAGCAGGCTATACTCAATATCCTGAACGATGACAATCGTGTGCTCAAGGCTGACACGAATATGGATGAATTGT
Organism: Paludibacteraceae bacterium; assembly: GCA_905233935.1. Taxonomy (GTDB): domain Bacteria; phylum Bacteroidota; class Bacteroidia; order Bacteroidales; family Paludibacteraceae; genus Colicola. The sequence goes on from CAJOFU010000012.1 coordinate 51,028, forward strand.
ACAAAGAACTGAATGTGACCAAGTTCCAGTTGTCAACGGTGAACTACAGAATGAGTGCCATCCCTGCGCCGTTTGTTGCATTGAAGTCGCTCAACGAGAACGATATTACATTTGTTGTACGTGCGTGGGTGCGCGGGAAAGATTATTGGGACGTATTCTTTGGCATGCAGGAGCGCTTCTACACCGAGTTGCCGCCGCAAGGCTTCACGTTCGCCTATCCGCATGTGGATGTGACAATGCTGCATGAATAAATGTTAAAATGGTTTGCTGCGCAAACAACGTTTCGATGCAATCGAAACCATTTTAACTACTTAACGTTTTTCGAAAGAAAAACCACTATAACGTTTTTACGTAGTAAAACCATATTACCATGAACTACCCATTAGACAAAAACCTCGTCGATAATGTGTGCGGAGCGTTCGGTCTCATGGATGCACACGAGTTAGGCAATGCTACTATCCGCCAGGTGGTAGGTATAGTGCGCGAGATCGAGCGCCAGGCTGACTGCGAGTACGTACATATGGAGCTCGGTAATCCCGGACTCCCGGCTGAACAGGTTGGAGTAGAGGCGCAGATAGCCGCCTTACGCAACGGTTGTGCCAACAAGTACCCGCTCATCACCGGCATTCCCGAACTCACCCAAGCCGCCTCGGAGTTCATCAAGGCATTCTTGGGTATCAATATTCCTGAGGAGTGTATTGTACCCTCTGTGGGTTCGATGCAGGGCGGTTATGCCTTGGATACACTCATCTCGCAACTGCGCCCTGATCGGGACACCATCCTCTTTCTCGATCCCTGTTTCCCGGTACAGAAGCAGCAGAGCAAGGTTATCGGACTGAAAGTTGACTCCATTGATATAGGCGACTATCGCGGTGACAAACTGCGTGATGCGCTCGAAGCCAAACTCCAGCAGGGCAATATCTCCGCTATCCTCTACAGCAACCCCAACAACCCCTCATGGATGTGTCTGACCGAGTACGAACTACGCACCATCGGACAGCTTGCCAACCGCTATGACACGATTGTCATCGAGGATATAGCGTATATGAACATGGACTTCCGTGATCCCAACCGTGGCAAACCATATAGCGCTCCTTTCCAGCCTACTGTAGGACGTTACACGATGAACGCCGTGCATCTGATCTCCTGCTCGAAGATCTTCTCCTACGCCGGCGAACGGGCTGCGGTGATTGCTGTCAATCCCGATCTTGCACACCGGCATTTCCACGCCTTGACCATGCGTTACAACAGTGACGGACAGTTTATGCGTACGCTCGTCTATCAGATTCTGTACGCTATATCGTCCGGTGTGTCGCACTCGGTGCAATACGCTATGGCGGCAATGATGAAGGCGGCTGCGGAGGGAAAGATTGACTTCGTCAAGAATACGCATGTCTATGGTGACCGTGCGCACCGCATCAAGCAGATCATGGAAAAACATCACTTCCACGTAGTCTATGACAAGGATGCTGATGACCGCCCTGTGGGTGATGGATTCTTCTTCACGTTCACCTATCGTAATTGGACGGGTGAGCAACTTATCAACAAACTGATTTACTACGGCGTATCAGCTATATCGCTTATCGCAACCGGTGCCAAACGCGAAGGTATGCGCGGCTGTTCTGCCTCTGTGCGGGACGACCAGCTCGAGGCTCTCGATGAGCGCTTGGCTATCTTCGACCGCGACTTTGCTCCGAAAGAGTAATACTGTACTATGAATATTTCTGAACGTATATCCCAGATCTCCGACTCCCCGACACTCGCTATGGGTGCCAAGGCTCGTGAGATGAAGCAAGCCGGGCTGGATGTGATCAGCATGTCTATCGGCGAGCCGGATTTCCCTACGCCTGCACACGTCAAGCAGGCTGTCAAGGATGCCGTGGATGCCGACATGTCGCATTACGGTGCAATACCGGGCATTATCGGGCTGCGCAGAGCCGCGGCTAAATACATGTCCAGTTTTGTGGAGCAGAGTGGGGCAGAGGATACTTTTGCGGCAGAAGACATCATCGTTTCCGTCGGAGCCAAGCAGGCACTATGCAATGCCATTGAGACGATTGTCGGCGATGGCGATGAGGTGATCCTGCCTACGCCTTGCTGGGGTAGTTATGCCGAAATGGTTAAGCTTGCCGGGGGTGTGCCCGTCATTGTTCATACGACATACGACAACGATTTTCTTCTCACTCCCGCAGCTCTCGAAGCGGCTATTACACCCCGCACAAGGCTGCTGGTTATTTGCTCGCCGAACAATCCGACGGGCTCGGTTTATTCTGCCGAAGATATTCGAACGCTTGCTGAAATTCTTCTTCGCCGCCCGAATGTGGCGGTGCTGGCTGATGAGATATACAACCAAATCTGCTATTCCGGCACGTGCGCAACATGGGCAAGTCAGACTGCTTTGCTGGATCGACTCGTGGTGGTCAACGGCGTCAGCAAGGTGTTTGCCATGACGGGTTACCGCATCGGTTGGCTGGCTTGTAAGAACAAGGAGTTTATCCGCGCCTGCACACGTATGCAAGGGCAGCAGATCACCTGTGCGACCATGGTTGCGCAGTATGCTGCACAGCAAGCCTTGGAAGGTGATCTCACCTGCGTCAGGGAGATGACCGAAGCGTTCCGCCGTCGCCGTGAGCTCATCGTACGGCTCGCCAAGGATATACCCGGCTGGAAGGTGCGCGAGCCGAAAGGTACGTTCTACCTCTTCCCCGATGTCACTGCCTTGTTCGGCAAATATGCTCCGGCGGATAGCAACTATACAAAAAAACACAACTCATCGCTGATTAACTCAGCCGATGAGCTGTGCGAATATCTTCTGTTGGATAGTCTGGTTGTCTGCGTTTCCGGCTCTGCCTTTGGCGAGCCTTCGTGTATGCGACTATCCTATGCCTGCTCCCAGCAGCAAATAACCGAAGGTCTGCAGCGCATCCATGCCGCTATATTGCGCTTGAAGTAACAGCGCTACAAACCAACACACAACGGGCGACTCATTGAGCCGCCCGTTGTCGTGTGTAGCATCAGCCAATATTGGCTGATGCAGGCTTATTTCAGTCGCGCCTTGATGGCTTTCGACTCCTCTTCGTAGCCGGGTTTGTCCAGCAGGGCGAACATGTTCTTCTTGTACGCCTCAACACCCGGTTGGTTGAACGGATTAACGCCAAGCAGGTAACCCGATATACCGCATGCGCGCTCGAAGAAGTAGATGAACTGACCGATATTGTACTCATCCAGACGCTCGAAGCTCAGATGTACATTAGGCACACCGCCATCTACGTGAGCCAGACGAGTGCCGAGCTCAGCCATCTTGTTAACTTCATCCACACGTTTGCCGGCGAGGAAGTTCAGACCGTCAAGGTTCTCGCTATCCGACGGGATACGTACTTCCTGTTCGGGGTTCTCGATGCTGATAACGGTCTCGAAGATATTACGCTGACCTTCCTGAATCCACTGACCCATTGAGTGCAGGTCGGTCGTGAAGTCAACCGATGCGGTGAACAGACCCTTGTGGTCTTTGCCCTCGCTCTCGCCGTAGAGTTGTTTCCACCACTCAGCAAAGTAATGCAGACGCGGATTGAAGTTCACGAAGATCTCCGTGGTCTTGCCGTATTGCAACAGGGCGTTGCGGATAGCAGCATATTGTGCTGCGGGGTTCTTCTCGTAGGGAACATTGGCTGCGGTAGCTTTCTGCATATCCTGTGCACCACGAACGATAGCGCGGATATCCCAACCGGCTACAGCGATAGGCAGCAAGCCTACCGGCGTCAGTACAGAGAATCGTCCGCCGACATTGTCGGGGATGACGTAGGTCTTGTAGCCCTCTTTCGTTGCGAGCGAGCGCAGCGCACCTTTGGCTTTGTCGGTTACGGCTACGATGCGTTTGCGGGCTTCGTCCTTGCCTACCTGCTGCTCGAGCATGGTCTTGAGCAGACGGAAAGCCAAAGCGGTCTCGGTCGTTGTGCCGGATTTGGAGATGTTGATGATGCCGAACTTGCGACCTTTGAGCAGTGCCATCAGGTCTGCCAGATAGTCCTCGCCGATATTGTTGCCGGCATAAACTACGATGGGGTTCTTGCGCTCGGGTAGGTAAGCGTCGAACGACGAAGCCAGAGCCTCGTTCACGGCGCGTGCACCCAGATACGAACCGCCGATACCTGCTACAACCACGATCTCGCAGCTCTCGCGGAGTTGTTTGGCGGTAGCCTCTACGTCAGCAAGGAAGGCGTCGCTAATCTCGCCGGGCAGAGTTACCCAACCGATGAAGTCGTTACCGGCACCTTTGCCGTTCTCAAGAAGTTCATTACATGCTGCAGTCTGTGCAGCGATTGCTTTCAAGCTGCCCGCCGGAACGAACGATGCAGCGTGTTGAATACATAGTTTCATTTTATTGTAAGTGTGTAGTTAATTCTTTGATTACGTTCGTCGGGGATTTGTGCTCGTACAGGATGGCGTACATTGCCTCAACGATGGGGATATCCACGTGCAGCTTCTCATTGGCGTGGTGGATGCAGTATGTGCCGTAGTAACCCTCGGCTACCATCTCCATCTCCAGTTGTGCGGCTTTGACGGAGTAACCCATGCCGATCATCTGCCCGAACTGGCGGTTACGACTGAACTTCGAGTACGCGGTAACCAGCACATCGCCCAGATACCCGCTGGCACCGATGTCGCGATGCACCGAACTCAGGGCGGCGGTGAAGTGGTCGATCTCCTGCAGCGCGTTGCTGATCAGCACAGCCTGGAAGTTGTCGCCGTAGCGCAAACTCTGACATATACCGCCCGCGATGGAGTAGATGTTCTTCATCACCGAGGTGTACTCCAAGCCGATTATATCTACGGATGTACATGTGCGCACGTACGAGGTCTGGAACAGCGGTGCTATCTCCTCGGCACGGTTGCGGCCAACCTATCGTCAGGTAACTCAGTCGCTGCAGCGCTATCTCCTCGGCGTGGCAGGGACCTGCTATTACTAACAGGTTGTTGTCAGGCACATTGAACCGCTCGTGCAGGTAGTCCGTCACGATCTGGTTCTTATCGGGAATCATGCCCTTTACAGCCGAGATAACGATCTTCGAGCGCATCGTGCGTTTGATCTTCTTGAGCGTCGGCTCCAGATATGGCGACGGGATAGCCAGCACAAGGATATCCGAGTCGCGCACTACGACATTGATATCGTCGGTGAAATGAATACGACTGATGTCGAATGTTGCACTGTTCAGGTACGTGGGGTTCTTACCTGTACGTTTGAACTCCTCGATCACCTCCGAGCGGCGAATAAACCAGTTGATTTCATCCACGTTCGTCAGCACGATCTTTGCCAACGCCGTTGCCCAACTGCCGCCGCCTACAATAGCAATTCGTTTATTATCAAACATATTAACTTAACGTTTTTATGTAATAAAAACCATTTTAACTCTTTAACGTTCACGCAGTGAACCATTTTAACTATTTAGCTTCCGGCTTCATGGTCGGGAAGAGCAATACTTCTTGTATTGTCGGTTGCCCTGTCATGAACATCGTCAGACGGTCGATACCGATACCTATACCGGATGTCGGCGGCATGCCGTACTCCAGTGCGCGCACAAAGTCGTGGTCAATCACCATCGCCTCGTCGTCGCCCTTGGCGGCAAGCTTCATCTGCTCCACGAAACGCTCGTACTGATCAATCGGGTCATTGAGCTCGCTGTAAGCGTTCGCGAGTTCCTTGCCGTTGACCATCAACTCAAAGCGTTCGGTCAGTCCGGGTTTGCTGCGGTGCATCTTCGTCAGCGGCGACATCTCTACCGGGTAGTCGGTGATGAACGTCGGCTGGATGAACTGTCCCTCGCAGGTCTCGCCGAAGATCTCGTCGATCAGTTTGCCCTTGCCCATGTGCTCGGTGTCTTCTACGCCGAGGCTCTTGGCAAACGCACGCAACTCATCCTCGCTCATAGCGCCTACATCCTTGCCTGTCTGCTCCTTGATAGCGTCGAGGATAGGCAGACGACGGTACGGGGCTTTGAAATCCACCTCGTGGTCGCCGATCTGCACCTTTGTCGTTCCGTTCACGGCGATGGCTATCTTCTCCAACAACTGCTCGGTGAACGACATCATCCAGTTGTAGTCCTTGTACTGCACGTACAGCTCCATACAGGTGAACTCGGGGTTATGGCTGCGATCCATGCCTTCGTTGCGGAAGTTCCTGCCAATCTCATATACGCCCTCAAATCCGCCGACAATCAGTCGTTTCA
>CAJOFU010000013.1 GCA_905233935.1 Paludibacteraceae bacterium
GGGTGTCGATCTGCTCGGGGTGCTCCTTGGCGTGACGGAACGTGTTAGTGAGGAACCAGATGAACAGCACGAGCAAGATAATACCGCCAAAACGCGTGATGCCCGGCTCTTGTTCGGAAGGCACATTATACCTGACGAACACATATACCATCGCACCGGCAAGGATGGAGAGGGGTATATCAAACTGACGCGAACGTTTCTGGGAGGTGACAGGCCAGATGAGTGCCGTCACGCCGAGGATTACAAACGTGTTGATGATGTTCGAGCCAAGGATATTTGTTATAGCCAGATCGGTTGAGCCTTCCGCGACGGAAACCATGTTCACCACGAACTCCGGCATCGATGTACCGAAGGCGACGACCGTCAAGCCGATAACGAGATCACTGATACCAAAGCGTTTGGCGATAGCCGATGCGCCGTCCACGAGCCAGTCTGCTCCTTTGACAAGGAGCACAAAACCGATGACAATAAGGATGACGGCTACATATATACCGTGCGACAATAAGGATTCTAACATTGTTTAATACGCTTAACAACTAATGAACAACCAACGAACAACTAACGAACAACTAACGGTTAGAAGGACAAAACCTGGAGAATCAAACAACACAAGGTGAATTATCAGACATTAAACAGGAAATGCATGATGTCACCGTCTTGAACGATATAATCCTTGCCTTCGACTGCGAGTTTGCCGGCTTGTCGGCAAGCAGCTTCGCCGCCGAGAGCAATGAAGTCGTCGTACTTGATGACCTCTGCACGGATGAATCCGCGTTCGAAGTCCGTATGGATGACTCCGGCGCACTGCGGAGCTTTCGCTCCGGCGCGGAATGTCCATGCGCGCACCTCGTCGCTACCGGCTGTGAGGAACGTGCGCAGGTTAAGCAGCGCATAGGCCGCCTTGATGAGCTGGTTGACACCGGACTCTTGCAGTCCTATCTCCTCGAGGAACATCTGGCGCTCTTCGTAGGTCTCCAATTCGGCTATCTCGCTTTCTATCTTCGCTGCCACAACAAGCACTTCGGCTTGTTCATCCTTGACGGCTTGGCGCACCTGCTCGACATACTGATTGCCGCTAACTGCCGAGCCCTCATCGACATTGCAGACGTAGAGCACGGGTTTGTTGGTGAGCAGGAACAAGTCGTGTGCCGCAAGTTCCTCGTCTTTGTTCTGGAGTTCGACCGTACGGGCACTCTTGCCTTGCGCAAGGGCATCGCGATAACGGATATAGAGGTCAAGGGCTGTCTTCGCCTGTTTGTCGCCACCTACGCGCACCTGTTTCTCGATCTTCTGGATGCGGCTCTCGACGGTCTCAAGGTCTTTGAGCTGGAGTTCGGCATCAATCACCTCTTTGTCGCGCACGGGATTGACGGAGCCGTCCACATGGATAACATTGCCGTCATCAAAGCAGCGGAGCACATGGATGATAGCATCCGTTTCGCGGATGTTGGCGAGGAACTTGTTACCAAGTCCTTCGCCGTTGCTGGCGCCCTTGACGAGTCCGGCTATATCGACTATCTCCATGGTGGTAGGTATAACGCCGCGTTCGGGGTGACAGAGCTCGCCGAGCTTGTTTAGACGCTCGTCGGGAACCGTTATGACTCCGAGGTTAGGCTCGATGGTGCAGAAGGGGAAATTGGCTGATTGCGCTTTGGCGTTGCTCAGGCAGTTAAACAGGGTGGATTTGCCAACGTTAGGCAATCCGACTATACCGCATTGCAAAGACATTCTATTTACAATTTAATTATTTACAATTTACGATTGTTAAAACCCGGAATAGACGACTTCGAGTTCGAGGTGATGTTCGGGGTGCTGTGCACTGAAGATCTCCGTAGCCGTGAGCGACTGATTGTAGCTGATATCCGTAATCGTATAGGACGACGAAGTAGTGGTTGTTGTGACCGTGATGGGCACAAGCAGCATATCGAGCGTCTCAAACCGGTTCTTACGCAGTTGTTCGGTAAGCAGTGTGGAAATATCGAACTCGTAGGAGTAGGTGGTGACATCGAGTGTATCGGTCACCGACTGCAAGGTAGCATACATGGCTATACTGTCGGAGAGAACAATCTCGTCGTTGAAGAGTTTCTCGAGGTCACTCTCCCTGATAATCAGCATACTTGAGGCTGGTTGCGCCCATTCGTCGCGCGTACGGTTCGCATCCAAACCATTGTAATAGTTGAGCACGGGTAGCGAGAGTCGCGCGCGGTTCACGTACGCGCGTCGCGTACCTAATGATTGCATGATAGTCTGCTGCATTGCCGCCATGGGGAACGTGAGTTGCGTATAGATATGTGCGGGCGAGATGATGTAGTTGGTATCGGCATTTTGCTCGAGCGCATCGAAATCGCTCTGCTGCCAGAGATAGCGGTTGAGTTGGCGCACCTCGCGGTTGGCGTAGAACCCTTTCGAACTTTCCTCAATAATCGTATCAACCCCGGCACGGACGTATGGGAAGTGGTAATACACTCCCATATTGATATCCAACACACTGAGCAATGTTGCTCCACCAAACTCCGTAGTGATGTATATACCTTTAAACAGTTCGTTGAATGCTTGTTGGGAGGAGAAGTCGTTTGCCTCAAATACTTTGCGTGCCCACTTGTCGTTGAGCTTGAGCGTGATAGTCGGCAGGTACGAGCCTGTTGTGCCGTAGTAGGTGCTATCGGTATATCTGTTTGCGGTGACGATGACAGGATAATCAATCATACGTGTTGAATCCTCAAGGCTGCAATACGTACTGAGAGTCGTGTCACTGAACAGCGGCTCGTTGTACGAGAACGTGGAACGATCCATAGCGTAGGCATTGATAGCCAACGGGACGTTTCGATCACCGAAAGCATGGTTGTAATACAGGAAGACACATACGGAGTCGAGCACGGCATTAGCCGGATACTTGAATTCCAAGGGACAAGCCAGTTGGGTAAGGATATCCGCGTGCAGGTGTCCGTACTTGCTGTCCAGTTCGCCAAGCATGAACGAGTCGGGCGTAGCCGCCACGGCTCTGCCGCGAACAATCGACGAGGTCAGAGTGAACGTATCGGCACGCACAATAATGGAGTCTTCCGACTGCATAATTGCCGAACCGGCACTTATCACATCGTCCTTACATGAGGACAGGATAATTAGCAGAACAGCTAATAGGGAAAAAACAATCTTACTATTGCGAATCATTTTTGTTCAATCACTTCTTTGTACAGAGCCATAAACTTGTCGGCTTCCACTCCCGCCATATTCAGCACATGTTTGCCTCTGTTCTCTGCATAATTAACCAAGCGGGCGTTGTAATTGGGCGTAGTAATGATAACGGCATCGGCATAGTCGATCGCCAAGTGCATCAACTCTTCGTATCCCACAGGCAGTCCGGCTATAGAACGCACATCGTTGCCAATAATGCCATCTATAACGAGTTTGTCGGCAAATCGCGAGCCGAAAGGTGAGGTATATTCGTTATCATCAAGCGCTACTATTACCTTGGACTCTGCAAAGAACGGCGTATTACCGAATGCCCGCTTGACATACAGGGGCACAAGGGCACTCATCCAACCGGAGCATTGTATCACACTCGGTGCCCAACGCAGCTTCTCGACCGTCTCAAGCACACCGCGGCAGTAGAAGATCGTGCGTATATCATTGTCGGAATACTCAACGCCGAACGCATCCTTTAGTCCGCGACGGTTCTGGAAGAGGTCTTCGTTGTCGATAAAATACACCTGAATACGTGCCGACTGAATACTTGCCACCTTGATGAGCAGAGGATGATCGACGTCGTCGATTGACATATTCATACCGGAGAGGCGAATCACGTCGTGCAACTGATAGCGTCGTTCGTTGATCTGACCGAACTTAGGCATAAAAGTGCGCGTCTCAAAGCCACTTGCCTGACATATCTCAGGCAGCATGCGGTTGAGCAAACGGACAGGAGTCTGTTCCTCAAAGAACGGATTGATCTCCTGATTCACGAACAAGATCTTATTGGCACTCTTCATACGCGATCCTCCATAGTTTTGCCACGACAGAATTCCGAACATTTGATCGAAAATTGCCGCCATATTGGCTAATTTAGTGCAAAGGTACAAAAAAAAAACGATTTTTGCAAATTTTTTCTCAAAAAAACTTTTAATATTCGATTTTTTTTTGTAATTTTGTGGGATTTTTGAAAACTCACCTGTTTGAACAACAAAAAAACTATGCAAATCATAACCACTAAAGCAGAATTGGAGCAAAATGTCCAAGCCTGCAAGATGAAAGGTCAGACGATCGGATTAGTACCCACGATGGGTGCGTTACACGAGGGGCACGCATCGCTTGTTCGCCGTTGTGCGAGTGAGAACGATGTGACGGTAGTGAGCGTGTTTGTCAATCCGACGCAGTTTAACAACAAAGAAGACCTCGCCAAGTATCCTCGTTCGCTGGAGCGTGATGCTGCGTTGCTGGAAAGTATTGGTGCGCACTTTGTGTTTGCACCCACGCCGGAAGAGATGTACACAGCCGAGGAGATGAACGAGCCGTTCCGCTTTGACTTCAACGGTCTGGACTCGATGATGGAAGGTGCGATGCGTCCCGGGCACTTCAACGGTGTAGTGCAAGTCGTGTCGCGGCTGTTCTATTTAGTTAAGCCCGACCGTGCATACTTCGGCGAGAAAGACTACCAGCAGTTGGCGATCATCCGCTTCATGGTAGGCTGTTCGTCGTTGGCAGGCACGTTCGGCGACCTGCAGATCATCGGTTGTCCGATAGTACGCGAGGCATCGGGTCTGGCACTTTCGTCACGCAACGAGCGCTTGTCAGCCGAAGAGAAACAGACTGCACTGGCTATATCGAAGACCTTGTTCGCTTCGCAGAAATGGGCAAAAGAGCCTAACGCCACCGTGAAAGAGGTAGAACAACGCGTAGTGGATACGATCAACGCAGTAGATGGCTTGGAGGTTGAGTATTATCAGATTGTGGATCAGACTACACTGCTGCCAACCGACACATTCCGCCACGCTATAGGCTGTGTAACCGTGTATTGCGGACCGGTACGACTGATTGACAATATCAAATACTGATGCAGGTACTGATTGACAAATACGTACCGTTTCTGCAAGGCGTACTCGACCGCTATGCAGATGTGCGATACTTGGAGCCTGAGCAGTTCACGGCAAACGCTGTGCGGGATGCGGATGCAATGATTATCCGTACGCGCACGCGATGCAACGCTGACCTGCTCAAAGGCAGCAAGGTGCAATTCATCGCCACGGCAACTATCGGCACGGATCATATTGACCTCGACTACTGCCATGCGCACGGGATAAAGGTGGTGAGTTGTCCGGGGTGTAACTCCAAGGCTGTGTGCGACTATGTGGAAGAGGCGTTGATTGAAACAGTCCCCGGCATACATCCGCTTGATCCGGATCAACCCGTACGACTGCTGCGGAGTTTTGAGCGCCGCTACGACCAACTCTCCATCGGCATAGTAGGTTTAGGGCACGTAGGTATGCGCGTGTATAAGATGGCACGAGATCACGGGCTGCGTGTGGTGGTCAGCGACCCGCCGCTGGGTTTCATGGGCGATGTGACAGAGTGCGACATCATCACGTTCCATACGCCGCTGACGCACGATGGCGAGTATCCGACGTGGCATCTATGCGATGAGAAGTTCCTGAGCCGCTGCAAACCCGGTGCGCTGATTATCAACGCCGCACGAGGCGGAATAGTCGATGAGCAAGCCTTACTCAAGCGAGGCAACCCGTTCATTATTGACACGTGGGAAGGCGAACCGAACATCCATCGCGACGTGCTGGAACATGCGATGCTGGCTTCGTATCACATAGCCGGTTACTCCATAGGCGGCAAACGCAATGCTTCGCGCCAATGCTTGAAAGCACTGTGCGAACATTTCGGGCTGCCCAAACTCAAGGTAAAAAAAGAACCCGAAGTAGGTCGCGGCGACAAAGAAAGCGGATGGATCAGACGCATATCCGACCAACTGAAAGCCCAACCTGAGGCTTTCGAACAACTGCGTCAGGAGTACCGCTTGCGGTAAATGATCCGCCATGCATGGCGGATTCAACAGATAATGATTAAAACGTAAATATACAATGGCAAATTTTCAAAAACTTACCCCGCGGAGTGAGGATTACTCCAAGTGGTACAACGAACTGGTAGTCAAGGCAGATCTCGCCGAGCAGTCGGCAGTGCGCGGATGTATGGTAATCAAGCCGTACGGCTATGCAATATGGGAAACGATACAGGCGGAACTCGACCGCCGATTCAAGGAGAAAGGTGTAAAAAACGCTTACTTCCCGCTGCTTATTCCGAAATCCTTCCTCAGCCGTGAGGCGGAACACGTGGAAGGTTTCGCCAAGGAGTGCGCCGTGGTAACCCACCACCGACTGAAAAACGATCCGAACGGCAAGGGTGTGATTGTTGATCCCGATGCACGCTTGGAAGAGGAACTGATCATCCGTCCGACGTCGGAAACGATTATCTGGTCAACGTACAAGAACTGGATCAGTTCGTACCGCGACCTGCCTATACTGTGCAACCAGTGGTGCAATGTGATGCGCTGGGAGATGCGTACGCGTCTGTTCCTGCGTACGGCTGAGTTCCTCTGGCAAGAAGGTCACACGGCTCACGCAACGAAAGAGGAAGCCGAGGACTATGCACGGCAGATGTTGGACGTATATGCCGACTTTGCAGAGAACGTGATGGCAATCCCCGTCATCAAAGGTGTGAAGTCGCCTAACGAGCGTTTTGCGGGTGCGCTGAACACCTATTGCATCGAAGCGATGATGCAAGACGGAAAAGCCCTGCAGGCAGGTACGTCGCACTTCCTTGGACAGAACTTCGCCAAATCGTTTGACGTGCAATACTTGAGCAAAGAGAACAAGTACGAGTATGTTTGGGCAACCTCGTGGGGTGTTTCGACCCGACTGATGGGTGCACTGATCATGACGCATAGTGATGACAACGGACTCGTTCTGCCGCCGCACTTGGCACCGACACAAGTAGTGATCGTGCCGATTTTCAAGAAACAGGAAGATCTCGACAAACTGATGACTGTTGTTGCTCCGCTGTTCGATAAACTGAAAGCACGCGGCATCCGCGTCAAACTCGACACCGACGACAAATCCACACCAGGATTCAAGTTCGCGGATTATGAGTTGAAGGGAGTGCCTGTACGTCTGGCTATGGGCGGTCGCGACCTCGAGAACGGCACGATAGAAGTAGCTCGCCGCGACACACTCACCAAAGAGACTTTGCCGTTGGCAGGCATCGAAGAGCATATTGTCAACCTACTGGAAGAGGTGCAGAAAAACTGCTATCAGAAAGCTCTTGACTACCGCATTGCCAACACGCGCGAGGTGAACAGTTACGACGAGTTCAAAGAGGAGATCAAGAAAGGCGGATTCCTGCTCTGCCACTGGGACGGCACGCCGGAAACCGAGGAGCAGATCAAGAACGATACGAAAGCCACTATCCGTTGCATTCCTCTGGAAGCACTGCCCGGGCACAAACAGGAAGAAGGCAAGTGCATGGTAACAGGGAAGCCGTCCGCCGGAAGAGTGGTCTTCGCTATCGCGTATTAGGACATTTGAAGATTATGCAATTGGTTTTTGCATCGAATAATGCGCATAAGTTACAGGAGGTACGTGCTATCCTGCCGGAGCATGAGATACTGAGTCTGGAAGATATCAATTGTCATGCAGATATTCCCGAAACGGCAGAAACGCTCGAGGGCAACTCGCTGCTGAAAGCGCAGTACGTGTGGGATCACTATCACCTCGACTGCTTTGCCGATGACACCGGCTTGGAGATTGCGGCATTAGGCAACCTGCCAGGCGTGCGCACAGCACGCTGGGCAGGAGAGCCAGCCAACCCCGCAAACAACAGAAAGAAAGCCCTGACAGAACTCAACGGGCAAACGAACCGTGCAGCACGCTTCCGCACGGTAGTGACATTGATCCGTGACGGAAAAGCAGAGCAGGTGGAAGGCATAGTACGCGGCAGTATTGCCACTGCGGAATACGGCAACGGCGGATTCGGTTATGACCCGCTGTTCATACCCGAAGGCTACGACAAGACGTTCGCCGAGCTGCCAGCAGAACTCAAGAACACTATCAGCCACCGCGCACGCGCGCTGCAAGCACTCAAACAAATATTGTAATCAACCATCAACATGAAACGAATATACCTTACCCTTTTGTTCTTTGCGCTCACATTATGCGCGAGTGCAGACTCCTGGACTACACACTTTGCATACAACGACGTCAACCAGATTGCTGCCGGCGGAGGTAAGGTGTATTCCGTTTCATCGGGCGCATTGTATTCCGTTGAGGCACAAACGGAACAGATTAAGACCTACAGCCACCAAGACGGCATGAATGGTAATGACGTGGCGTGCATCAGCTGGGTGGACGACATCGAATCGCTGTTGATCATGTACTCCAACGGTAAGATGGATATACTCAGCAACGGACAGTTTCATTATATACCCGACTTGTACGAGAAATATACGACACTGATCAAATACTGCCACTCGATTATTATTCGTGACAGTCTGGCATATATGGCGATGGAGTATGGTATTCAGACATTTAACATCCAGAAGCGGGAGTTCACAGATACGTATTTTATCGGTGCGGGAGCATCTGAAGTATCCGTGCGCAGTATAGCATTTGCCAACAACACTATTTACGCAGCAAGCGACTCGGCATTATATGCAGCCTCGATGGATGACAATATCGTTGATTATGCATTCTGGAGCACTGTTACTCTTCCTTACGAGGGTGCGATACAAAGCATAGTGGAGGCAAGCGGTGTACTGTACATGCTGATGGATAACATCTGCTACCGTCTGCAAGGCTCAGAATGGCATGAGTACAGCAGCACGAAATACCAGGCACTCAGTGTGATTGATGATGCTATTCTGCCATCGGATTACCCCACATTATTGTACAACGATGATCTGTGGATGGCTGCCGGCGACAAAGGTGTTCTGCGTCAGATGGTAACGGGCGAACAAGTCGCTTACCACCTTGACGGACCACTGAATAATATACCTTACCGTCTTTCTGTTCAGCAAGGGCAACTATTCATGCTGGCTGGCGGCAGATGGGCGACACAGAACTACACCAAAGGGTGCGTTATGCGTTACGAAAACGGGAAGTGGCATAATGTTACCCAAGAGGAAATAATCAAAGCTGTCGGCAAGAAGTGTTACGACTTTATGAACGTTGCTGTTGATCCGTCTGATCCAAAGCATTATTTCGTCACGTCATATGGCACGGGATTATACGAGTTCCGCAACGACAAATGTGTCAAGCGCTGGAACTCGAAGAACTCCATCATCGGATCGGCGGCAGAGAATATCGACCGTTTTACCCGTGTTGACGGTGCTATATACGATGCACAAGGTAACCTGTGGATGATGAACACCGGCGACATACCGTACAACATTGTGATCTTTGCCGCCGATGGTAAGCAAGTTGGGATGAATGTACATGACGAAGACGGCTCTCGAAAAACGTTATATACGGTAGGTCAACTCATCTTCGATAATCGTAATCCTAATCTTGTGTGGGCACTATCCAACCGCAGCGAAGACTTTGCCGGCTTGGCACTGATTGACACCAAAGGAACTGTTACGGATACAACCGACGACCGCTCACTGATCCGTTTGCAGTGGTTTGATGAAGAGGGCAATGTTGTCAATCGTTCTGCCATTTACTCGATGCGTCAGGATGCAATGTCGAATATCTGGTTGGCTACGGATAACGGCGTAGTTATTATTCCCGCCACCACCGATTATTTTCAATCCGCCACGTGCCGTCTGCTGCATTTGACGGATAACAACGGATTGCCGCTATTTGAAGAAGAGGCTATCAATGACATTGTGTTCGATGATCTTGGTCGTCCGTGGATTGCCGCACAGAGTTCAGGTCTGTATGTGCTATCGGCAGATGCAGACGCCGTCGTTGAGCACTACACAATGGATAATTCGGCAATGCCGTCCAACACAGTGATGTCACTCGCTTACGACGAGGCGAACAAACGAATGTACGTCGGGACATCGCTTGGGCTGGTGGCACACAGCGAATATGCCAGTGACGTCAACGCTTCGGAGGCCAACGACGTGGTTGCTCTTAACCACGGAACGATGCAACAATGGTCAACACACTTTGCATATACGGACATCAATGATGTCAAGGTTTCAACAAACCGTGTGTATGCATTGTCAGACGGATCACTATGCTCCATCAACAAAGATGACGAATCTCTCGAATACTACTCCAAACTGACGGGACTGAACGGCACATCTATCCAGCGCATTGATTATGACAGTTACACGCACAAGCTCGTTATCATCTATGATGACGGATTGATTGATCTGCTGGACGAAAACGAATCCGTGCATCTGATAGCAGATTTGTACTTAAAGAAGTCAAGTGTATCCAAGCAGGTACAGGACATTGCCTTCCATGGCGGCAAAGCATACATGGCAATGACATTCGGCATCATTGCGATGAATATGCGCAAGGAAGAGATAAGCGACACGTATTACATCGGTCCTAACGGGTCGTCTATATCAATCAGTGCGGTTGCTATCTGGCGTGACAGCATATTCGCTGCGGCGGGCAACAAGTTATATAGTGCTCCGCTGAATTGTAATCTGGTGGATTACTCACAATGGACGTCACGCACGAAAGCCGCAACTATCACTCATATTCTGAGTATAGATAATGACTTATATATGTTGATGGACGGCGTTGTATATCGCAACAACCGTGCACTATCGTCCAAGGTAACTTTCGCATCCATCAGCACATATAACGGTTCACTGATCGCGCAAACGTCTGATAACAAGATATATGAAATAAGCGGCGACAAGATCACCTATCAGAAGCAACCCTCATCCTACAAGCCGCATTGTGCCGTGAAAGAGGGCAGCACATACTGGCTTGGTACAAGTGACGGAGTAATCCGCCTGACAGCCGACGGAAACGAACAGAAGTATCAGCCGGACGGACCTTTATCCAACAAGCCGTACTTCCTAACAACAGTCGGATTGAAACTCTGGTGCGTACCTGGTGCACGTTGGTCTTCTGGCTCGAAGCGTAAGGGGCACGTCATGTATTTCAACGGTACTAATTGGGACAACATAAGTTACGAAGAAATAAAGAATCGGTTAGGATTCAATGCGACGTCGTATGATTTCTGCCACGTGGCAGTCGATCCAGCCGATCCGGCACATTACTTTGTTGCAAGTTTCGGAACAGGACTATTTGAGTTCTACCCTGACGGAACAGCCTTCCGCTATAACCACACCAACACCAACGGGCGACTTGTAAGCTTGGTGGAAGGCAGCGAGAGTTACCGTTACTGCCGTATCGACGCACTAACGTTTGACGCTGACCGCAACCTGTGGTTCACAAACACAGGTGATATAGCCACAAACATCCACATCATTGATCCGCAGAACAAATGGCACTCGTTCAACCTATACCAAGGCGGGCAACGGATAGTGCTAAATACTGTCAGCAAGTTCCTCGTTGACAATCGTGATCCAAACTTCAAGTGGATAGCGAGTGCACGTGAAGCAGCCGGAGTAGTGTTGCTCAACGACAACGGCACGCCGTACGCTTCGTCAGATGACCGGGTAGTATTCCGGACAACGTTCGTTGATCAAGACAACAAGAGCATCACCCTCGGTCGACTGAACACTATCGCACAAGACTATAACGGCGACATGTGGCTTGGAACAGGCGAAGGTATTCTCATCATTGATGCAGCAACAAATATGTTCAAGTCGAATGCCTGCCGACGTTTGAAGATCTCACGTCATGACGGCACGAATCTTGCCGACTACCTGTTGGGCACAGAGCAGATTAACGCTATCGTGTTTGCCGGCGGTAACAGAATATGGATCGGAACAGAGGCTTCGGGAGTATATCTGGTGCACATGGTAACCAAGGAGAATATCTACGAACCGGAGATTATCGAGCACTTCACCTCGCTTAACTCGCCTATGCCATCCGATTGCGTGCTGTCGATAGCCATTGATGAAAAAGGCGAAGTATATATCGGTACAGACAAAGGGCTTGTATCATATCGTGGCGATGCTACTGAGCCGGAAGATACATTTGAAAAGGCGTACGTTTATCCTAATCCTGTCCGTCCGAACTTCGACGGAACGATTACTATCACGGGGCTGATGGACGAAACGACCGTCTATATAGCCGATGCAGCAGGCAACGTTGTATGCCGAACACACAGCAATGGCGGAACAGCCATCTGGGACGGAAAGACACAGTCGGGTAAGAAAGCCCATTCAGGCGTTTACACCATCTACTGCAACACAGCTGACGGCAAGAACCACACAGTTCTCAAATTACTGATTATGCATTAACAAAAAATAAAACTCCCGCTCGGACAGATGCGGGAGTTTATTTTTTCCATTGGCTATTGGCTATTGGTCATTAGCCTTTGGCTTTTAGAGTTCCTTGAGTGTTGCGAGCAAGAAACGGTAGAACTTCTGAACAGAAGCGATGTTTACGCGCTCGTCAGGGCTATGCGGGTGTTCGATCGTCGGACCGAAGGAGATCATATCCATTCCGGGATAGTTGCGTCCGATGATACCGCATTCCAAGCCGGCGTGAATAATCACAATGCGCGGCTCTTGACCAAACTCGCGTGCATAGATGGACTGCATGGTGTGCATGATCGGGCTGTTGATGTTTGGTTTCCAACCCGGGTAAGCACCCGAGAACTCAACATCAGCACCGGCGATAGAGAATGCCGAGTGGATGATTTCGCGGAGTTCATTCTTGCGGCTCTCGACAGCAGAACGGGTCAGACATTGCACCTTGATTACATCCTCCTCACCCTCGTGGCTGAACTCAATCATCGCGAGGTTGTTGGACGTCTCAACGATGTCAGGCATCTCAGCCATCATGCGATATACGCCGTGCGGGCAAGTAGTGATAGCATGAATGAGGAAATCCTGAACGTCTTCAGGCATTTCCACCTTCGGACAATCGACTTGCTCGGCAGTAAGGCTGATAGCGTCCTCAACGCCTTCGTACTCGGTAACGAACAATGTCTCGAAGTCATCGACAAGAGCCATTACGTCATCGCAAGCATCAGCAGGGATCGTGATGACCGCCTCTGCCTCACGCGGTATAGCGTTGCGTAGCGATCCGCCTTCCACACGTGCCAGACGCGCCTCGTAGTTGGTGACAGCCTCCTTGAGGAAACGGAACAGAAGCTTGTTGGCATTAGCACGTTGCAGATGGATATCACAACCTGAGTGACCACCCTTGCAACCAGACAAGCGTACACGCAAAGCGATGTCGCCCTCCTCGGTCGGAACAGGAATATAGCGGAAAGTAGCCGTTGTATCCACGCCACCGGCACAACCTACATAGAGTTCGCCTTCGGTTTCCGAATCGAGGTTAAGCATGGTTTTACCTTGCAGCCAACCGCCTTCAAGCGCAAATGCACCGTACATACCCGTTTCCTCATCCACAGTAAAGAATGCCTCAAGAGGCGGATGAACCACACTCTTGTCTGCAAGGATTGCCATAGCGGTAGCGACGCCGATGCCATTGTCTGCACCGAGCGTAGTGCCATTGGCAGTTACCCACTGTTTGTTATCCTCAACATACGCCTCAATAGGGTCTTTGGCGAAATCGAAAACCTTATCGCTGTTCTTCTGGGGGACCATATCCATGTGCCCTTGCAGAATCACACCCGGATGGTTCTCATAACCCGGGGAGGCGGGTTTGCGGATCAGCACGTTGCCGATAGCATCAGTCAGCGTTTCCAAACCGAGACTCTTGCCATAATCAATGAGGAACTGAGATATCTGCTCTTTCTTTCCCGACGGGCGGGGAATCTGCGTGATTTTGGCAAAGTTCTGCCACACGCCTTTTGGTTCAAGATTAGTCATATTCTGTAGATTTAATGGTTTGTCGACTGCAAAGTTACGAAAAAAATCTCACATTTGCAAATTTTTCAGGCAAAAAATCACATTAATTCAATGCGTCGAGTCCGGCAGTGAGGGCGAAAAGGGTTACATTCCAATTGATTGTCACCTCGTTGGAGGCATAACTCGGTTGGTAATCCAGATAGCTCTCGTCGGCAGGAACGTCTTTCGGATATTGTACGCCATCAGTCTCAGCGTCTTGGCGCATGGGGTTCGGACCACCTGCAAGGAAGCCCGGGTGCGTACCTTTCGGATGGCTATACGAGAGGCGGTGATGCGGATGACAGACGGGTTTGCTACCAAAGCCTGTGACGTAGCAATAGCCGGTAGCATTCTGACCGAGGATGTAGTTGAGGCAACGCTCGGCGTTGATACGATATTTCTCATCGCCTGTCAGACGATAGGCGTACAGGCACTCTATACCGCGCCAGCAGCATCCCTCGGAATTGCAGCCCCAGAAGAAATCGTCCTCGCGGTTGCCATAGGGAGAATGAAAGGCAGAAACGGTTGTAGCCTCGTTGATGTAGGGTTGCAGATGCTCCAACAAGGCTTCCATATTGGTTTTATTTTTGGCTATGTCTTCGGAGTGCATGAGCCAGTCGAGGTAACCCAATTCGGCCACATTGCCCCAGACGGAAGGAGTGTATTGACCGTTAGCCTCTGCGATAGCTTTCGCATGTTCCGTAGCGGCAACTTTGTATGCTTTTTCTCCGGTAAGGATAGCCAGTTCAATAGCAGCCCAGTAAAACTCGTCGTGAACGTCGAAGTCATCGTATGCGCCGGTGGTAATCTCAGGCTTGAACTGTTCGTTCATCTTCGGCTGGTCATAATAGACTTCAGGATTAGCCTCAGCCCACGCATAGGCACGTTTAGCTGCATCTGTAGCCTGAGCAACAAAACCAGGGTAAGTAACCTCAAACGGCGCATAGACACGTGCAGCGAGAGCCATTGTAGCAGCAAAGTCAAGAGCCGCAGCAGTTGTTTTGAGCACTACATAACGAGTCTTTTGGCACTCGTCAGGACGAATGAATCCTTCGAAGTTGGCTTCGGTGAGTTTGTGATAAACGCCGCCGTCGGTATCTTGCATCGTGAGCATCCAACGGATATTATACATTGCTTCTGCCAACATATCCGGTACAGGTTGCTCGGACTCAGGAATATTCAACCTCATCGTTTGGTAATAGTCGGGATTGAGTTCGTACGCCATAAGCCACACACCCATGGTAAAACCGCTGTTGACGATATACTTGTTGTAATCGCCTGCATCGTACCAGCCACCCGGTGAAGAGATGACTGTTCCTTCGGGGCGTTCGGCGGTTGCAGCGGAAGCATGAACAAGCACATGATCATCCGGATGACCGGCTTTGCGCTCATAGCCTTCGGCAAACGGCTCTACGATATCCATTGAGGCACGCTGATAATAGAATGCACGGAGGGCTTTGCGGGTGAGTTCGCGATACGGATGGTCAGCAATAGTAAATTGACAATTGGACGATTGACCATTGACACAGATGGTGTAATCGCCTTCGGCGGTGAGATCAGAGAAATCGACAACACAACAAGGTTTTCCGGAAACGGGATTGAGCATCGTTTCGGATGTCACACCCTGCCAAACAGTATCACCTTCAGCCGAAACAATAACGACATTCCCCCGATATTCCCCCGATATTCCCCCGATAATGGTGAACGTTTTTTCCTGTAAGGGACGAAATCCGACTTGATTGATGCGGATCTCAGGATTTGAAGCAGTTTGCTTGCACCCCAAGAGGAGAGTGCAAGCAAACGCAAGAATAATAGTTGACTTCTTCATAATTGCTATTATTTATGTAGCGGGAACTTGTAGGATAATAGAGCCATGATAGCCGCGATGGCAGCCGGGAACAATGAGAACAATGCCCAGATCATCGTTCGTACCGATTCTTCGTCGGTAATGGTGACAATCGTTTCGCCGGTAATCATATCCTGTTGCGAGACGAGCCCTGCATAGCCAAGAAGCAAGGCTGTCAAACTGCCGGAGATAGCTCCGCCGAACTTCTGCGCCATTGTTCCTGACGAGAAGATCAGTCCGGTAGAACTTGTACCATTTTTCTCGGTTGCGTAGTCAGCTACATCGGCGTACATCGACCAGATAAGCGGTGAGTAGAATCCTACGCCTATTGAAGTGAGCACTGACACAGCAATCATCAACCACAAGCAAGACGGATCCATCGGGATAAAGAAGTACGCTATAGAGAATATCGCACATATAACCGATGCCCAGACGAATGCCATGCGTTTAGAGCCGATCTTACGTGTATAAGCCGGGCTCAATGCGCCGAAAATCATACAAGTCACCTCGCTAAACGCCATGAATGCCGTATAGTTGATGATGAACTTGCCGAACGTAACATCGCCGCCTATGCAGTAGGTAATCATATAACCTGCCACCGCATAGCGGAAACCGTTGAAGAAGTTCGAACTGAATGCCACAAGCGTCATATACACCCACGGTCGGTTGCGGAAGAGATCCACAAACTGCTTGAACTCAAACTTCTCGGCACGAATAGGCTCATGACGTTCCTTGGTAAGCAAACCGCATGCCATAGTCAACAATGCAGCCAGCAGTCCGAATCCGGCTCCGAGCACAGCGTACTGATGTTGCTCCGTTCCACCGATGAGTTTCTGCAAGTGAGGGAAGGCGAATAACGTCACGAACCCCATAGCGTAGGCACCCACCATACGGAAAGCAGAGAACTGGTTCTTCTCGTTGTCGTCGGTAGTCATTACGCCGAGCAGCGAGCCGTACGGCACATTGACCATCGTGTAGCACGCCATCATCAGCAGATAGAAGCTATATGCCCAGATACGTTTGCCAGCAGGACCGAGATCAGGCGTGAAGAGCAGCAAAGCGAAGATCAGTCCAAACGGAATCGAGCCGAAGATCAGCCAAGGGCGGTAGGTGCCCCAGCGCGACTGCGTACGGTCGGCTATACTGCCCATGAGCGGGTCAGTAATGACATCGAATAGTCGCGCAAGGAGCATCAACGCTGCTGCATCAGCAAAGGTCAGACCGAACACGTTGGTGAAGAACAACGGGAAAGCGATGGACATAATCTTCCAAGTGATGCCGCCGGAAGCGGCATCACCCAGAGCATATCCAATTTTTTCTCTTAACGGAGCAGCCATTACTTGAATGTTATCTTGTTAATATTCAAACCAAAACCTACAATAGACATTGCGCCGCCATTGTTCTCAACAAGGTTCTTGCAACGATCGTCATACGTGAAGCCATACGGACTCGGCACATTCTCCATTCCGTCGATTTGTGCCACAAGATCCTCACCCCACCACGGCGTAGTGATACGCATAGCGTGGTACTCAGCTTCAGGTACATCATAGTAAACAAAGATAGTCGAACCAACAGGCACTACGGACATCTCATCAGCCGTTAGCTTAACCAGATCGGCGTTCCAGTCAAGAGCAACCGGACCGGTCCAGATTGTTTTTTCTTCGCTGACGATGGTAGTAGTTTCGGACACAGCACCTTCAGTGGTAATGAACAGTACGCTTGAGCCATCCTTGTTGAGCATGGAGAGTTTATGCTCGCCCACCTCAGCCTCAGGGGCAATGAGCGTAACAGAAGTCTCTGTAGCAGTGATATTTGTAATTGTTGTACCATCCACCTTGACAGAAGCAACATTCTGGAGATTAACACCTGTCAGTACCCACTCGTCACCCGGGGCAAATGATTCAAAGCCTGCGAGAACAACCGAACCGTTGTGAACCTCTATACCATCAGCACCATACAACCTGTCTTGAGTATCCTTCAGACGGAGGAAGAACTTGCCGTCCTCCAACTCGGGCATCGTGAATGTGAGCTGATCGTCGGTCTTAAACGTTGGTTCAATTTCTTTCAAGACATTCTCGCCATGTACGTCTTGGGAAATAACAACCCGGGCTACAACGCTCATGTTCTGACCGTCGAGTGTGACAGTCATTCCCGGAGCAGCGTGACGACCGGCTGCCGGTGCTGCGGAGTACGGGTCAGAATCGTACGGAAGAACGACGACTGAACCGTCACGGTGTGAACTCAGACCTTTCTCGGTCACAACCTCAATGCGCAAAGCATAGTTACCTGCGGGTAAGGTCATATTGATCTTCGTTCCAGTGAACACCTTCTGACCATCCAGATACCAGTTGATGGTAGTATAAGCCGAAGGCGTAACCGTCACGGAGTCGAAGAGCGGTGTATCGGGGTTCGCCAGTTTGTAGGTAAACGAACCGGTACCCGACTCATTGTACGGCTTAAGAATCAGCGGAGCATCGTCAGGCGACTGCGTGTCAAACGGTTCATCCTTCTGGCACGCTGTGAAGCTAACGAGTAGCGCCATTGCCGCTATATAAAATAACTTTTTCATATCTCTAAACTCTAAACGTTAAACTCTAAACTTACTTTACGTCCCACCACAAGCGAGCGTGCCAGTCATATGTTCCGGGAACACGGCTCTTGGCTTGTTCATATTGCTCCTTGCTGTAGGTTTCTTCCTTGAGCGGATAGCAGAAACGTACAGGAATATCAGCGCCATCGATGAGCGGGTTCTTGCCTTCCGGAGCTTTGAGCCTCGGATAGTCAGAGCGACGCACGTTAGCCCACGCTTCAGCAGGGTTGTGGAAATGCAAAATCCAAGCTTGGGTATTAATCTGGCTCTTCTGCTGATCAGCCACTACGCCGAAGGCTATACCCGATTGAGCAATATATGCAGCGAATTCACTATCGGTGACAGCGTCGCAACCATAGTGGTCAGCGAGCAGATCCATAGCAGCGCGAATACCTTCCTCATAGTAGTTCTTGGCATTGTCCGAAGTCCAGCCTAACACCGCAGCTTCAGCACGCAGGAAGCATACTTCAGCATAGGTCATCAGCACACCCGGGTTATCCGAACGCAGGAAGTTGTTCGCAAGTTTAGGCAGCAACCAACGGGGGTTCTCGCCCGGGTTATAGTCCGGATGAGCAGCTTGGATTTGAGCAATCTTGGTAGCCAACTCACTGCCCGGCAGGTCGGTATAGCTCGGCCAATTATCCCATGAGAAATATCCGGGAGGTACCATGTAGATGATAGCCGTTTCGGGGTTAGCTTTCTGGGTGGCAATAACCGCATCGGTTACGTCAATACGGCCGTCAGCACTTGACAGCGACATAAAGTCGTCGATATAGAAGCGGCAGAGGCGGGTTGTACGCGGATCGTTATTGTTGTAGAGTTGCTCCCAGAACGTCTGGCAGATATACGTCGGGTTGTTCGACGGGTCATTGCCATAGAAATACTTCGACAGCGCATTACCACGGAAGTCGCTATATGACTCCTGACCAAAGCTGTAGGTTACGTTCATGTGCTTAACGCAGGCATTGTCAGCCTTGCTTGTCATTACGCCGTCAGCCAGAGCTGCAACAAACTCATCCTTTGCCAGGTCGGGCAGGATGTCGCTGATACGCATAGCATAACGCAGACGCAGCGAGTTAGCAAACAACCGCCATGATTCAATATCACCTTCGAACAGTGGGTCGCTTGTTATAGGACTGCCTTGAACGTCAAGCTGTGCAGCAGCGGCTTTGAGTTCGCTGAAGAACAACTTATACAACTCTTCCTGGGTATCATACTTGGGGTTCGACTCGCCGTTAAGATACGCCAGACCAGCCTCAGAGAACGGCACGTCACCATAGTAATCCGTCAACAGCGAACCGACAAATACGCGGTAAATACGCAGTGCGGCATTGACGTTCTTGTACGTCGGTTCGTCACCGGACTTAGCGATAGCATCCGTCAAGTTACGCATTGCTCCCGGATACAGATTGTTCCACGGACGCGACATCTCGTTGTCATCCATACGGTGCTGACCACCATAGTTGGTTGTATTCCAGCAACCCATCAGATGTTGTGTGAATGCATATACATACAGACGATGTACATCCACATAGTTCATATCACCATAGGTCTGCAGTTCTGAGAATGTGAGTTGCAGGGCAGGATTGAATTGCGCTGCCTTGGTAGGATCGGTATTGATTTCCTCATAGACCTTGTCAGAGCAAGATACGAGAACAGCCGCTAAAGCGAACAGTATAAATAGTTTCTTTTTCATAATAGCATCCTTTCTACTTTTGACTATTGACTTTCGACTGTCTTAGAATTTGATATTAAAGTTCATACCGTAACTTCTGCGGCTGGGCAGTGAGCCGTACTCCAGACCCAGACCGGAAGTATTGTACTGAGCATCCGGATCAATATCCTTGATATTTTTCCATACAATGAACGGGTTACGAGCCACGAAGCTGATGCCTACGTGTTTCACTATACCCTTCTTGTCCAGCCATTCTCTCGGGAAATCAAGCGTAAGCGTGAGCTCACGGCACTTGATGTACGAGTTGTCGTATATGAACAGCTCGGGCGAGTTACGCGAAACCTCATACCAGTATTTCTCCGGATTGATATAGATATCATTCTCGCGGTATGTGCCGTCGCCATTGTCGATAACGCCGTCAACGAGGTAACCGCCTGTAGCTACCCAACCGCTTGTCACGCCGGCAGCCTTGCGCTCCTCTTCTGACTTGTACCACTCGGCACGACCAACCAGAGTCTCTTTAGCTTTACCTGTCTCGAATGCCGAACGCTCGGACATCGAGAAGATATCAGCACCAACCTTGATATCGAACAGAGCATGCAAGCTGACCATCTTATAACGCAGCGTGGTGCTCAGACCACCTGTCCAGTCCCATTGGGCATTACCCAGCACCTTGTTCTCGGTTGTGAATTTAGGCAGACCGGTCGTGGCGTCCACGATTACTCGGCCTTCATCATTACGAGCCAGAGCCGGACCGCAGATCGAGCCGTAATTCTCACCCTCGCGAGCAGAAACATATACGTTACACCACGTTGCCTTTGCCAGTTCGAGTTCCGTTGTTCCATCAACCAGTTTGAGCACCTTGTTGTTGTTCTTCGACCAGTTGAGGTTCAAATCCCAACTGAAATCTTTGGTCTGCACGAGACGTGCGCCGAAGGTAATCTCAAAACCTTGGTTGAGAATCTCGCCGGCATTGATCAGACGGTATTCATAACCGCTGGCAGGCGATGTCGCCATAGCGATGATCTGATCGCGTGACTTCTGATGATAGAATGTGAAGTCGAGGCTGATGCGGCTATTAGCCCACTTTGTTTCAAAACCTGTTTCAATCGAGCGTGTACGTGTCGGCTTGAGGTCAGCGTTCGGAACGAGATTACCATATACCGAACCGATTGTATAACCCGTGTAGCTGAACTGTGACTTAGCGTAACGCAGAGCCAACTGATACGGGTCAGTATCACTACCAACCTCAGCCCAGCTCAAACGCAACTTACCGTAAGGCAATACTTTGCGATTGCTGGTAATCAGTTCTGAGAATACCCACGAACCGCTTACTGAAGGATAAACATACAGGTTCTTGCCGGCTGCCAGGGTCGATGACTTGTCGCCACGTACCGTAGCATCCAAGTACAGCATGTGACGCCAACCGAGGTTCACTGAACCGAAGACGGAAACGATACGCTTGGTATAAGCCTCTTCCTGTGCGGACTGCTCCTCAAAGCTTGACATAGCAATCACTTCACGCACACTCATATCGGTGCCGGTATTGATCACTGTGCGGTTGTTGACGTTATACACGTTCACACCGGCAGTTGCTGTGAAGTCGAAGTCACCCCAACTGTCCGTATAGATACCCAACGCCTCGGCGTTGAACATACGGTTGTTGTAGTAGCTGTTCTGCAAGCGACCTGCCTCGTAACCCGGGGTAGTCGGATACTTGAAGTCCGAGAATTGGAAACGGTTCAGTTCTGCACCTACCGTAGCCTGAATCTTCAACTGCGGAATAATGTTATACACGATCTTACCGTTCATACGGAGCAGATCTTTGTACGACTGATTCTTGTTCTTATAGATCTCCCAATATGGGTTAACGTTGTAGGGATCCATTCCGTTCCAGTTCTGGTACTCACCCAGTTCGTTCTGGTAGTTCTTGAGCCATGCTTGGTCATAGGTGGTGGACAGAGTCATAAGGTTCTTACCTACGTTCGACTTGTCATCACCCAATGCCGGACGGTTCTTGACATCCTCATGCGTGTAGTTGACATTGAAGTCAAAGTCAACAGGACCGATTGAGGTGTTGGCACGCAGGGTCAGCACGTTACGGCTCATGTTCGAGTTCGGCAGAATGTCTTTGTTACGCAAATCCGTGTACGAGAAACGGATACCGGTTTTGCCGGTGTTCATAGATACAACAGCCGTGTTCGTACCCGTCAAACCGAGTTCGAAGAAGTGCGCCGTGTTGTTCGGGATAATATTAAACGGATGTTCCTGACCGTCAAAGTAACGAAGCATCAAGCCATTGTCGGCTTTCGGTCCCCACGATTTGTTGGTGTTACTTACGGCGTCCACATTGTACATACCTTCCGAACCCATACCATACACTTGCTGTACGTTATCCCACTTGCTGAGTTGGCTGTCAAAGGTCAGTGTTCCGTTGTACTCAACGCTCCACTTGGCGTCGCCAGTATCAGCTTTCTTCGTGGTGATAAGGATCACACCGTGGCTGGCGCGGCTACCGTACAATGCAGCAGCAGCAGGACCTTTCAGTACCGACATCGACTCGATGTCATCGGGGTTCAATGACGACAAACCGTTACCGAGGTCATAACCACCGGCTGTTCCGGCTTCGCCGTAATTGGTGTTATCCATCGGCACACCGTCGATTACATACAGCGGCTGGTTGTCGCCGGTAATCTCCGTCGCACCACGTAATACAACGCGGGTTGAACCCGAAGCTCCGCCTGCGGTCTCTTGTACAACCAAACCTGCCACACGACCTGCCATAGCGTTCGCCGCACTCGGGTTGCCGGCTTTGGTCAGATCTTCGCCTTTCATCTCGCCGACCTCGTAGCCCAGGGCTTTCTTGTCGCGCTTGATACCCATAGCGGTTACTACTACCTCCGAGAGCACTTCCGTGTCCTCGTGCATCGTTACGTTAATGAGGTTACCCTCTACCGTGAACGATTGTGCGCTGTAGCCCATGTACGAGAACTCCAGCACTTCGCCCGGCTCCGCTTCGATACTATAGTTACCATCGAAGTCGGTAATTGTACCGCGCGTCGTTCCTTTAACGAGTACGCTCGCGCCGATCAGCGGACCGTCAGCGTCTTCTACAGTACCCGTCACAATGTTCTGTGCAAATGTCATGCTCACTGACCCCATAACGAAGGCAAAGAGACACAACAGATGTCTGAAACAGATTTTCATGATACACTAATTTAAATTAATACTATATTGAATTTTGTCTTTTGACTTTCAACTACTTTCTGCTTGATTCGGGTGCAGAGTCATAGACGGACTGCAATGTGTAATTAGGATCGTTATTTTCCCAACTATCCACCATCGCACGTACAGCTTGCTCGCCGCTACCGATATACTTACCCGTAGCATGGTTGATTACGCCAAAGCCGTCGTTGCCAGCCTTGCTGTTACCGTTGTCCCAGTATAGCGCAGGAATACGGCGATCACGCATCGCTTTGCAAACATAACGGAAGTAATACAGACGGAAAGGTTCATCAGCCGGCGATGTACGGCGTACTGCACCAAACTCGCCGAAATATACAGGAATACCTCTGCGGACATACATATTAAACAAGCGGTTGAGCATATTCACATACGCCTCCTCACCTATGCCGGGCACAACATCTACGCCCGTATGTCCCCACTCCTGTACGGCTGCGGAGCCCGCAAAATCCCACGGATCATAGCTATGCACTGCCACCATTAGTCGATTCTCTACAACATCGGTCGGCAATACGAGGTTCTCTACCGTCAGTTCGGGGTTGCATACATACCCCGGCACACCGATATAACGCGTCTCGTTCTTGCCGCCTGCTGCACGGATAGCATCCACACACACTTGATTCCACTCGTTAAGCACTTTGTACTGTGCTCCGCCGTCTGTGCGGTTGGCGCCTCCGCCCCAGCCGCCGTCCTGAATCTCGTTGAGTGTCTCGAATACCAGCCATTCGCCATCGTTGGCAAAACGCTTGCCGATCTGCAGCCAAACCATTGTCAACTCTTGTTTGATGAGCGTATTTCTTTCCTCGTCAGCCACTGCTGCCGGCAGGTCAATCCAGTGAGCACCTTTGCTCGGGGTGTCAGCTGCGCCAAAACCGTCGTGGTGGATATTGATGATAACGATCAGTCCTGCTTTGTGTGCCATGTGAACCAGTTCGTCCACACGATCCATCCAACCTTTCTCAATCGTATAGGTCGGTGCATTGCCGATGTGTCCCACCCATGTAATTGGAATACGTACAGACTTAAAGCCCGCTTTAGCCAAACCGTTGAAGGTCTGTTGCGTAGCAGCTTTATTACCCCAGCCTTCCTCATACGAACATCCGTCGTAGTGAGCATCCATCTGGTTGCCAAGGTTCCAGCCTATGCCCATCGACATAGCAAACTGAATGGCTTCATTGTCCATCGGACGCTGTTTTTTCTCCTGCGCGTTACATGCAGTGCATACCACAAGCATAGCAACAAGTAATGCTGATAATTTTTTCATGGCATTATAATTTTCAAATAATTACAATTCAATTGTAACTTCGTGGCGTCCCGGCTCGTACGGCAGAACCGTCGGTTTGTCTGCACGTTGTTTGCCATTCGGGTTCTTGACCGTGATGACATACTCCGCATCGCGCCACTTACGTGTAACCTTGTATTCTTTCAGATCGCTCGGGATGCACGGATCAACCTTAAGTCCCTCGTAGGTCGGATGGATGCCCAAGATATACTGACTGATTGTGAGCCAATTCCAAGCTGCAGTACCGGTCAGCCAGCTGTTCTTACCCTCACCGGGCTTAGCGGCTTCCTTACCTGCCACCATCTGGCAATATACATACGGCTCAACCTTGTGCAGATCTTGATCCTTGATCCACGCCGGAGCAATCTTCTTGTACAACGTCCAAGCATCGTTTCCTCTGCCTGCCAATACCTGTGCGATGATCACCCACGGGTTGTTATGGCAGAATATACCGCCGTTCTCCTTATAGCCTGCAGGGTATGTACTCTGCTCGCCGAGTTCGATATGATAGGTCGTATAAGCAGGATAGTTAAGCACCATTCCGTGCTCGCTGTCAAGCAGCTCTACCGAACTATCCAACGCCTTCTCCGGCAGACCGAGTTCTGCACCGATGCGTGCCATTGCACACCAGCCTTGGCTCTCGATGAAGATCTTGCCTTCCTCGTTCTCGTTTGAGCCGACTTTGTTGCCAAAATAGTCGTATGCACGCAGATACCATGCGCCGTCCCAACCAAACTGCTCAACAGCCTTGCACATAGCATCTATATGTCCTTGTGCACGTTTCGCCTCGTCGCCGAGTCCGCGTACTTGGCAGAGTTCAACATATTGCCTTCCGCAGAACACAAACAGACCGGCAATCATCAAACTCTCCGCCTTGCTGCCTTCGTTCTTGTTGCCTGTGGTCTGGAACGATTCGTTCGGATCGTTCGAGAAACAGTTCAAGTTCAAGCAGTCGTTCCAGTCCGCCCGACCTATCAGCGGCAGCCCGTGAGGACCACGATTCTCTACTACGTGATTGAAACTGATCTTCAAGTGCTCCAACAGACTCACCTCGCTGCCCGGCTGATTGTCCCAAGGAACCAACTCGTCGAGGATGCTGTAGTCGCCCGTCTCGCGGATATATGCCGTCGTGCCGAAGATCAACCACATCGGGTCGTCATTGAATCCGCCGCCTATGTCGTTGTTGCCGCGTTTGGTGAGCGGCTGGTACTGATGGTAGCAACCGCCGTCAGGGAACTGGGTCGAAGCTATATCTATGATACGCTGACGAGCACGCGAAGGAATCTGATGCACAAATCCTACCAAGTCCTGATTGGAATCACGGAATCCCATTCCGCGCCCTACACCGCTCTCGAAGAACGATGCCGAACGGCTCATGCAGAACGTGATCATGCACTGGTACTGATTCCAGATGTTCACCATCCTGTTCAGACGCTCATCGCTACTCTCTACGTGATACTTGCTCAGCAGCTCGTCCCACAGTGCGCAGAGTTCGGCAAACGCTTTGTCAACCGACTCAACGGTTGCAAAACGCTCAATAACCTCGTGCGCGCGCGCCTTATTAATAATGTGATGGTCGAGATCACCAAGTGAAGTCAACTCGCCATGATTAGCGGCGAACTTCTCCTCCTGCTTATTCTCCTCATAGCCGAGCACGAACACAAAGTCACGGCTCTCTCCGGCTTTGAGTTCCACTTCGATAAAGTGACTTGCTATCGGGCTCCAGCCGTGTGCCAAGCTATCGGTTGCTTTTCCGTCAAGCACAGCCTGCGGTTCACTCAGTTCGTTGTACAACCCCACAAACGACTCACGGTCGGTGTCATAGCCATTCACTGCGCAGTTCACTGCATAGTAGGCGTAGTGATCACGACGCTCTTTATATTCCGTCTTATGATATATCGCCGTAAAATCTGATTTCTGACTTCTGACTTCTGACTTCTCAATCTCAACCTCTCCGGTCGAAAGGTTGCGCTGGAAGTTCTCGCCGTCGGTTGCAGCGTTCCACAAGCACCACTCGGCGTACGAGAATAGTTTGAGGTGTTTGATTTCGTTTGAAAGGTTCGATATCGTTACCCGCTGAATCTCAGCTTTTACGCCCAGTGGCACAAAGAACAACACGCTCGCGCGCACGTTATTCTTCTCGCCCGTGATGCGCGTATAGTTCAGTCCGTGACGGCACTCGTAGTTGTCAAGCTCAGTCTTGCACGGTTTCCACCCGGGATTCCAGATAGTCTCGCCGTCCTTAACATAGAAGTAACGACCGGCAGAATCCATCGGCACGCTATTGTAACGATAGCGTGTAATGCGGCGGAATTTAGCATCTTTGTAGAAATTGTACCCTCCGGCTGTATTGCTTATCAGTCCGAAGAAATCCTCGTTACCGAGGTAGTTAATCCAAGGAAATGGAGTTTTGGGATTTGTGATGACATATTCGCGATTTGCATCGTCAAAATGTCCGTATTCGGTGTGTGCCATAGTATAGTTTGTAAAAAACTATGCAAAATTACAACATTTTTCTGAAAACTCCTAATACTTTTCCGACCAAAATTGTGCGTATCTTGTAAAAATGCATTTTTTCGTCATAAAAATACACAACAAATGCAAAAAATCTTGCAATTTTCGATAATTTTCCTTATCTTTGCATCCGGAAAACAATCACAATGCGTGAATCAAATCAATCCGTATGAGTGAATCATTCAATGAAATAAGCCGTCTTGAGCCGCTTGATATCTTCTACGTGGGTGAACGGATCAAGACCTACTTTGAGTACCCGGCGCACTGCCATGAGGTGTATGAGTTGAACTTCGTGGAGAATGCAGCGGGTGCGGTTCGCACCATCGGTGACAGCCGCGAAACAATTGGAAATCTGGATCTTGTGCTTATCACAGGCAGCAAACTCGTGCACGTCTGGAACCAAGGCACATGCCCGCAACACGAGATTCATGAGATAACCATCCACATCGACCCCGACACCTTCCACGGATCTTTGATCGACAAGCGCGCCTTTGCGTCCATCCGACGGATGCTTGAGCGTGCACAACGCGGGTTGGCTTTCCCCGAACCGGCTATACAGATCATCCGCGAGGATATCATCAACCTCGCGAATAGTATCGACAGTTTTGCATCGGTCATCCGGTTGTTCAACCTGCTATATCGTCTCTCGCTCGTCGAACATGCACGCGAACTCTCATCCTCGTCGTTCATCAACGCAGAGGAAAGCAACGAGGACAAACGCATCAGCAAAGCCAAGGAATATATCACTGCTCATTACATGCACGACATATCTGTGCAAGATCTTGCCAACCTCGCGTGTATGTCGGAGGACGGGTTCTCGCGGTTCTTCCGCAACAAAACCGGTCGAACTCCCAACCGCTACCTTATCGACTACCGCTTGGGCATTGCCGCACGCATGCTGGTCACCACCAAGCAATCGGTCTCGGAGATCGGTTATGCTTGCGGATTCAATACGCTGAGCCACTTCAACCGACTCTTCCGCGAATCGAAAGGCTGCACACCTTCCGAGTTCCGCGAGCTGTTCTGATACAAGCAAACATTAATAACGACACCATCCGTCAAACCGTAAATAGTTATGAATCATTGGCGTGAAATACGAAACACTCTGCCTGCTGATGTCACCCTGGTTGCCGTCAGCAAGTACCACAGCGCAGAACAGATAGCCGAGGCGTATGCTGCCGGTTGTCGCGATTTCGGCGAGAGCCGCGTGCAGGAACTCAAACTCAAGCAGGCTGCCCTGCCGAAAGACATCCACTGGCACTTTATCGGGCATTTGCAGACGAATAAAGTCCGCGACTTGCTCCGCTTGCGCCCCTATCTGATTCAGTCGGTTGACTCCGAACACCTGCTCCGCGCCATCGATACCGAAGCCGGCAAACAGGGTATCGTTCAGGATATCCTGCTCGAGCTCCACGTCGCAGCAGAAGAAACAAAGAGCGGCATGAGTATCGACGAGTTCAATCAACTCCTCACCCCTAATCCCCTAAACACTAATCCGCTAACCGAATATCCGAACATTAGCATCCGTGGCATCATGGGCATGGCTACCAACACAGACGACGAACCGGAGATACGTCGTTGTTTTCACGCTTTGCATGAACAGTATCTCCGGCTCTGCCGCTTATGCTCCATTGACAACGCGCAGTTGTCAATGGGTATGTCTGATGATTATCCGATAGCCTTGAGCGAGGGCAGCACGATGGTGCGCATCGGTTCGGCTATC
>CAJOFU010000014.1 GCA_905233935.1 Paludibacteraceae bacterium
TGCATTATTGAAGATACAATTCTTATATGCACCCTTATCGGCTACATATTTGTACACATCATAACCGTTGATCTTTTCGTTTACTTTTGTCATAGCAACACCTGGCCATGTAGTTCCGGCTGCGGTGCCACCCCAGAGGTGTACGGTCGGAGTAGCCCATGCCTTGGCGTTAACCAGGAAGATGGAGTCTTTCTCTGCCGGCTGGGGATCATCGCCCGAGCCGGGATCTTCTGATGCAGGGATATCCTCTTTTGCATACCATTTGTCAATATAATAGTACTTACCGGAAGTCCAGTCGAGGTCAGCAGTTTGGTCTGCACCTGCATTATTGAAGATACAATTCTTATATGCACCCTTGTCGGCTACATATTTGTACACATCATAACCGTTGATCTTTTCGTTTACTTTTGTCATAGCAACGCCAGGCCAAGTAGTTCCGGCAGCGGTGCCACCCCAGCTTTGGCATTAACCAGGAAGATGGAGTCTTTCTCTACCGGCTGGGGATCATCACCCGGCTCATCCCCGGGATCTGCATCGGCAGTCTTGGTTGCTGTAGCGGAGATAGCTTTGGTTTCAGCATTGAAGGTAATGGTGATGGTGTACGTACCGGCAGCGTCAATTTTCAACTGATAATTCTCCGCCGGATAAGATACGTCCCAACCGTGGTCTTCGCATACTTTTAACTCAATTGTCCCGGCTTTGAGCACAAGATCGCTTTGCTCCCATTTATAACTACCATCGTCTTGCTTAATCATGTCATTCGCTTCGAACGAAGAAGCCCAAGCCGTTCCGAATACATCAGCAGAGTTGCCTGCTACAGTGTAGGTGTGTTCGACCGGAGTGTTCGTCTTAACCCAGATAGCATAACCATTACCGGAAGCCTTCTTTGTATAGCCGTCAAAACTGCCACCGACCTTGTTGCCCAATTGCAGGATAAGCCAGCCGTTCTTACCGACGATCGTTGCCTGATAGCCGCCTTGTTCGGCAGACTCATCCTTCACCTCGCTCTGTGAGTGAACACCCACGAGGTGACGTGCCTCGATCATCGCCTTGATCTCCGACTTGTAGGTTACCCAGTGCGGATAGAACACGCACGGGATACCCGGCATCGAAAGGATATATGCATTGGCTTGCAGCAGTCGGTCTTTCAGGTTGCTCGACATCGAGTTGTTCTGTCCACCGAACTCACTATCGTTGCGCGTAAAAGTATCATGGTTATCAACGAATGTCACCGCGTGTTTGCTCAGTCCTGCACCTAACAGACCAGCGCCTTTGCACTTGCTGTAGTCGAACGAGCAAATACCGTTGTTCAGTGCGTCGTACTTCGTGCCGAAGTCAAACGCCATTTCGTTCCAGTTGGCATCCTCCAGACGTGAACGGATAACGTCCGAGTTTCCGTCCCAATACTCTACGACCGCCATATACGCTCCAGCTGCGGAGTTGTAGTCGTTGATATGGCTGTGGTGGAAACCTTTGCCGTAATCGTAACGCCAGCCGTCAAAGCCCACATCGTTCTTTAACCATTTAAGGTACGCGCGGAACATCGCCTGAACATTTGAACTCTTATGATCCCAGTCACGCGCTTCTGAATAGTTCGCTTCATCACCGTAACCGTCGTCATCAGCACCGGTAGCCAAGCCTTTGCAACTGCCTGCGTTGTCATTTTTGTTCATCTCATCCGTCTTGCAGATCCACGATGCTTCAGGATAGAACTTGCCATATGTGCCGAAGTCCATCGTCGCAAACGAGCACCAACTTGTACTACCCTCTATGTGGTTAATCACTATATCCGCTACGGTTCGTGTACCTTTCGCTTTCAGCTTGGTGATAAGCTCACGCAGTTGCGACTCGCTACCCCACGCACTGCTCAGATTGCTGTACTGCTTGGGGTGGTAACCCGTACCGGCTCCTCCGGCTACAGGCGGAAGCCATACAAGGTCAAAATACTCGCCGAGTTCATCGACTTGGTTGAGCAGCGTGCTCCAACCGGTATTGCCGTACGCGCTACCTGAACCGTTAGGATAACTGTCCCAGTAGAACGCCTGCAACATCACATCGGGAGCATTCTCCGGTGCACTCGAAGTCGCTCCCCACATCATCGTGCTCATCAAGAGCACAACAAACATTGATAGAACTTTTTTCATTATTGATATATTTAGATTTTGGATTGTGTGTTTTTCTTTGTAATCTGTTTAATCAGCTCAATCTGTGAACAAATTAAGTCCACCGCATTCGTTTAATTCGCTTAATTCGTGAACAAATCAAGTCCATTGCAATCTGTTTAATCTGTTCAATCTGTGAACCTATAACCCCAAAAAAGCCTGCAAATATACTATTTTTTTTTCGAATATGCAAACCTTTTGCCAAAATTTTTGCATTTTTCATTAATTTTTCATCACAAGCTCGGCGAATAGAAGTAATCCGTTACCCACTGCGGCAACTTCGAAGTGCGCATCGGCTGCAACGGAACAACAGGATCATCCTTCAGCGCCTCGCGTCGGCGCGCATAACCTGCACCCAAGCGCACACCAATATTCAGGTGTACCTGCCAGTTCCAGTTACGCATTCGTATATCCGCCAGTTCTCCTTCGCGGGAGTGAAAACGGATATTACTTGCCTTGCCCCACAGCGACAGATGTACCCAGCGGTTGATCTCCCAACTGACTGCCGCACGGATATTTCCTGTCACATGTACGGGCAATTTGGGCTGGATGTTGTACAGCGGGTCAACCGGAAGAGCGGCGCGAATAGTCGAATCCATCTCCAGACTGAGTTGGTTGATTGAGTAGAACACGAGTTGCACGTTTGCCGCGGCGTGCAGTAGCACCTTGCCGTTATTCGGGGTATAGTTGATGCCGTATCCGAGTCCGGCGGCAACTTGGTGGGTCACTATATGTTTCACGCTGTCAATCAGTATGGCATGAGCCGGTACATGGCTATACGAGAACGAGTCTTGTAGTGCCATGTCGGTTGACAGATACGACAGCGACAACAACAGCGAACCCGCACTACGCTTCTGGATAAACGTCTGCTTGATGGCTGCGTTGTGGGAGTAATGCTCGGAGTTCAACGCGTACCAAGCCGTGAGGTTCGTGTTAGTCACCATCACCGCATCCTTAGGCATTGAGGCAAGCACGTTCTTCGGATCGTCTGGGTTGATCACAACGCCCGAAAGGTGCGTACTCACCTGTCGCTGAAACTCTATACCGAGCATCTTACTGCCCAACGAGAAATCCAGATTCCTCGCGTAGGCATGTACCACATCCCAACTGTAACCGAATCCCAAACCGCGGTACGCAGCATGAAAACCCACCTCAATGCTTGGCGTGGTGCGTGACAGAAGCGCGATCTTGTTGCCGGAATTCAACTCTGTGGTGCGGTAGTACGAATTGATGCCTACCATCGAGTTGGTATACGCCAACCGCCAACTGTTCTCCGGCAGAGCGATATAGCTGGTATCCACGTTCTGCAACAAGAACCGGTCAACACGTTCCGCCATACGGTAGAAGAACAACATCCCTTTCGATGTCGCCTGACATAACGTCGCCGCTGCCAATAGCCCTAACAGCAATACTATCCTTCTACCATTTATCATTGACCTATAATCTGTTTTCGACTTTCGACTAAAAAAGCCGACAAATATACTATTTTTTTTTCGAATATGCAAGCCATTTGCCCAAAAAGTTGCAAAGATTTCATTTTTTTCCTAAATTGTTTGCATATTCGCTTTTTTTTTCGTACCTTTGCACCATAAATTTGATGGCTGACTGCTAAATACTAACCATAAAAATCCAACAACAATGAAAAAGTACATTTGTAATGTTTGCGCGTACGAGTACGATCCCGCTGTAGGCGATCCCGACAACGGCATAGCTGCCGGCACTCCGTTCGAAGAACTCCCCGAGGATTGGGTTTGCCCGCTCTGCGGCGTCGGCAAAGACGACTTCAGCCCCGCTGAATAGTCCCGCATCACCACTAATCCCCGCTTGCGGATAACAATGCAAGCTAAGACATATCGGCGCAGTGTGCGCCAAAATAAAGCGTAATAAGCCAAAACTTGATAACTTGAAACTTCGACAACTTCTAAGTAATTAAAACTTCAAGTACTGTTTATGCACGCTCACGTATCAGCGTGAGTTTTCCGTGCGTAAATTTGAAGTATTAAGGTAGTCGATGACCTCAAGTTATCAAATTTAGGGCTAAGAAATAAGAGATTTAACTATTAATAATTGATCTCATATAACTGCGAGCGGCTCTGTGAGTCGCTCGTGTTGTGTCAAATTGTTCTAAAAGTAAGGTCATTGGAACATGATCCCGTGA
This sequence comes from Paludibacteraceae bacterium, assembly GCA_905233935.1. Classification (GTDB taxonomy): domain Bacteria; phylum Bacteroidota; class Bacteroidia; order Bacteroidales; family Paludibacteraceae; genus Colicola. The sequence goes on from CAJOFU010000014.1 coordinate 4,321, forward strand.
TGGTCGCGTTCTAAACTTCACAATGAACTATTGCAAAATTATACATATTAGAGGGGCAAAAGGATATAAAAACTAAGAAAAACTATTAATGATGCGTTAACTTTTGTTGTTTCCTTGTAAACTATCAGTGTTGTCCCGCATGGGATGCGGGTTTCCTTCATCCCCTAGGTATCCCTCTCCTCTATGTCTATTGTTTCGGATACAATCCGAATCCTCTTTGTTAAGTGTGATAGTCGTCAGGCTCGCGTTTCTTTTTCCTTTTTCTTCCTTTCCGCAGGATAGTATCCCGCTTCACTTTGTCCATTGCGTCCGAACGGGATTCGGACATCAGCTCGGCTGAAGATGCATCGACCATATATGGACGATTTGTATATGATTGATTTGGTTTTGTTCTTTGTGCCGGATACTATCCGGCTATCCTTCTCACCGGATCAACGCAGCTATCAAGTTATTCCAGAACCTCCGGAAACTCCGGAAATCACAAAAATTATACAAAATCTATCACAAAATTTGCATTTTTCAATAATTTTTCGTACCTTTGTACCCGCTTTTGCATCTGAGCTCATGCAATCGTCGATCCGGCATCGATCCGTTATCGGTCCATCGTCGTATCCCACCACTACCTATATATATACATAGTATATATATCCCGTGATTTTGAATTTTATACGTAAAAACGCACCGTAATGAACAACAATATTCATCCCATTCTATACAAATTTTTCCTCATCCTCAGGAATAAACTTGGGGCAGAAATCGTCCATCGGCGCAAACGCCGCTCTAACATGTGCATCGAAATCATCTTCCTCTCCGATCTCATTCAGCAACCTCCGTTAGGTCGTCTTAACACGCTCCGCGAGGCGGAAGAATGTGGCTACTGGGTTATCTGCCGACCGCAAACCAAACGCGGACACACCACCTATAAAGGTCACAAGGTCTTCCAACTCTTTCTCACACCCGTGCATCCCAAGAAACGCCGCGAAAGCATTCGCTTTATCACGCCTCGCACAGCCTCAGCACCCTCTTCCGCTGTTATGACTGCATAACTCGTCATTTGCTCCTGCTTTATATTCACGTTTTGTCACTATTTTGTTACCCGTTGCGCACGTACCAAAAATAAAAAATAAAGATTTTTCACTCTTTTTGCAAAAAAAATCGACTTACATTTGCAAATATCATTTTTTTTTCGTATCTTTGTGCGTTTAATTGTGTAGCCATGCAGTTAAGCACCCGAAAGCAATAAATAATACTAAATAAAACATCAAACATTATGTGGTTAAAAGATTCCTCCATCGGCCGTAAGTTCATTATGAGCATCTCCGGCCTGTTCTTAGTTCTGTTCCTGCTGTTCCACGGCTCGATGAACCTTTGTCTGGTCATTGACGATCTGTTCGGCACACAGGGTTACAACTGGATTTGCGCCATGCTTGGTGCGAACTGGTACGCCGTAGCCGGCACGTTGGTCTTGGCATTAGGTGTACTGGTGCATTTCTGCTACGCAATCTACCTCACTATCCTCAACTATCGCGCACGCGGTAACGACCGTTACGCCATCGAGGCACGTCAGGAAGGTGTGGATTGGGAGTCGAAGAACATGCTCGTTCTGGGTATCATTGTTATCGGTTTCCTCTGCTTGCACCTGTACAACTTCTGGTTCAAGATGCAGTTCGCCGAGCTGACGGGTGTTCACACCTCGATGTTCGACCCGCAAGACGGCAGCACTATCGTTAAGGATCTGTTCACAAACGGCTGGGCGGGTATCATCTATTGCCTGCTGTACATCGTTTGGCTCGTAGCTCTCTGGTTCCACCTCAACCACGGAATCTGGTCAGCCTTGCAGACGCTGGGCTGGAGCAACCTGATCTGGCTCAAACGCATCAAAGTGATCGGCTGCGTATTCGCAACCATCGCCGTTGGTCTGTTCATGATTGTTGTTCTATACTTCCTCGGCGTGAACATCGGTCAGATGTGCGCTTAATGTTTCACGACTTAAATAACACACGAATATGGCAAAGAAAGAAGAAATATTGGATGCTGCAAAGAAAGTAGCAGCCAAAGCTGCAACTGCTGCGAAAGAAGTCGCTGAAGTAGCTGTCGAGAAAGCTGCCGAGGTAGCTAAAGAGGCTGTTAAGGAAGCCACCAAAGTAGTTGAGACTCCCAAAGCCGAAGCAAAGATCATCACCCCGAAGATGGCTAAGATTCCCGAAGGACCGCTGGAGAAGAAGTGGACGAACTACAAAGACCACCAGAAACTCGTTAACCCTGCCAACAAGCGCAAACTCGACGTAATCGTTATCGGTACGGGTTTGGCTGGCGCATCGGCTGCCGCATCGCTTGCAGAGATGGGCTTCAACGTACTGAACTTCTGTATTCAGGACAGCCCGCGCCGTGCGCACTCCATCGCTGCACAGGGCGGTATCAACGCTGCCAAGAACTACCAGAATGACGGCGACTCGGTTTATCGTCTCTATTACGACACCATCAAGGGTGGTGACTATCGTGCCCGTGAGGCGAACGTTTATCGTCTGGCAGAGGTCAGCAACAACATCATCGACCAGTGCGTGGCACAAGGCGTACCTTTCGCACGTGAGTACGGCGGATTGCTTGACAACCGTTCGTTCGGCGGCGCACAAGTATCACGTACCTTCTACGCCAAGGGTCAGACCGGTCAGCAGTTGCTGCTCGGCGCTTACAGCGCCCTCAGCCGCCAAATTGGCAAAGGCAAGGTGAAGATGTTCACCCGCTACGAGATGCTTGACATCGTGATGATCAAGGACGAGAACGGTGAACCCCGTGCTCGCGGTATCATCGCTCGTAACCTCGTTACCGGCCGCATTGAGCGTTTCTTCGCTCATGCAGTAGTTGTTGGTTCGGGCGGTTACGGCAACACGTTCTTCCTCTCCACCAACGCAATGGCATCCAACGGTTCGGCTGCTATGCAGATGTACCGTCACGGCGCATATTTCGCTAACCCCTGCTACGCACAGATCCACCCGACCTGTATCCCCAAGCACGGTGACTTCCAGAGTAAGTTGACACTTATGTCCGAGTCGCTGCGTAACGACGGACGTATCTGGGTTCCGAAGAAACTCGAAGATGCCAAGAAACTCCAAGCTGGTCAGATCAAGGGTCGCGATATCCCCGAAGAAGACCGTGACTACTACTTGGAGCGTCGTTATCCGGCTTTCGGTAACCTCGTTCCGCGTGACGTGGCTTCGCGTGCCGCCAAGGAGCGCTGCGATGCTGGCTTCGGCGTGAACAATACCGGTCTGGCTGTGTTCCTCGACTTCTCTGACGCCATCAAGCGTCTGGGCAAGGACGTCGTAGCACAGAAGTACGGCAACCTGTTCCAGATGTACGAGAAGATCGTTGACGAGAACCCGTACGAGAACCCGATGATGATCTTCCCGGCTATCCACTACACCATGGGCGGTATCTGGGTTGACTACGAACTGCAAACCTCTGTCAAGGGTCTGTTCTGCATCGGCGAGGCTAACTTCTCCGACCACGGTGCTAACCGCCTCGGTGCATCGGCATTGATGCAAGGTTTGGCTGACGGTTACTTCGTTCTCCCGTACACCATCCAGAACTATCTGGCTGACCAGATCGGCGTACCGCGCATGAGCACAGACCGTCCTGAGTTCGAGCAGGCTGAGAAAGCCGTTGAGGCAAAGATCCAGAAACTCATGTCTATCCAAGGCAAGGAGTCGGTTGACACCATCCACAAACGCCTCGGACTCGTGATGTGGGACTTCGTAGGAATGGGTCGTACAGCTGAAAGCCTGAAGACCGCCATCAAGAAGATTGACGAGATCAAGAAAGACTTCTGGACGAACGTCTATATCCCGGGCAAGGCTGACAGCCTGAACAACGAACTCGAGAAAGCTCTCCGTCTGGCTGACTTCATCGAGATCGGACGACTCATGGCACTCGACGCACTCAACCGCGAAGAGTCTTGCGGCGGTCATTTCCGCGAAGAGTTCCAGACCGAGGAAGGTGAGGCTCTCCGTCAGGATGACAAGTTCTCGTACGTAGCTTGCTGGAAATACACCGGCGAGGACAGCAAACCCGAACTCATCAAGGAGCCGCTTGACTACGAGTTCACCGAGCGCAAGACACGTAACTATAAGAGTTGATAGTTGATAGTCGAAAGACGAAAGAAAAATATTGGCGGGGCAAAAGCCTCGCCAATATTTGTTATTGCGTTGTGTGAGAAGGTTAGTACATCACCCCTTCTAGCCAGTTGACAAACCGCGTGGGCAGGATACGATTCAGGAAACAGAACACTTTATAAACTCCTCCGCCGACATAGAACGGCGCAGGGTTAGGACGCGTAGCCATCCGGTAGAAGATCTTTGCCATCTGCACGGGTTTCATTCCGTTCTGCTCGTCTTTCTCCATGGCAGCCACGGCTTTGTTGACGTTCTGATAGACCTCAGCACCCTGTTCTGACTTGTCACGTGCTGCCGTGAATCCCGTAGCCACATCGCCCGGCATCAGACAGCCTACATATATATGGAACGCGCGCACCTCATTCGCGAGCGCGAGAGCCATGGCATTGATGGCTGCCTTCGATGCCGAATAGAACGCCTGATACGGCACAGGCAACACGGCTGCCACCGATGAGGTGTAGATGATCCTGCCTCGTTGCTGCTTACGCATCACGGGCAGCACAGCCTGGGTGCTGTTCAGTGCACCGAAGAAGTTCACATCCATCTGACGCTTGGCATCCTCCAAAGCCGTGAACTCAATCGCACCGGATATGCCATAACCGGCATTCGAGATCAGCACATCAATCGTTTCCGTCTGCCGGAGCACCTCAGTCACAGCCGCTTGCACGGACTCCGGCTTGGTGACATCACAATCGACATGCTCAATCCCGTCGTGCGACTTGCCGTGACGACTCAATTCGAACACGCGCCAGCCTTTATCAACAAAAAGCATAGCGGTAGCCAAGCCTATGCCTGAACTACCGCCTGTTATCAATAACGTTTTGTTCAAAATCGTAAAATTTGAAGGTTATATCTTTACGCCCTTCTTGAGGATCTTGGCAATGATCTGCGTTGCCTCGTCGATGAGCGGCTCGGTGTGCGTAGCCATCAGCGTGGTGCGCAACAGGCACTCGCCCTCGACGCACGCCGGAGCAATCACCGGATTGACATATACACCGGCATCGAACATCGCCTTGCCGAAGTACAAAGTATCCAGCGTGTTGTAGGTGAAGATCGGTACGATAGGCGTCGGTGCTTCGATGATCTTCACGCCGTTGGCGATGAGTTGCTTGCGGAAGTACGCAGCGATATTGTTCAATCGTTCGGGACGTTTATTGTCCTCGATGAGTCGATGCAACGCTGCCAAAGCCGTAGCTGCCGAGCAAGGTGCAATACTTGCCGAGAAGATAAACGGACGCGACACGTGGCGTACGTAATCAGCCACCTTGTGCGAAGTCAGCATACAGCCGCCGATAGAGGCGAGCGACTTCGAGAACGTGAGCATGGTTATATCCACCTTGTCCGTCAGCCCGAAATGTGCCGCTGTTCCGCGACCGCCTTCACCCAATACGCCGAAGCCATGAGCGTCATCAACCATCACACGTGCGCCGTACTTCTCCGCCAACTTGCATATCTCCGGAAGCTTGCATATATCACCGCGCATGGAGAACACGCCGTCGGTGACAATCAGTTTGCCGGCATCCTCGGGGATAGTCTGGAGTTTCTGCTCCAGATCGTACATGTCAGAATGTTTGTAACGGAGTACAGTGGAATACGTCAGACGGCAAGCGTCATAGATAGATGCGTGGTTTTCACGGTCGTTGAGGATATAATCCGATTTGCCGCAAATGGCTGAGATGATAGCCAGATTCGTCTGGAATCCTGTGGAACAGGTCATCGCCTCTTCATAACCGGTAAACTCAGCAAGTTCCTTCTCCAACTGCAGGTGAAGATCCAGCGTGCCGTTCAAGAAACGACTGCCCGAACATCCCGTGCCGTACTTCTCCAACGCTTTAATTCCGGCTTCCACTACCACCGGGTCTTCGGTAAAACCAAGGTAGTTATTGCTTCCCAACATAATCATCCGCTTGCCTTCCATGGTAACCACCGGCGCTTGACGTGACTCAAGACAGTGGAAATACGGGTAAATACCCAAATCGCGAACTTTGTTCAACAGATCAAAGTTACATTTGTCAAAAAGATCCATAAGCTGTTTCTAATGCTATTCTTTTTTATAATTATTGCACCCTATCAGGGCACATATAACCAGGTCGGGTGTAATCGCGCACTAACGCAAATTACAAATTGCATGCAAATATACAAAAAAAAAATGATATATGCAACTATCACGCGATTTTTTATGTAAAAATGTTACTTTTTTATGCTCTTGGCACTTTTTTTGTGGTTTTTATGACAAATATTTTGAACTTTTTACTAATTTGTATGATATATCGTATAGCATTTTCGTGCGACGAAGTGAATCGTTTCCGTCGCGTTTTTGAAGCAGACAGTGAAGCCACGTTTCTTGAACTGCACAAAGCCATCCTCGAGTCGGTTGAGTACCCCGATGACCAGATGACCTCGTTCTTTATGTGCAACGACCGCTGGGAGAAAGAGCAGGAAGTGACCCTCGTTGAGATGGGCTCCAATATGGAGTACGACAACATGGTTATGGATCAGACCCGCCTGAGCAACCTGCTGACCGATCAGGGACAACGGCTCATCTACATCTTCGACCCGATGTTCGAGCGTTGCTTCTTCGGTAACCTCAAGGAGATCAAACCCGGTCACATGACAGGCGTGGAGTGCGTCGAGTGCATCGGCAAAGCGCCCAAGCAACTTGAGAGCGAAGAGAACCTTGACGCAATCCTCGGCAAGGACGGCAAGGGCGACCTCGACCTTGATGAGGATTTCTACGGCTCGGGTTATGATGCCGGTGACATTGATGCCGAAGGATTCCAAGACCTCTCCTTCGAGGATGGCACAATGTTCTAACATGCACAAACTACTTGTCATCTGCGGACCGACGGCAGCCGGTAAGACGGAGTATGCACTCCGTCTGGCAGAGCAGTGGGGCATTCCTATCCTTAATGCCGACTCACGGCAGATATACCGCGATATGCCCATTGGCACGGCTGCACCTACTCCCGACGAACTCAATCGCGCCAAGCATTACTTCGTCGGCACGCACTCACTCCATGAATCGTACAACGCCGGAACATTCGAGCGCGACGCAATGACCGTCATCCGCCAACTCATCGCCGAGCGTGATAATGCCAACAGCCAACAGCCAATAGCCAACAGCCAAAAGCCAATAGCCATCCTCTCGGGCGGGAGCATGTTATATATCGAAGCGGTCTGCAAGGGACTAGACGATATACCCGAAGTTCCGGCATCCATCCGCCAAGAGGTACAACAACTATACACCGAACAAGGCTTGGCAGCCCTGCAGCAAGCCGTACAAGAGGCTGACCCCGAATACTGGGCAGTTGTTGATCAGCGTAATCCCCAACGACTGATGCACTGCCTCGAACTCTGCCGCACCACAGGAGGAACGTACTCCGCGTTGCGGAAAAAGTCAGATGTCAGAAATCAGAAATCAGATGTCAGACCATTTGTAGTCGAGCGGCAACTGATTACCCGCCCACGTGAGGAACTATACGCGCGCATTAACGCGCGCGTATATAATATGGTAAAGCAAGGACTGATTGATGAGGCGGATCGCGCGTTCCGGATGACTATTGGCGACAACTACCGCTCGCTCTCGTACGATGACGCTTTTGCCCGCCTTCCGAACAGTCTGCGCACAGTTGGTTACCAGGAACTCCTACCCTACCTGTTAGGACAAATACCGTTGGACGAAGCCATCACACAGATCCAAACCAACACACGCCACTACGCCAAGCGACAACTCACTTGGTGGAGAAACCGTTAACGGCTTTTCTTCCGGTTTTTCTTATCGTTTATTGAGTAACAGACCTTTCTGCCAAGTCAGTGTCGGATAGGTCTTCTTGAGATACGCTTCGGCTTCCTCTATACCACTGCTGCCACTGGTGGCAAAGGGAATGAGAGTCTTCGACTGCAACTGTTCGAGGTTGTTGTCTATCCACGAGTTGATAATGCGCGGACATATTCCCCACCAGATCGGGAACCCGACATAGATCGTATCGTACGGCATAATGTTCGTGCACTGCTTGATCATCGGTCGTTCGTTCGGGTCTTTCATCTCCAGCGTGGAGCGTGACTGCTCGTTTCGCCAGTCGAGGTCAGCTGCTGTGTAAGGTTCAGCCGCTTCTATCTCCCACAGCACGGCATTATGCTGCTTGGCAAGTTTCTGTGCCGCCGTGCGCGTCGTACCCGTTGCCGAAAAATATGCTACCAAAGTCGTCATGTCTGTAGAGTTTGATGTTGCGCTTGCAGAGTTTTGTGCTGCGTTTACTGTGCTTGTTGCACTGGCGATAACTGCCACCGCTACGAGTGCCAAAGTAAGGATTCGTTTCATATACATTGTTGGTTTAGATATATTTGCGCACTTGCTCGTGGTCATCGAAGTGATGCTTGACACCTTTTATGATTTGGTAATCTTCGTGTCCTTTGCCGGCAACGAGGATGATATCACCGCGTTGGGCGAGGGTGCAGGCTGTCTGGATGGCAGCTGCACGGTCTTCAATCACCAGAGTGGCTTTCAGTTCGTCCTCTGTCAGCCCGGCTATCATGTCATTAAGGATATCGCGAGGCTCTTCCTCACGGGGATTGTCGCTGGTAAGGATAAGTTGCCCGCTACCACGTTTGGCAATCTGCGCCATCATCGGACGTTTGCCTTTGTCGCGGTTACCGCCACAACCTACAACAGTTATCAATTTCGGCTTTTGACTTTCGAAACACCCCACTGCGCGGGCTTGTGGGGACCCCGTGACTTTCGACTTTTGACTATTCAATATCTCGTTGATGGTGCTGATGACATTCTCCACGGCATCCGGAGTGTGGGCGTAGTCGATGATTGCCGTCCAGCCTTTGGGCGAATGGATCGTTTCAAAGCGGCCATTAACCGGCTTGAGGGCGCTAAGGATGCGTAACACTTCCATTTTATCGAAGCCCAAGCATAGTGCAGCACTATAGATACACAGCAGATTGCTGACATTGAACCGACCTACGAGAGGCACAAAGACTTCTTGATTGTCAATTGACAGAAGCATTCCGTCGAAGCCCTCCTCGAGAATCTTGCCGCGATGATCCGCCATGGTCTGCACGGAATAGGTGAAGACCTTGGCGCGGGTGTTCTGCGTCATAACGAGACCGTTCTTATCGTCGGCATTAGTGACGGCAAACGCCTCTTTTCGCAATCCGTCAAAAAGCCGTTTCTTGGTGTCACGGTAGTTATCGAAGGTCTTATGGTAGTCAATATGATCGCGCGTGAGGTTGGTGAACATCGCTCCGGCAAACTGCAATCCCGCAATGCGCTCCTGGGCTATGCTGTGGCTGCTGACTTCCATAAAGGCGTAGTCACAACCCGCCTCAACCATCTTCGCCAACAGAGCATTGAGTGCGAGTGCATCAGGCGTGGTGTGCGTCGAGGGGAATGCCTCGCCATCCACATAATAAACCACCGTGGAGATCAATCCGGCTTTATGACCAAGTGCGCGCACCATTTCATACAGGAGCGTGGCGATAGTTGTCTTGCCGTTTGTACCGGTAACGCCAACGAGCGTCAACTTCTCACTCGGACGACCGAACCACTGATGCGCCAGACGACCGAGAGCTTCCTCGGAGTTCTTGACCAGCACATAAGTTACGTCCTCTTTGAGTCCGACGAGATACTGACTATTGTCTAGGATTATAACGGAAGTGCCTCGATCTATGCACGACGGAATAAAAGTGTGACCGTCAACTGCAGTGCCGGCTTGGGCAACGAAGAGATCACCTTTCTCAACCTTGCGTGAGTCAAACTGAATGGCGTGAACGTCAATGTCTGTGGAACCAATAACTTGGAGCGGCTCGATGGCTTGGAGTAATTCGGATAATTTTCTCATTGAAATGGGTGTATTTTATCAGCCAAAATTGGCTGATGGCTGTTATCTGTTTTTTTCGTAAACAAGGCTGTCGCCTTTGATGATGTAATGACCTGCATAAACGATGGTCTTTTCGGCAATCTGGCGGACAACACTACCGCAATCATAACCGGCATCGTAGCCGTAGGTTGTCGGGTGTTCAACCATGCAGATACAGGTATATTGCGGTTTTTCCTCGGGGAAGTAGCCTACGAAAGTCATTCTGTGTTCGCGCGACTGATAGCGTCCGTTGCGGAAGAGCTGCGCCGTACCGGTCTTACCGGCTATATGCACGCGTTTCGACTGCGCCTTGTAGTCAACCACCCTACCTGCCCATGTGCGCACAGAAGCCGTACCGAGGTGGTTATCCCAAACGACGTCATGCAAAGCAAGTTTCATCTCTTCAAGTGTACTGCGGCGACACATGCTTCCTTTGAGGGTTTCGGTGCCAAATTCGCGAACAACCTCATCGTCATCCATGACGCGCTCCACGAGGTAGGGACGGATCATCTTGCCGTCGTTGGCTATACCATTGTAGAACGTAAGGATCTGCATCGGTGTCAACTCAACCGAATAGCCGTACGCCATTCGCGAGAGAGTTACTGCATCTTTCGGCACATCAATGCGCGGTTTTTGCGCACCGGGAATCTCGCTATACACACTATCGCGGATGCCCATGTTCTGGAGTTTATCCACGAACTTCGAGGCATTCTTGTCGTAACTACTGAGAATCATCTTTGCAAAGGCAATGTTCGACGATACCGCGAGCGCACTGCGTAGGGTATAAACGGTATCTTTCGGGTGAGCATCAGTGTGACGCGCATTCAGATACGTCCAGCCTTTGCTATATACCTCAAAGGTGTCAGTCAAGTTCACCTTCCCGTCATCCAGAGCCGCCATCATGGCTATGGTCTTGAATGTTGATCCGGGTTCAACACGTGTCACGGCGTGGTTGGCTTTCTCGCTGTACGAGCCGTCAATGTTACGGTCGAGGTTACTGATGGCACGGATCTTGCCGGTGTTGGACTCCATCAGAATACAGCAACCCCACTCTGCTTGTGTGCGCTCGAGACAACCACGCAGAGCGGTCTCGGTTATATCAAGCAGGTTGGCGTCAAGTGTGGTGACAAGGTCATAGCCGTTGACTGCTTCGCGAACAGATACGTCTTCCCACTTGCCGCCCATTCGTTCGCGCAGAGCAAGACCGTCAATGCCGTGCAAGTAGTCATCGAAAGTTTTTTCCAAACCTGCGTTACCTTTGCCGTTACTCAGGATCGTACCAAGTGTACGCGAAGCGAGCGAACCGAAAGGTTTCTTGCGTTGCGGTGCGCCTTCAAAGCGTAAGCCGGACTTATAGTAACCACGTCGGAAGAGCGGCAGTTTTTCTATCTCGCGCTTCTGGATATATGACACGCGATGCGGACAAAGTTTCAGATAACTGCCGTTCTCGCGTTGCTGTCCCGAAGCTGTCTTGCCATTGGATTTGTGGAAAGACTTAACCATCATTTTCTTGTACTCTGCAGCTGACTTCTCCGGCAGAATACGAGCAAGACCTGTGGCTATGCTATCCACATAGCGATAAAACAGCGTGTCTCCGCCTTGGTGCAACGCAGGCACACGGGTGTCCATATACACATAGTAGCCGGGAATACTGCTGGCAAGCAATCGTCCGTCGCAGTCGAGGATGTTGCCGCGTTGCGGAGCAATGATCGTGGCATTGGGTTTCTGCGTGTCAACCATCTGCATCCACTTGTCACGCTCGAACCACTGGATGCGGATGATATATATGAGCACAGCCACAAAACCTGCGGCTATAAGCAAGAACACAAGTGCGAAACGGAATATGGCATTTTGGCGGGAATCCATCAGGTCATTTTATCATTTAATCATTTACCATTTATTCATTTATTTGTCATTTGATGACAATTACAGGTGTGTTGGCTTCACGGAGTGTGCTGCCGTTCTCTTTAAGCGAACGGGCAATAGTCGATTGACGCGTACTATTAACAAGTTCCGAACTGATGGTTAGCTCTTCGTTGCGGGCATCGTGGAGTTCTTTCTTGAGCGCACCGATACGCACATATTGCCACTCGGACACAAACCCCATCAGTATGCTCACGAAGATAAACACGCCAATAAGCACCATCAACGGGTATTGCTGTGCTACTTTCTCGTTACGGAAGATATCTCCGTTCAGGATCTTTTGCAGTAAACTCAGTCGCTTATCCATAAAATCATTTGCTCATTTAATCATTTTCTCATTTTTTCATTTTTCTCATTGGCGATTTTCTCTGCTACGCGGAGTTTGGCGCTACGTGCACGAGGGTTGCGAGCGACCTCTTCGACACTCGCCGTGCGACCTTTCTCAATGACGCGGAAAGGAGTGAGCGGATTGCCGTAAAAGTCTTTTTCTATCGCTCCTTCGGTATTTCCCGAGCGCATAAAGTTCTTTACTATACGGTCCTCGAGCGAGTGATAAGTCAGGATCACCAGCCGTCCCGCCGGTGCAAGCAGTTCTACCGACGCTTGCAACAGTTCGCGCAGTGCACCCAGTTCGTCATTCACCTCGATGCGCAAGGCTTGGAAGAGGCGTGCGTAGTCCTGTTTGTCTTTGAGCCGCACACAGTCTTGCAGCTGCTGGGTGGTCAGTATTGCTCCTTGTGCACGCTTGCGGATGATCTGCGCGGCAATGGCACGCGAGTTATTAAATTCGCCGTACAAGTACAGCACACGCGCCAACTCTTCTTCCGTATAGCTATTGACAATATCTGCCGCCGAGAGCCGTTGTTTGGCGTTCATGCGCATATCGAGCGGCGCATCATAACGAAACGAGAATCCACGTTCGGCTGCATCGAAGTGATGAAAACTCACCCCAAGATCTGCCAAGATACCATCCACTTGACTGACTCCGTAGTAATCCATGAAGTTCGCCACATAGCGGAAGTTGCTCCTCACGAACGTAAACCGCTCATCATCAATCCGGTTAGCGTAGGCGTCCAAATCCTGATCTATACCGAACAGCCGCGACTGTTTGCCCATTCGCTCCACAATACCCCGACTGTGTCCGCCACCGCCGAACGTGGCATCGACAAACACCTGCGGTTTGCTTTCATCAATGCGCAAACCGTCCAACACCTCGCCCAGCATGGCAGGGATGTGATACACAGGATTGGAGATGTCGGCTAACTCGTTCATTTTGTTGGATTTCAATTCGTACGAATTGGATTACACAATTCAGCCTACAAAGTTACAAAAAAAAAATGATATTTGCAAGCAAAAATTACTTTTCTTTATCGTTTGTGCAAAAAATATCGTATTCACTTGCAAATGTCAGAATTTTTTAGTATCTTTGCACGGCAATTTGTGGCGCCGAATGCATAAGGCGCGGATTTGTGATGTATAGACGTATTTTAACCATAGTCTTTCTGTTGCTTACGATAGCAAGTGTGCACGCCGGTCGTGTGCGCTTCTATGGCTATGTGCTTGACGAGCAGAACCGCGGCATCGAAGCCTGCAACGTGTTCTGGAAAGAGAGTGTAGCCACGACGGCAGTCGGCACTTCAACGAACAAGAACGGCTATTACGAACTTATAGTCGAAAGTCAAAAATCGAAAGTCGAAAGCGGAGAGCTGGATTCGGTGACGATAGTGTATTCGATGATAGGTTACGAGACGGTTGAGATGCGACTATTGCCAAACCGCGATGTGCTGAACATCAACATCGAGTTGCGCGAGTCAGGCGAACAGCTCGCCGAGGTGGAGGTCAAGGGCATACAGCGCCAGCAAGATATGATGGATCGTGTGGATGTCTCGACACGGCGCGTGATACCCGACGTGAGCGGCAGCAGTATAGAGAGTCTGCTTATCACCTTCGCCGGTGTGAGCCAGACCAACGAAATGAGCAGCCAGTACAACGTGCGTGGCGGCAGTTTTGACGAGAATGCCGTATATGTCAACGGCATTGAGGTGCATCGTCCGTTGCTCGTTCGTGCCGGACAACAAGAGGGACTGAGTTTCGTCAACCCCGAAATGGTTGATAACGTGCAGTTCTCCGCCGGAGGATTTGATTCGCGTTACGGCGATAAGATGTCGTCGGTACTTGACATCACCTACAAACGTCCGCAGGCATTCGAGGCATCACTGACTGCCGGTTTCCATGGCGGCAGCATCTATGTCGGTGCAGGTGACAGTTCGTTCACCCAACTACACGGTGTACGATACAAGAGTTCGCAATACATGCTCGGTTCGCTGCAAACAAAAGGTAACTACCGTCCGCACTTCCTCGACTACCAAACCTACATGACGTGGAGGGTCAGAAATCAGAAGTCAGAAATCAGAAGTCAGAATGATTGGACGATAGCATTTATGGCGAACTACAGCCTGAACTCCTACGGTTTTACACCGGACTCAATGTCATCGTCGTTCGGTACGATGCAGACGGCACGCAACCTGACGATCTACTACGAGGGACAAGAACAAGACCTCTTCCAAACGGCGTTTGGAGCACTCAGTGCTCACGGGCACGTTTCGCCTGAGGTGAGCATAGGCTTTGACCTGAGCGGATTCTACACCAACGAACGCGAGACCTACGACATACAGGGCGAGTATATCCTGAGCGACCACCCGATGGACGGCTCGGAGGTCTCGCACGGCGACAACAGCCAAGTCATATCATCCGAGACAACCGAAACATCTACTGTTCTTGGCAAAGGTACATATCACGAGCACGCGCGCAACACCCTGACCGCCGGCGTTGCCACACTGCAACACACCGGCGAGTGGAAACACGATGCCAACAGCCTCAAGTGGGGACTGAGCGGACAGATCGAATCAATCACCGACCATATCAACGAATGGGAATGGCGCGACAGTGCAGGTTACTCTTTGCCGCACACCGATCAGACAATGGAGCTCTATTACGCGATGCGCTCCGATGCCCACCTGTTGAGCGGACGTGTGCAGGCGTTCATCCAAGACTCCTACACTTGGCACACCGATCAAGCCAAGGTGATCCTCACAGGCGGCGCACGTCTGCACTGGTGGTCGTTCAACAACGAGGTGCTCGTCTCGCCGCGTGCTTCAGTAGTGATCATGCCGGGTTGGAAACGTGACATCAGTTTCCGTATCGCCACAGGTCTGTACTACCAAGCACCGTTCTACAAAGAGATGCGCGACACTGTGACCGACGAGTTTGGCATCACGCGCATCAAACTCAACGACAAACTAAAAGCCGCCCGCACTACGCAACTCGTGTTCGGCACGGATTATTACTTCCGCGCTATGGGTCGCCCGTTCAAACTGACGGCGGAAGCCTACGCCAAATATATGGATCGGGGCGTAAGCTACACGGTGGATAACGTGCGCGTACGCTACTCCGGTCAGAACGATGTGCGCGGCTACACAATCGGTTTGGATCTCAAACTTTACGGCGAACTCGTGCCAGGTGCTGACAGCTGGATCAGTTTCTCGACGATGCGCTCGCGCGAACAACTGCTCACCCACCCCGAACTCGGCTGGCTGCATGCGCCGCAAGAGCAGCGGTATCAGTTTGCCATGTTCTTTCAAGACTACTTGCCGCAACTGCCGCAGTTGCACGCACATCTGCGCTTCGTGTGGGCGGAAGGACTGCCATTCGGCGCACCGCGAAGCATAACCCTGCGCGGACAAGGACGAATGCCTGACTACCGCCGTATAGACCTCGGTCTGACGCACGTGAGCAATGCGCATAACTACAAGTACATGAAAAAATCGAAGCACGTCAAGCAGTGGACGATAGGCTTTGAGGTATTCAACCTTGTGGACTGGCGGAACGTCAACTCGTACTTCTGGGTGAGTGACGCCGAGGGCTACCAGTGGGCGAGCCCGAACTACCTGACCGGCAGAAGATATAACATCAAATTGGCAATAGACTTTTATTAGATATTATGGAGTCAGGAGTAAGGAATAAAGACTTAAGTGTACTCGACTTGTGTAACACGTCTTTACTCTCTTTCAGTGAAACGGTCTTTACTCCTTATTCAAAATAATACATATAGAAAATGGCAAATGAGCAATTGACACCGATGATGCGGCAGTTTCGCAACATCAAGGAGCAGTACCCTGATGCGCTGCTGCTGTTTCGTTGCGGTGACTTCTATGAGACCTACGCCGAGGATGCCATTCGTGCAGCAAAGATACTGAACATCACCCTCACCAAGCGCAACAACGGCGGCAGTTCAGCGGATAGCACCGCCATGGCGGGATTTCCGTTTCATGCCTTGGATACCTACCTGCCGAAACTCGTTCGGGCGGGTATGCGCGTGGCAATCTGCGACCAGCTGGAAGATCCCAAGCTCGCCAAAGGTCTGGTGCAACGCGGCGTAACCGAGCTCGTCACTCCGGGTGCAAGTTACAACGACGCCAGTTTTGGTCAGAAAGAGAACAACTGGCTATGCTGTCTGAATTTTGCCAAGACAAGTATCGGCATCTCTCTACTCGATCTCTCCACCGGCGAGTACCTTGTGGCACAAGGCACGTCGGACTATATAGGCACGCTGCTCACAAAGTTCGCTCCGAAAGAGGTGCTGTTCATGCGTGGCAAACGTCAAGAGTTTGAGCGGCTGTTCTCGTCGAAGTTCTTTACCTTCGAACTTGAGGACTGGATGCTCAATCCCACCACTGCCGAAGAGCGGCTACGCAAGCAGTTTGAGACAACAAACCTCAAAGGCTTCGGCGTAAGCGGTGTGCCCGACGGTATAGTAGCCGCAGCAGGAATACTGCACTACTTGGATATAACCCAGCACCTGCAAACCAAACATATTCATCCGCTCAGCCGTCTGGAAACCGACAAGTACGTGTGGCTCGACCGGTTCACGATCCGCAACCTCGAACTTCTCCACCGTCAGAGTGACGACAGCAAGACGCTCTATGATATACTCGACAAGACCGTTACCCCGATGGGAGGACGAATGCTCTACCGCTGGATGACGTTCCCGCTCAAAGAGGTGCGCCCGATCCGCAACAGGCAGTCGGTTGTCGAATACTTCTTCCGCCATCCGGATCAGCGCGAGCAGATTCGCGAGAGCCTGAGCCAGTTACAAGACATGGAGCGTACGGTGAGCAAGATCTCCACGGGCAGAATAGGTCCGCGGGAGATGGTGCAACTCGGCAATGCGCTCGGCGCCTTGCAGCCCATCAAGCAGATTTGCGAACAGGCGGAGGACAATAGTTATCTGAACAACCTCGGCGAGAACATCAGTCTGTGCACCGAGATGCGCGAACGAATCCTGCGACAGATCGTTCCCGACCCGCCTTTGGCGCAGAACAAACCCAACACCATTGCCTCAGGCGTAGATGACGAACTTGACGAGCTGCGCGATCTGCGCGATCATAGCCGCGAGGCAATCGAACGTATCTGCCGGCAAGAGATTGAACGCACCGGCATCAGTAGTCTGAAAGTCGGATTCAACAATGTGTTCGGTTACTACCTTGAGGTGCGTAACACCTACAAGGACAACGTGCCCGAGCAATGGACTCGCAAGCAGACACTCGCCAATGCCGAGCGGTACGTAACCCAAGAACTGAAAGACTTGGAGGACAAGATTACCGCTGCCGATGACCGGATAGCCATCATCGAAACGCGCCTGTACCAAGAACTGATGTTGTCGCTCGTTGAGTACGTACCGATGATGCAGACCGATGCCCACGTAGCCGCACAGCTCGACTGCCTGCTCAGTTTTGCTGCCACGGCAGCCGAGAACAAGTATATCTGCCCGGACATCAACGACAGCCTCATCATCGACATCCGCCGAGGTCGTCACCCCGTGATTGAGAAGAGCCTGCCGCTGGGCGAAGAGTATATAGCCAACGACGTGCTGCTCGACAACAACGGTCAGCAGATCATCATCCTCACCGGTCCGAATATGGCAGGTAAATCCGCCCTACTCCGGCAAACAGCACTAATCGTACTGATGGCGCAGATGGGTTCGTTCGTGCCGGCTGAGAGTGCAAGCATCGGTATCGTGGATAAGATCTTCACCCGCGTTGGCGCAAGCGACAATATCTCGCAAGGCGAATCGACCTTCATGGTCGAGATGAACGAGGCGGCAAGCATCCTCAACAACTTGAGCGAGCGCAGTCTGGTGCTCTTCGACGAACTCGGTCGAGGCACATCAACCTACGACGGTATAAGCATAGCGTGGGCGATTGTGGAGTATATTCACGAGAACCAGCACCACGCCAAGACGCTCTTCGCAACCCACTACCATGAACTCAACGAGATGGAATCCTCATTCACGCGTATACGCAATTATAATGTATCGGTGCGCGAGGTGAACAACAAGATCATCTTCCTGCGCAAACTCGTTCGCGGAGGCAGTGAACACAGTTTCGGTATTCATGTGGCGAAGATTGCCGGCGTGCCCGAGAGCATCATCCGCCGTGCCAGCGATATACTCAAGCAACTTGAGAGTGAAGCGGCTGGCGTTGCCAAACCCGTCACCGGCATCGGACAAACGCGCGACGGACTGCAACTATCGTTCTTCCAACTTGATGATCCGGTTCTGGAGCAGATTCGCGACGAACTGAAGAGCCTGAACATCAATTCGCTCACGCCGCTGGAGGCACTGAACAAACTCAGCGAGATAAGCAGCCTTGTGGGCAACAAACAATAACAATCAAAAAAAAATATACTACAATGAAAAAAGCAATTATTGCATGCGCCGCAGTTATGACATTAGGATTGATGTCGTGCGGTGACACAAAGATGTGCTACAAACTGAGCGTTATCGTTGACGGCAGGGAAGTAACTACTGAGTACGTGTTTGGTACGAGTAATGATATTGATGCTTATGCAGCCAAACTGAAACAAGCCCAAGAGTTGATATTCGGCGAGGCGTTAGTTTCTGTCCAACGTTCGACGTTCTCGAACCTTAAGAGCGAAGCTGATTGCCACGAATAAGGCTCAACATTTATCAGCATCTTGCATCTTGACGAGGCGGCTATAGTAGCCGCCTTGTTTGATGAGGTCGGTATGCGTGCCTTGCTCGACGATGCGTCCTTCGTGCAGCACGCAGATCATATCGGCATTACGTATCGTGCTCAGCCGGTGCGCTATGACGAGCGTCGTGCGATCTTTCATCAGTTGTTCGAGGGCTTGTTGCACGAGCCGTTCGGACTCGGTGTCAAGTGCCGAAGTTGCCTCATCCAGCAGCAGTATAGGCGGGTTCTTAAGGATAGCACGTGCTATGCTTATACGTTGCCGCTGTCCGCCGGACAGACGCGAACCACGATCACCGATACAGGTCTGATAGCCGTCAGCCGTTGCCATGATGAAATCATGCGCATTGGCAATCTTCGCTGCACGCTCCACAGCCTCCTGCCACGTCAAGCCGTCCGGTGCTGGCTGCGTGGTATCCACGCCGAAGGTGATGTTGTTGTATATCGTGTCGTTGAACAGGATAGCATCCTGATTGACGTAACCGATGAGTTCTCGCAGGTCGTGCAGCCGTAATTCCCGCACATCTTTGCCGTCAATACGGATAGCCCCTTTCTGCACGTCGTAGAACCTTGGCAACAGGTCAGCCAACGTCGTCTTGCCGCTGCCCGACTGACCAACCAGGGCAACCACCTGTCCCTTGCGGATCGTCAGATCAATATCGTGTACAACAGGCTGCGACACATCGTAACCGAAAGTGACATGCTCATAGCTTACTGCCTCGCTAAAGCCTTCTATCGGCTGGGCATCAGCTGCCTCGGTGATGGTAGATTGTGCAGCCAGCACACGGTCAATACGCTCCAGCGAAGCGCGACCTTTACGCACCGAATAACCGGCTTTGCTCAGGTCTTTGGCGGGGTTGATGATCGAGTAGAAGATCACCAGATAATAGATGAACGTCGCCGCATCGATCGTACTGTGTCCCTCCAGAATCAGTATGCCGCCAAACCATAAGATCACCGCTATCAGACACGTTCCGAGGAACTCCGACACCGGATGCGCCAAGTAGTAGCGCCGGTTGATGCGGTTGAAAGTTTGCCGTGTGGCATCAATCAGCCGGATGAACCGTTCGCGGAGTTTTTGCTCGGCATTGAATGCCTTCACCACCCGCAAGCCGGACAGCGTCTCTTCCACCTGACTCAGGATATCGGCATTCTGTTCCTGACCATGCTTCGATGCCCGCTTGAGATTACGACCTATTCGCCCGATGAGCAGACCGGCTACAGGCAGCAAGACG
The DNA here is from genome assembly GCA_905233935.1 of Paludibacteraceae bacterium. Lineage (GTDB taxonomy): Bacteria > Bacteroidota > Bacteroidia > Bacteroidales > Paludibacteraceae > Colicola. The sequence continues at coordinate 24,570 of CAJOFU010000014.1, forward strand.
AGCACAAACAACGTCAACTTCCAACTGATAACAAACAGTGTGAGCAGATACACAACGATCATCACCGGGTCTTTGAACAGCACATCCAACGCAGACATGATGCTTGCCTCCACCTCATTCACATCGTTCGTCATGCGCGAGAGGATATCGCCTTTGCGTTCGCGCGTGAAATATCCTAACGGCAGACTGACAATCTTATCGTACAGTTGCCGTCTCAGATCGCGCAACACACCCGTGCGTACCGGCACTATAAAGTAGTTCGCCAGCCACGCAGTCAGGCACTTCAATCCTGTCATGAGGGCGAGAAACAGTCCCAACCACGCCAGCATCACTCCCGCGCCATGCTCCGCTATCATCCCGCCGAGCAGGTAGTACAGGTTGCCTTTGGCGGCAGTCAGCCACGCTTGAAAACCTTCCACGCTGCTCAGATCGACATATACCGCATCCACCTCGCTGATGCCGAACAGGATGCGCAACACAGGGATGATCGCGGCAAACGAGAACAGTGACAGCACCGTTGACAGCAGGTTGAACAACAGGTTCAACCCAACTTGCCACTTGTATGGCTTGGCAAATCGTCGTATAAGGCGGATAATGGTCATAATTCTTTCTACTTTCGCCTGTTTGGCTCGCGTTGATGTTCCACCGCGCTCTTTTGACTTTCGACTTTCGACTTTCGACTACTCTCCCTTACGTACGTAAGTATATCATCATCAAACGAACGTGTCTCCTGATCCACCGTCATGCTGATGGGCAAGGGTATAACCGGCTTGCTCAGTCGCTCAGCGATGTCGGTCAGTGCGAAGCGCTGCATGTCTTTCTCAGTGGTCAGGACGCAATCACATCGCTCGGCACGACGGATGATCTCATTCACATCAGCCGGAGTGAAGCGGTGATGATCGGGATAGGTCAGCACTTCTGTCTGCGGTTCAATGCTGCGGATATGCGCTATCATGTACTCCGGCTGTGCTATGCCGGTCACTACCAGCGGCACGCCTTTGACAGGCACATCAGCGTATTGCATCCTTGAAAAATACAGGTGCTGAAATGTTGCCGGACGAAGTTTGCTATCCACCACCCGCTTGTCTATCGGGCGGATCGTGTCCGGGCACTTGGTCACCACAATAATGTTCGCTTTCGATGCACGATACGGTATATCGCGTAGCGATCCCCAAGGCAGCAGATGATCGTTGATGTACAAGCGGTCGTAGGCGGTGAGCAGAATTGTCAATCCGCAATGTATAGCTCGATGCTGGTAGGCATCATCCAGCAAGATCACATCTGGCGGATTGTGCATCCTCTGCAGTTTGCGGATAGCCAAAGCACGTTCCTCGCACACCACGGTCAGCACGTCGGGGAACTTCCGGTGTATCTGCATCGCCTCGTCGCCTATCGTCTCGGTGGTAGCGGATGAGGTAGCCACCACGAATCCTCGTGTCGTGCGCTTGTACCCTCGCGAGAGTATGCACACCTTGTATCCTTCGCACCGGAGCAAACGGATCAGGTACTCCACCATCGGTGTCTTACCCGTGCCGCCTACAGCAAGGTTGCCTACGCAGATGGTAGGTATATGCGGTGTGTAGGTCGGCAGCACGTGCTCGTCATACAGCAAGTGCCGCAAGGCTATCACGCCCCCGTACATCACCGCCAACGGTGCTCCTATCCAACGCCAATTGCCTTTCACCTTTCGCCATTAACCGTTAACCATTAATCGTTAACCGTTACTTGAAAATCACCGGCTCCATGAGCATCAGCACACGCGGCTCTTTGGCGAAGGTCTTGATGCGGGCAATCAGGCGCTCTTCCTCGGTGTCTTCGCCGCTGAGCATCTTGATCATCTCCTCCAGCGGATCTTTCTTTTCGGGGTAGTAGTTGATGTCGTAGCTCTCAATACCTGCCAGCTCGGCTGCTTTGGTTATAGCGTCGCTGATGTTGCCCAGGCTGTCAACCAAGCCGATGCCTATTGCATCCTTGCCCAGCCAAACGCGACCTTCGGCAATCTTCTTGATCTCGTCCTGTGTAGTCTTGCGTCCATCGGCACAACGGCGTGTGAACAGATCGTATCCGCGCTCAATCATCGCTTGCATCATTGCCTGCTCCTCTTTGTTCATACCGTTGAATATGATCGAGGCGTTCAAGCCGGAGTGCTTGTGCGTACCCACCTCGTCCATATCCAGACCGATCTTCTCGCGGAGTTTCTTGACGTTTGGTATAGTACCGAAGATGCCTATCGAACCCGTCAGAGTCGTCGGCTCGGCGTAGATATAATCCGCTGCACACGAGATATAGTAACCGCCCGACGCAGCATAATCGCCCATCGAAACGACAACCGGCAGACCTTTGGCTTGCAGATCCTTGACCCCGTGCCATATCTCCTCGCTGGCATCGGCACTGCCGCCCGGGCTGTTGACGCGGAAGACTACGGCTTTCACCTGGTCGTCTTTCTTGATTTTCTTGATCTGTTTGAGTATGCCTTCAGCTGTGATACCGTCGCCGCCATCGGCGTTGATCGTTCCTTCAGCATACAGCACAGCCACGCGCTCTTTGGTTTTGGCTTTCGGGCGCTCTACATTGGCGAGTTTGGCGGTACTCATCAGCTTGTAGTCCTTCGAGCCGCTCATGATGCGCAGTATCTCGTCCATATCCTCGCGATAGACTACGCTATCCACCATCTGGCATGCCGCAAAACGCTCGGCATTCTCCAGCTCGATAAACTCGTCGGCATAGCGATCCAGATCCGCCTCGCTGATGCCGCGTGCGGCACTGACAGCCTGACGGTACTCGTCCCATATACCTTGCAAGTAGAGCTTCGTCTGCTGACGGTCAGCTTCGGACATCGAGGTGCGGAAGAACGGCTCGACGGCACTCTTGTACGTGCCGACCTTCAGGATCTGCATCTCCACGCCAACCTTTTCCATCAGTCGGGTGTAATACATCTTCTGTGCCACTGTACCGTGCCAGCCGATGTGACCGGTGAAGTTCAGGTAGATCTTGTCGGCAACGGTTGCCACGTAGTAGTTCGTAGCATTGTAGTCGTCGGCGTAAGCGATGATCCACTTGCCCGAACGCTGCTTGAACAGTTGCAGACGGTCGCGGATAGCCTTAGCCGAAGCCGGAGCCATGCTCATTGTGCCGCCGTGCAGGTATATACCCTTGATCTTGTCGTCCTGTTCGGCAAGACGGATATTGTCCAATATCTGATCCAGACCCGTTGTTTCCACCTGATCGCCGTACATCGGCAGGTCTTTCATCACGTCAGCAAAGGGGTTGGAGTCCTGACCTTGCTCTACGAGTGTTCCGTCGAGTTCAAGGTTATAGATGCTGTAGTCCTCCAGTTTGACCTTCGGCGAACTGAACATATCGCCCAGGATCAATCCGCAGATAAAACTGCACACGAAGTAGATTGCCAACGCAATAAGGCAACCGCGCAAGCACCCGCCACGACGCGGCTGATGCTGATCTCTGTTTGTCATAAAGATTTGCATGGTTAGTTCGTTTTTATAATTTTTAATTTTGCATTTTTAATTTCAGCTTGAAGCTCTTTCTATGATAAGGCGTTACGCCATACTTCTGTATCGCCTCATAATGCGCGGCTGTGGGGTAACCTTTGTTCTCATCCCAGCCGTACATCGGGTACTGTTCGTGCAGCCGCAGCATATAATCGTCCCTGTAGGTCTTCGCCAGCACACTCGCCGCCGCTATGCTCATGTACGTCGCATCGCCCTTGACCACTGTCCGTGCCGGCACTTCCAGCAGCCCGCCTTCCGGTACGTAGGGTTTCCATTTGTTGCCGTCCACGATGATATGTTCCGGCACTATCGGCTGCCCCTGTTTGTCTTTGAGCGCAGCCAGTGCACGATGCATACCCGTGATCGATGCTTGCAGAATATTGATGCGGTCTATCTCCTCCGCCGTCACCTCGGCTACTGCCCATGCCACAGCTTCGTGCTCTATCACCTCGCGCAGGGCGTAACGTTGTCGTTCGGTCAGTTGCTTTGAGTCGTTCAGCACCTCGTCCGTAAAGTCCGGCGGCAGAATAACCGCCGCGGCAAACCCGCTGCCTGCCAACGGTCCGCGACCTGCCTCATCACAGCCCGCCTCCACTATCCCCGACATCATATACGGCTTTAGCATTGCTTTTGACTTTCGACTTTTGACTTTCGGCGCTACAAAATTACAAAAATTTTCTGAATTTTGCAAGAGAATCGTCAAATATTTTGCATTATTCAGTTTTTTTTTGTATCTTTGCACCCGATGAACAACGAAAAACAACATATCGGTCAACTTTTCGACCGCATAGCGGGCACATACGACAGTCTCAATCACGTACTCTCGCTCAACATCGACCGTCGCTGGCGCCGCCAAGCCGTCCGCCAACTCTCAAACGCGAAGCTCAAACGCGAAGCTCAAACGCGAAGCTATCAACGCGACGAAGTCGCTCAAACGCAAAGCTCAAGCGCGCAGCTCCTCGACGTCGCCATCGGCACAGCCGACCTGACCATCGAGATCCTGCGCCAGCGCAAAGCCTCGCATATCACCGGCATTGACCTAAGCCGTAAGATGATGGCTATCGGCGAACAAAAAGTAGCCAAGCTTGGCTACCAAGACCTTGTCACCTTCGACTACGGCAGCGCGCAAGCTATGCCCTATGCCGACGCCTCTTTCGATGCCGTCACCTGCGCCTATGGCGTGCGTAACTTCGCGAATATGGACGAAGGATTAACTGAGATGTTCCGCGTATTGCGTCCGGGCGGCGAGTTGATGATCTTGGAGTTCTCCTACCCTACTAATCCGTTTATACGTTGGTCGTACGACCTGTACTTCTCGCATATCCTGCCGTTCATCGGCAACCTGTTTAGCCGTGACAAAGGGGCATACTCCTACCTCAACCGCTCTGTCAAGGGTTTCCCCTACGGCGAAGCCTTCGCCGACCATCTGCGTACCGCAGGATTCACCGACATCACCATCACGCCCCTCACCTTCGGCATCACCACCATCTATCACGCTGTCAAACCGGCAGAGTGGTCGATACTTGGCGGTTGCCTGCGAAACTGATTGCACTCATCAGGCAGAGTGCGAGAGTGCGGTTACAACAATCCGGTCATATATACAGGAACAAGCGTTGTCTGTTCGTCATTGCGCAAGTCTTTGGTATAAACCAAATATCGACATCCGACACGTGCGGAGAACTTTTTACAGAACTCATCAAGCGATGCATGCTTGTTGTAGCCTTCTGATTTCACTTCTATAGGTATAATCTTTGCACCTCCTGAAAGTAGAAAATCAACCTCATATGTATGTTTGTTGCCATCGGGGAAAGTATAGTAGAACAACTTGTTGCCATTGGCTCGCAACATTTGTGCTACCATATTTTCATATACATAGCCCAAGTTTACCGACAGATTGTCATTCAGCAATTTCTGATAAATAATATTTTCCGTAAAGTCTTTGTCCCAAAATGCAAGTGTCACGAACAAACCGGTGTCAGCCAAGAACATTTTAAATGCCGACCGGTTGGTTGACAGTTCAAATCCCACATTAGGGTCATTGGCGTGATAGCTCACATTTACTGTTTTGCTGTCTTCCATTAGGAAGATTAGCTCATTCAATTGCTCTGCACGTGTCTTGTCGATGACTGTAGAAGGCTGATAGCGGTTGGCGTTATTCGCGAGTTGCGCGGGGATTGCCATGAATAGAGCCATTGCCTTGCCGGTTTTATCAATTTTCTGAAAATCGTTGCAATACAAACGAATGATAGCTCGCTTGACTTTGTCAACTGCTGCAAGATTTTTGGTATCAATATACTTGCTCACAGCTTGAGGCATACCGCCTACGAGCATATACAGTCGGAAGTCACGCATCAGTTTGCGGTTGACAGCATCGCCAAAGCCGTGTTTCTTGTCAAAGGCATCACGCAGTATATCCATACTGCCTTCGTCGCCCATAGCCCATAGGAACTCCTCATAATCCATCGGATGCATCTCAAGCACTTCCTCTTCGGAAGGAATAATGATTTTCTCTACATTCTTATGGATACTTATCAGCGAACCGGTTTCTATATAGTCGTAACGTCCGTCCTCTACCAGGGCTTTTATCGCTTGACGGGCTATTGGACATTTCTGCACTTCGTCAAATACAATCACCGTATTCCGTTCGTATAGCGTTATTCCCTTTAGCAAACGTAGGCTGTTAAAAAAGAAATCCATATCCGACAAATCATCGAACAATGCCTTTTCTTCTTTAGAGGCTTTGGAGAAGTCGAAGATAGCGTACGACTTGTATTCATTCTTGGCAAACTGTCGCACCAAAGTGGACTTGCCGACACGCCGTGCACCTTCTATCAGCAAGGCTGTTTCGCCCTGTGATTCTTGCTTCCATTGCAGCATCTTCTGGTATGCTTTACGCCTAAAAATATGCTCTGCCATATTCGTATTTTTAAAATTGCCGCAAAGATACTAAAAATAAATGAATTATGCAAATATTTTTGCAAAAATGTTCCCTAAGCGCAATTTTTGCAAAGTCAATATGTTCCCTGAGCGCAATTTTCAAGTTTATGAAATGTTCCCCGAGCGCGAAATTGATGACCAGTTTATAGAACCGCCATACATATCTCGTTGCGTAAAGTCTGATATCCGAATTAAAAGGATACAATTGCTTCCATTTTTTGCTTCTCTACCAAGAACCGTATAGCCTTGGGAATTTTTTGAAACCAAAAATGCGGCGGTACGCTCTATTCCAAAATCAAGGCAAGGATTGCTCCCTGCCTTGATTTTTTAATTTGTCGGACAAATGTCGGTTATTTCACCTCTACGCCTTGGATGGTGTAGGTCTTGCCATCGCGGAGGATGAGCACCTCACCGTTGCGGAGAATTTTGGTTATTTTCTGCTCAACAGCCGTGTTGTCGATTCCTGCATGAACACCTTCACTTGTCGTGGTGAAGCTGCCGGAATAGCTTGCAATCGGTTGCTCATTGGCATCTTTGGCCGTAACGCTATAGCCATAATGTGTGTTGCTGTCCAGACCGGTTACGGTGAACTGCAAACCACTGGCGGTCATTATGGCAGCCGGAGCCATCGATTGTCCGTCGCGATCGGGCGCAAAGGCTATACCTGTCAGCTGGCCATTGGCATTGAATGTGAGGCGGCAGAATACTACACCGTCTTTCGTTATCTCAATGGTATAGGAGAATGCTTCGTTACTGGTCGGCCAAGTGAGGGTTGCGGCATTGTCCTGAGGCTCTACCTTTACATCGTTGATGGTCACGGTTGCTTCTTCCGCTCCGATAGCATAGGTGTAATAGAAGTCACGCCAAACAGCAGCGGCTTTGTACATGTCAATCGAACCGGTCAGAACGTATAGTTTGCATTCAAACATATCCACTCCGTCAAAGGCAGTACTATAGGCATTCGTCGGCGTCGGGCGGTAGTTGAAGATCGTCTCGAGGTTCACGCAGTTATAGAAAGCTCTGTCATAAATGGTTTTCACAGACTCGCCGATGGTTAGCGTTTTCGCCGATGGCTGTGACGGAGTTGCCGATAACCAGTTCTTCCATCTCAGTCGGTGCTTCTACGCCGAACAGCATGTTTTCGGTAAACTCACCTGCATTGCCTATAGTCAGCACTTTGTTCGCCGGGTCGTACGACCAAACGAGTGCCAAGTCTTTTCCACACGTTCCTACGCGGTCATACGCAAACTCTGCCGTAAATGAGGTGTCCTGAGTTATCTGTGCAATACGCGGATTATCTTTCAAGCCATCCGACCATTGTGTAAAATGATAGCCGTAATCAGGTGTAACGGTCAGCGTGACGAAATCCAAGTTTTCCGCATAATTATTGCCGGAAATAGTTCCATGCTCTGCATTCTTGGTGATGGAAAATATATACTTAGCAAACTCAGCCGTGTAATTGGCATTGCCGTTGGTGGTAATGGTTCGTGGATTGCTGGTGTTACCGTCTTGCCAACGCACAAAATGCGACCACTGGTCACTATTGGCTGTCATCGTTAGTTGACCACCGTGTGAACCGATAAAAGTCTGGTAGTCATCACATCCATTGGAATAAATGCGGATAGTGTCATTCGCAGATGAACTATATGAGATTGAGGATGGTTGTAGTACAGGCCGCACAGATCGTCCGGAGTAGCGGTAGCCGTGGTAGAAGCCGCGGTAGTACGAATCGAAGCCCAAGTTCCACGCGTCGTCCGAGTCGTCCTCGTTGAGCGACGACGACCAACAGCTGCCGTCGGAGCCCACAAGGTAGAGGTCGCTGCCGTGGCGGTTGCCCGCCGCGGGAAGAAAAATAAACTTGTCCGTGAAACCTGCTTTATTACTCGTGACCATGTAGCCGTTTACCCCATTCTGCGTAGTCCACGTCCAAGTGCAGTTGTCAATAAGTTCCTGCCATTCTGCCTTGGTAGGCATACGCCAACTACCGCCCCAATTGACGTGAGCGGCATCATCTTCCGGATCGAGAACGGTTTTGCCACCTTCATTATTGTACTTCGTGAATGTATTACCTCCATCATTGGTGTCAAAATAATTGCTCCTATCGTAGGTTGCTTTGGTCACTGTTTCTCCCCAAGCATAGTAGTTGCCGTAGTCTTCGGGGGATTCTGCTCCCACATTCATATTCGCCCATTTGACACTGAGACCAAGATCCACTGCTTGGGCTGCTTTGGGGGGAATTGCTTTTACCACTTGTCCGTTTTGCCCACAGGTCTGGTGGACTGTAATACTTTGCGCCTGAAGGAGCGTTGCTCCTACTATAAGCACAGAAAAAAGAATTGATTTTTTCATAATGTTAAGTCTATATTAGTTGTTTTGTTTTAATTGTTAATTTATTTACTATATTCACACATTATGTCTTCAATATACAATGAGCCTTCTTTTTGTAAGATAGCAGGAAAGGATGTAGTTAATGCTTTATGATTTTTGATGATAATACCACCTAACATCATTGCACCTTTTTTTGCTCCTGCAAAAAGATAGACATATTTTTGAGGCTCAATGACAGGTGTCATGGTCTGTCCCATACGTAATGCAATATCATAAACCCACAAGCATGGCTGCTGTATAACGCCGTTTTTCTTTAAAAGAGAATATACCCAATCATATAAATCCTCAAAATCTTTAATATTTTGGGGTGGCATGGAGGATGATAATATTGTTATTGCTTTCGTTTTTTTTGTTATAGGAATAGTACTGTTGCGATAAATTCGCGCAAAAATTTATAAATCGTTAAATAACGTAAGCTCTTTGACATTTTGATTAGAAAGATTTGAGTCTATTGGACGCG
>CAJOFU010000015.1 GCA_905233935.1 Paludibacteraceae bacterium
GAGAGTGGTGACAACACCCTGACTCATGAGAATGCTGAAATCGTTATTGATCTCCGCGATGCAGACAAACGTTGGGCTCGCTGCGTTACGAAGGTATGGCACACCTATAGCTTCACAGTTGAATTGCCACTTGAGAACTTGCCTCAGGAGGTAGAGATTGTTGGTAGCTGGGGTGCAAACACTTGGAACGAAGGTGTTCTTCTCGAGGAAAATGGAGGTCCTGGTAAGTTCAAAGCTACTGTTGAGGCATACGAAGGTGCTGAGTACAAGTTCCGTTCTGCCGGCTCATGGGCATGGGAGATTGATACTTATATCGAGGAGGATGACGTACACAGCAAAGATGCTCAGAAGTTCGGCGAAGAAGAAAACATCGTGCTTGCATGGCAAGACGGTAACCACCAATGGGTAGCAAACGAAATTCCTGAAGGAATTGAGGACATCGTTCTGACCGTTAAGGCTCAGAAGGTTGTTGTTGACGGTGTTCTGTACATCGTACGCGACAACAAGCTCTACAACGTTCAAGGCGCTCAAGTTCGCTAATCTGAACTGATACACACGACTGCAATGGAATCCTTTGATTCCAATTGATTAGTCAAAACAATAGCCCGGGCAAAAGCTCGGGCTATTTGTTTATTAGATTAAGGACGAACGAACAACCAAGGAACAACGAACGAACAACTAACGTTTGTCCCGATACTTTCCGCAAAATTATAGTACCCTATTAGTCCGGGAACTCCATGAGGTAGGCTTTGATGAAGGCGTCAATGTCACCGTCCATAACAGCGTTGACGTTGCTGGTCTGATAGTTCGTACGATGGTCTTTGACGCGACGATCATCAAACACATAGGAGCGGATCTGACTGCCCCACTCTATCTTCTTCTTGCCGGCTTCGACTTTGGCTTGTGCCTGGCGACGTTTCTCTAATTCGAGTTCATAGAGTTGCGAGCGCAGATGACGCAGTGCATTCTCACGGTTCTTCGGCTGGTCGCGGGTCTCGGTGTTCTCAATTACAATCTCGTCGGGCTGACCGGTGAGCGGGTTCACAAATTTATAGTGCAAGCGTACACCAGACTCTACCTTGTTGACATTCTGACCACCTGCTCCTGAACTACGGAATGTATCCCAACTCAGCCCTGCCGGATCAACGGTTATCTCTATCGAATCATCAATCAACGGAACAACAAACACCGATGCAAAACTCGTCATTCGCTTGCCTTGGGCATTGTACGGGCTGACTCGCACCAAACGATGTACACCGTTCTCACTCTTGAGGTAACCGTACGCCATATCACCTTCTATATTAAACGTTACAGTCTTGATGCCGGCTTCATCACCCTCTTGCAGGTTGGCAATAGTAACTTTGTAGTCATGTTTCTCGCAGTAACGCTGGTACATGCGCATCAGCTGTTCAGCCCAATCTTGCGCCTCTGTGCCACCTGCACCGGCTACAATCTTCAGCACTGCGGGCATGGCATCCTCCTCGTGCGAGAGCATATTTTTCATCTCAAGGTCTTCAACCTCGCGCATAGCGTGAGCATAGGCGGCATCGACCTCCTCTTCGGTGACGAGTTCCTCTTTGTAATAATCGAAGGCAAGCTCGAGTTCGGCGGTTGCGGCACGCACACCTTCGTAGCCCTCTATCCAACGGCGCAGTGCTTTCACCTTGCGCATTTGTGCCTCGGCAGCTTTGGCGTCTTCCCAGAACCCGGGAGCCTGGGTGTGGAGTTCTTCCTCCTCGAGTTGGATACGTTTCTCGTCGATGGCGAGGTAAGTTTTCAACTTATCAGCCCTTTGCTGAACGTCTTTTAATTGTTCTATTGTAATCATAAGTATTCAGTTTTCAGTATTCAGTTTTCAGTTGTCAGTTAAGATCAGCCAATCATGGCTGATACATTAATTTTTGTGGGTCATTATGTCAATAATCAGGTCATCGGTTTGGCACATGCCATCATGACCGATGCGAGTGAGGTTGTGGATGGTGCGGTCGATGTCGTCTTCAACGATACCTTCCGTTGCCTCAGCAAACGAGTGATGCATAGCCATGGATGCGGAGAGCACAGCGGTAGCGACGCCACTGGTGACCTTCAATGCACAAGCAGGTTTGGCACCGTCGCAGATCATGCCGGAGATATTGGCAATCATGTTCTTGATAGCGAAAGTCACTTCATCGTATTGTCCGCCCATGAGATAGGTCAGTCCCGCCGCCGAGCCTGTAGCCGCTACCACGCAGCCGCAGAGGGCAGAAAGCCTGCCAAGTGACTGCTTGATATATACGACGGTGAGGTTGCTTAGCGTGAGAGCACGCAATGTTTGCTCCTCGTCCATATTATGCTCCAAGGCATAGAGATATACAGGAATCGAGCAACTGATGCCTTGGTTGCCGCTGCCGGAGTTAGACATCACAGGTACCATAGCACCCGACATTCGTGCGTCGCAAGCTCCGCAGGTGTAGCAGAGAATCTTCGTGAACAAGGTATCACCGAAGATGTTCGACATCTGGGTGTGTGGGCTATTAGTTAAGTGCTGATTGCTTACCGTGTGCAATAACCGTCCGAGGCCATGACCGTAACTGCCCATGAACGATTTCTCTGCCGCAGCCATGTTCATCTTTGCGCCATCCATAAGGAATTGTACATCGCTGAGCGGCACATTCAACGCAAAGTCGTACACCTCTTTTAAGTTACTGATGCTGTATGTTTCGCACGGTTTGCCGGTGTGGCTTCCTTGGATAGAAGCTTCGGCTGTTCTGCCCTCACGACTCACTACCACATGCACATAGAGTAAGTCCGGCGCGTCTTGTGCAATGCTGATCGTAGGCGGCACTCGCTGGAGGTATGATTTGGCATAGGCAACCGCTTCGGGTGTGGTGTCACGGAGCACTTCGAGTTCGTACTCGCTCTTGCCAATAGTGGCACCCAGCGCAATAGCTATAGGCAGACCGTTCATACCCGTGCCGGGAATACCTACGCCCATGGCGTTCTTGTATATGTTCTTGCTCACTTCAACGGTTATGGCATCAGGCTCAGCACCTAACTGCTCCTTGGCACGCGCCACGCACAAGGCGACGCACATCGGTTCTGTACAACCGATAGCGGGTACAACCTCTTGGTGCAGCAATGTGAGTATAGTATCGAATGTTTTCATCTGTTGAGTATAAAGTGTGCCCGCAGACGCAGGCGAGTATAACAAAGTATCCATCGGTCGTGAAGCGTAGTAGCTTCGTGTTGCATTTGACGCAGGCAGTTGAATAGGTATCGTGTGTCGTGCCGCAGGGAAGTAATTGACGAACTATTCACACGGTAGTTGTAGCCACAGTAGTCTATCGTGTTGATTCGCGGATGGCTGAGCCACATTTTCGCAGAGAATAGGACATCCTCATAGAATTGTCCAACCTCAAATGCAAGACTATTTTCGGTAAGGAATGTACGTCGATACAGCCGGAAACATGCAGAGTTCAGTCTGTATGTCGGATGTGGCTTGACTTCACGTAGTATGTTGCCCTGATCGTTTACGCGTCGGAAACCGCTTTGCACGACATCGTAACCTTCAGCATGGCGAATAAGCGTAGCCAAATAATCATCGTCAATGTAGTCGTCGGAATCGACGAAAGTCACGTATTCGCCTTTGGCATGAGCTAAGCCTGTGTTTCGCGCTGCAGACAGGCCACCGTTCGCTTGATTGACCAATATAAATCGTTTGTCTTGCTGTACGTAACGGTGAGCTATAGCAGGCGAGTCATCCGTCGAACCATCATTCACCAAAATGACCTGTAGGTCACTGTAGGTCTGCCGTTGCACGGAATCAAGACATTGCGCCAGATAGGGTGCGACATTGTATATAGGCACGATAACGCTTATCATCGTAGTAACTCCTCCATTCTCGCCGCTTGCACTTGGCGTGCGAACTGCTGTTTCTTCTCTTTGTTGACTGCTTGCCGCGTGTAGCCGTTGGTCTGCCACTCGTGGTACTTATCCTGTATAAAAGCAGCGACCTCTTGCGGCGTGCGTGCCGCTATGCCGGCGTTCGTCTCACGTATAACTGCCTCCAAGCACTCCTCGTCGGATGGTGCACACAACACGGGCTTCTCTACACCCAGAGCCTCAAAGAATTTTGTTGTCATTATTCCGTGCGGACCATTCTTGCCTGCCGGATGTGAGAACACCAGCACAATGCTGCTTTGGTTAAGTATTTGCGGGATTTGCACCGGATTGACGTAATCGTTGAATACCATTGTGCAATGGATTCCATATTGCTTGACGTAGGCTTTGATGCGCTCCTGACCTTCAGCGTTAGTGTACCAGACAACGCGGAAGTTTTCCAACTCGGGCAGCAAACTCAAGCCCTCAAAGAAACACTTCGGGTCTTGCAATTCCGACTCATAGATCCGCCCTGTATAGACTATATCGAACATTTTGACTTGTGTCGGAGTCGGGAAGAACACGTCTTTGTCGTACCCGTTCCAAACCAGAACTACATTCGGGTTGAACTGCTTGAGGTACTCCACGTGCCATGGTGAGACGGTTGTGATCCGTTGAGCCTGCCGGATGGCTCTGTTCCGACGACGTATATACGTGCGTTTATACCATCCGCGCAGCAATCGTGCCCACCATTGCCGGTGTGCCTGATATTGACTGTTCGGTGCCTGTTCGTCCACATCGCGTATATCAGCAAGCAGAGGCAGGTTGTTCTCTTTGGCTACCAGCACCGCTGCACCAAGCGGAAAAGTTGAGAATGTGGTACATAACACTGCATCGTATTGCTTGCCGACGATGTGCTTGCTTATCTCTTGGGCAAAGTGCCGCTCTTTCCAATCCGTAAGCAGTGACCATAACGCTTTGACTGCCCAATCTATTCCTTGGTTGCGGTAGAAAGGGATAGTGGTGATGGTATAGTTGTCGTGCTTGAAGTCCAACGGCTGCCATTGCTCGGTGAAGACATCCACTTGCCAGCCTTGGGCGGAAAGATGCTCGCATATACTCCGTAGTCGCGGAGCATATGCAGGTTTGCCATAAGGGTCGGCAAGTACGAGCAGTCTATGTGTGGCGGTTGGTTGCACGATTAGTGTGATAATTCGGTGATAAGTTGTTGATATAATGCCCGTAAGTACGTGTTCGTGCCAAGGTTGCTGTTATGCCACAGCAGACACAGATCGCCATTGTGCATGCGCACTTTGTCGATGAGTTGCTGGCAGAGGTATGCGGCTTCCTCTTGGTCGAGATGCATGTAATTGTTGTTCACCAAGGTAGTGTCCATTATTAGCAGCGGATGAAGCACAAGCTCCGTCAGTTGCATCTTTTCTGGATCAATCCACAGCACGGCACGCGAGGTCTGCAAACGGAAACCTGCGCGATCAGGGAATCCCATCGTAAAATCGTCTGTCACACCGAGTTCGCAGAGTTGGCGCATGGTCTGAATCGAGCAGTTCAGGTAATGCGAGCGATGAATAGCCAGTTCGTTGGTTCGTGATGTACGGCGCTCGATACTACCCGGACCATAATACGAGCTATGCCAACCAATAGTTACCTTATTCTGTTCGAGCAACTTACGCAAGCGGCGTGCATCAGGGCTGTGATGGTTATACTGCGGGTAATCGTACCCCTTGCCAAACGAGTGCTTGATAAAGAAAACACTCTCCGCAAGCGGCACACGCTTGTCTTGCTTAATGAGCCACGGGAAGGTATATGCGGGATCATTCTCGATATCCTGCCACGAACGCAACACTTGCCGCCACTCGCCACGTAGGATGCCGCCTACTGCCCCACGGATGTGACGGTAATGGGCGATAGTATCGACATCGTGCGTTAGATAGATATGCGCAAATCCTGTCGGAGGTAATGGCAAACCCACGGCTTTCGTTGCCATACGGGCATATTCGTCCAAGGTAGGCACCATTAACCTGTTGCGCTGGTTGAGAATAGAATATGTGGCAAGGAATCGCCCGTGCTCGTCGCGCCGGGTATTGATTACTTCTTCTGCACGCGAGATGAAAAAGAATGTATTGTAGATGATGTCTGTGCGCACCACATTCACTGTCTTCTCAGAAGTCTCGTCTGCTGACCACTGTTCTACACGCGGGGTCTTGAGGTCGGGCAGCACAATGTCATTACCCAAGAGATGATTGGGCACTATTACCAATTTGTACTTCGACCACTCGCGTTCATCATCGGTGTAACCGATGTTCTGCGCCTCGTCAGCGTTGCCGTACAACAGCCACGTCTTGATATAATTGATGATTTCGTCCATATTCATTTTGTTTGGATTAAGGAGTAAAGACCGTTTCACTGAAAGAGTAAAGACGAGTTACATCAGTCGAATACATTTAAGTCTTTATTCCTTACTCCTCATTCAATCTCAGCCAGTTGTTCGCTGAGTAACTCCCACTCGTACATGCGATGTTCCAAATCGCGCTTGAGGCGGTTGTACTTCTCGAAGTTCTCGGGTGACTGTCCCTCGACCTCGGCAAGTACCTGCTCAATATCCAATATCTCTTGCTCCAAGCGGCTTATATCCTCTTCGGCTTGGGCAACCGCTTTCTGGGCTTTGCGCAGTTCTGCTGCTTTGGCTTTCTGGGCTGCATAGTCGGCTGCGCCGGAGGTTGGCTCTTGGCTCTTGGCTTTTGTCTCTTGGCTGTTTGTTGTTGGCTTCTGCAATGCAAGATCAATCGCCTTATCTGCATCATCTCTGATATCTGACTTCTTATACCTCAGCCAATCGTAGATGCCACCCAGGTGTTCGTGCACCTTGCCGCCGCCGAACTCATACACCTTGCTCACTATACCGTCAAGGAAGTCGCGGTCGTGACTGACAAGAATAACCGTACCGTCAAAAGCCTGTAAAGCTTCCTTGAGCACGTCTTTGCTGCGCATATCAAGGTGGTTGGTCGGCTCGTCGAGGATGAGCAGGTTCACCGGCTCGAGAAGCAATCGAATCATCGCCAGACGGCTACGCTCACCGCCGGAAAGGACTTTCACACGTTTGTCTATCGCCTCTCCGCCGAACATAAATGCACCCAGAATGTCCTTGATGCGGGTGCGTATATCGCCCGTTGCCACGCGATCGATGGTATCGAATACCGTCAGTTCGCCGTCAAGCAGCGATGCCTGATTCTGCGCAAAGTAACCTATCTTGACGTTATGTCCTATTTTCAGCGTACCTGTGTAGTCCGTCAGTTCGTTCATGATGCAGCGCACGAGCGTTGTTTTACCTTCACCATTCTTGCCCACAAACGCTACTTTCTCGCCGCGGCGGATGGTGAAGGTCACATGGTCAAACACAATATGCGATCCGAACGCTTTCTTGACATCATCAGCAATGACGGGAAAATCTCCGCTACGCGGTGCCGGAGGGAACTTCATCCTCAGTCGCGAATTGTCTTCCAGATCAACTTCCAGCCGCTCCAACTTGTTGAGTTGCTTGATGCGACTCTGCACTTGTACACTCTTGGTGGCTTTGTAACGGAATCGCTCGATGAACTCCTCTGTATCCTTGATCATCTTCTGTTGATTCTCATAGGCACGCACTTGCTGCTCGTGACGTTCTTGGCGCAATGTGACAAACTGCGAATAAGGCACGTTGTAGTCGTATATTCTGCCGAGCGAGATCTCTATCGTTCGGTTGGTCACATTATCGATGAACGCGCGATCGTGACTGACAATGATCGCAGCACATGGTGCCGTTTGCAGCCACTCTTCAAGCCATTGGATGGACTCGATGTCGAGGTGGTTCGTCGGTTCATCGAGCAGTAGCAGATCGGGCTGTTGCAACAATATCTTCGCCAGTTCGATTCGCATTCGCCAGCCGCCCGAGAACTCATTGCACGGACGATCGAAGTCCGTGCGCTCAAATCCCAAACCGATGAGTACGCGCTCCATCTGCCCTACACTCTTCGGATCTTGCTTGTCGCGCACGGTATCCACCTCTTCGCGCAGCGTCGTGCCCTCGTTGTGGATCATCTGCTGCGGCAGGTAACCGATACGAAGGTCGGTATCCTTGCTGATATGACCGCTTGTGGGAGTTTCCTCACCGGCAATCATACGCAGCAGGGTTGTTTTGCCGGCACCGTTCTTGCCGACCAGTGCGATCCTGTCACGTTTGTTGACAAGGAACGTAATCCCTGCCAATATCGGATTGGAACTATACTCCTTTACTATGTTCTCAACGGTTAACAATCTATTCGGCTATTTTATCAAATGAACAAACTGTTTAATGGTTCTTCCTCAACTGTTTTTTGCCGTTGAGGATAACGATACCCTGATAGGAATCATCCACCGGTCTTCCCAACAGATCGTACGCCTGATATACGCGAGCATCATCAGCGTTCAAAGTACGTACATCATCTCCTTGAGTGGGCTGATCACCGTCGTACGTAAGCGTTAGACTGCGGAGTTTGGGTTGTCCCCACTCCATGATGTTCTGCACACGCAAGGTATAAACACCTTTGGCTACAGCATTGAGATCCCATTTTTCATCGTACGTTATGTCACCATCGTCCCATGTGCCTTCGGCAGTATAACTCGCCGAAACGCTTTCTTTGTCCAGCAGTTGCAATTGCCATTGATGACCAGTACCGTTTGCAGTTGCCATATTCTCCGACACGATGTACTTGCCCGGATATTTCAACTCTACCATCCACTCTGCCCAACGTTCCGTGTTCGGAGCATCTTCGGAACCGAAGTCAAAATAATCGTTGTTATACCACGTCATATCGTCGCTATAGGCTGTGACGTTAGACTTATTGAGTGTTGCGGGCAGTACAATAGCATCGCCTTGCGGTTCAGGATCAACCGGTTCGCCTTTGGCTGTAACGGTTACCGACGCACCGAGGTTATTCATTCCTGTCTCATCGTTCCACACACCCATATTGGCGAACCGCACGGCATAACGCGAATCAGAAGCCAACGTTTCGTAAGCATCGGGCAGATGCAAATAGAGTTGATACACACCCTCGGGCACATTAGCCGGTATAGTGAGTTGCTCATCCACCGAACTGATCACGCCATTAGGCAACCATGTGCGCGGGTCGGTGGCAAGTTTCAGAGCGTACTTTTTATTACCGTTCTTGAGCACGATATATGCCGAACGCTCGTTGTACAACGGCGCATAACCTACATTACGGATTTGCAACTTCACCGACAACTTCTCGCCCTGCTTCACTTCGGCGCTGAATGTTCCGCTAACCAACTGATAGCGGTAGCCCATCTTGCGGTTGAGTTCGTCGAAGGTGCCATTCTCGCGCCACATATCCGTTACCGTTTGCGAGTACTCGCCCTGCAAGAACGTCCAATGCAGTCGGCTCATCTCGCCGGTAGTTCTCTCATAACTTGCATCTTCGGCAGCCTGCTCGGCATCCAATATATCTGTTTCTCCGCCTATAGGTACATAGAGGGTCTCTTTTGCTAGATAGGGTTTCTGTGTGGCAGTATCGACGTACGTGCCTTGATTCTTATCGCCATACAAGAACGCATCGTTATGGTGTCCAATGCGTGCTTTGGCTGTACCGCTATATGCCTCATCGACAGTCAAAGCTTTGGTATCGTCTACGTAGTCCGTCTTGAAGATCGGTGTGCGCAACTGAATATAACGGTCTGCAGGCACTGCCGCTAACAATGTATCAACCAGCGCACGGTGGCTGTCATTCATGCGGCTCTCTTTGTTGCCGAAATTGCTCGTGTAGTACCATTCGCCCCACGCGCCTACAAAGCCTGCCTGAAAAACATAAATCACATCGGCATTCGCCTCCCAATGACTCTTGTATTGACCGATATGACTCTCCACGATGGAGAGCGGTGCGTCGTAACCTATCTGATCGTTATTATCATCAGCTGTATAGGCAAAACGTAAGATCGCTTTTACTCCCAAGTCACGCAAGGCTTGCATATCTTCGTCAAAGCCCTTCAACACCTCTTCCGGCAGAGTGGCTGTACTCTTGAAATTATCAAGGTAATAGAGCACCAAGAGCAGAGACTTTTTGTCTTTATTTATATAATACTCCCTTATCTCATCTTTCCTATCCTTCACACAGTGAGGTTTTTTCTTAGTCACCACATGATCCAACTCAGTATAGAACCCTCGCTCAGGATTAGCAAAGATCGTTGTGTTGTCAGCGGTGTAGTTCACCGTTGCGGCAGACAATACCGCTGCCATGCAAGCGGCTGTCAGGACAAATAATAGACGTTTCATATCACTCGGATTTAAGCAATAATAACAATTTTCCTATCGCAGCCATTGCTGCGCTGGCGGTTATCTGCGCACGATCTCCGCCAAAGTGGCAGCACTCGGCTTTTGTTCCATTCGGCGTCGCCCATGCTATCCACACGGTGCCGACCGGTTTATCCGGTGTGCCTCCTGTGGGACCTGCTATACCCGATGTGGCAATCGCATAGTCGGTGTGCAATAACCGGCGCACACCTTCCGCCATCTGCCTTACACACGCCTCGCTCACTGCGCCATCCGTAGCAAGAGTCTCTACTTGCACACCCAACACCTGCTGCTTGACGCTATTGTCGTAGGCAATAACGCTGCCCATGTAATACGCTGAACTGCCGGATTGTTCATTCAGCAGCGCAGCAAGTCTTCCGCCGGTACATGACTCCGCAGTGGCGATAGTCTGCTTGTGTTCAGTCAAATAACGACCTAACACCATGTTGGGCGTTATATCTTCGGTAGCTATAACATGATCATCAATCAGTGGCAACAGTTCGCGCAGTTGAGCTTCTATCTGTTGCTCCGTTGCCTCGCCGTAGGACGAGAGCCGTAGCCGTACTACACCCTGCTTGGGCAAATACGCCAGATGCATCGATTTGGGCAGGTTCTTCTCCCACTTCTCGATGCGTAGGGCGAGTGTCGATTCGGGAACACCATACACGACAACAGTCCTGTGGATAATATCCGCCGACAATTGCAGATGTTCCCGCAAGTACGGCAATACCTGCTCGTTCATCGCTATCTGCATCTCATGCGGCACACCCGGCATACTAACGAGAATATGTGTAGGGCTTTCGACATTTGACTTTCGACTTTCTACTTGCTTAAACACCATAATCGGTGCACTGCCAACCCTGTTCGGAAGTATCGTAGCATGACTCGGAACCATCCACTGCGTGGCGGTCAGCGTATTCAAAATCTGCGGTCTGTCTTTGTACAAAGCGTGCACATGCGCGCGTACACGTAAGTCCTCAACCAGACGGGTGTGGAAATACTCACACAATACCGTCTTGGTTATATCATCTTTCGTCGGTCCCAAACCGCCGGTGGTGAGCACCACATCCGCACGCGACATAGCAGCAGCAACAGCGTCCCGGATTGCCTTCTTGTCATCCTGAACGGTCGTCACTCGCACGACCGTTATGCCGACATGATTAAGTGCCTGCGCCATCCACGTAGCGTTGGTATTGACGACCTGCCCTATGAGCAGTTCGTCACCGATAGATAGTATCTCTGCTAAAATCGTCTTCATCTGCGTCTTTTATCTTTTAGCGTAGCGGTCTTTATTCTTTTAGCGAAGCGGTCCATTTTGCTTCTGCCATTCGCTGGCAGTGAGGCAGAGTTCATCGTACCATTCTTGTCCAAACCGACGGATTAGCGGTTCTTTCAGAAACTTATATAACGGCAAATGCAGTTTGTGCCCCAATTGCCGCGATGAGTGACATATATCCCAGCGATGGTACTCTACGCCTGTCATATTGCCCACCTTCGTCAACCGAACAGGATACAAGTGACAAGAAATCGGCTTCTTGAATCCACTAATCCGCTCATCCCCTAACCCACTAAACCGTTTTTCGATGAGGCAGTAGCACCATCCGTTATGGTCTGTGCGGACAAAGATGCAATCTTTGTCGTTGACAATCGACAGAACACGTTCGCCGGAAGGATCATTGTAAGCTATACCTTGCTTCTCTACTACCTCACGTGCCTCTTTGGTCATCTGCGGCAGCAGTTCAGGCAACATAGCGTTCAACAGTCGCTCTTCCTCCTCAGTCACCGGTGCACCGGCATCGCCCTCAATACAACAGCAGCCCTTGCAATGGTCAATATCGCAACAAAACTCTTTTTCAAGAATCTCCAAACTTACTATTGTATCCTTGATGAGAATCATGGCTAACTGCCAATGGCTAATGGCTACCGTTTGTATTTATATCTCGCACCGGTTTTGCCTTTGGCAATGTTCGTCAGTTTGCCTTTGCAGAACTGGCGACGAATAGGACTGATTCTATCCGTGAACACATGTGCCTCAAGGTGGTCGTACTCATGTAGCACAATCCTCGCCTTGAAGTCGGTGAAGGTATCGGTATGTTCCTTGAAGTCCTCGTCAAGGTAACGGATAGTGATGGTTTTCGGACGCGTCACGTTCTCGCTAATGCCGGGCAACGAAAGACAACCTTCGCTATACACACTTGTAGCCTCACTCTCCTCAATTAGTTCGGGATTGATAAATGCCTGTTTGAAGTCTGCGCACTCGGGGTAGTCTTCAACGAGTTCGCTGCCATCTACTACAAACAGCCGTTTCGACAGACCGACTTGGGGTGCGGCAAGTCCACACCCCTCGGCAGCCTGCAGGGTCTCGTACATGTCTGATACGAGTTGTTTGACATCCAACTCGCCCGGCTCGACGTCCTCTGTAGGACGCCGAAGCACGGGTTGACCGTAAAGATAAATTGGTAATATCATGTATTCAAAATTTATTGCACACGCACGCCGGTTACGGTGAACTTCTGACCGTCACGGATGATCATCAGTTGGTCACCTACCAGTTGTTTCTGTACAGCACTCTTCGTCTGAACAGCCTCAACGTCGGTCGGCTCGTCATCGCAAATGAGCGAGTAGTCTTCATACGAAACGCCTCCACTACGACGATACAACTGCGGCAGAACCATCGAAACGGAAGTATTCGATGTATAGGTTGTGAAACGCGGCGAGTTTACATTGTACAGGAATCGTCCGTAATCGCTTGTTGTGCTTTGGATGGTTGCGTCTTCACTGGAGATGGAAATCTTCCATGTGGTAGTGCCACTACCCCATGCGAGTTTCTTGGCTGCTGTTGCACCCAACGCACCATTCGATGATGTCAGCGTCCACTCATCTTTCTTTCCGCCAAGCGTCAACTCAACTGTACCCTCACCCATTGCGGTGATTGTTCCATCGCTGATTGAGGTCGTAACACTGGCCATAACAGCATTGTCAATATCTCCGGCTGTTGCTCCCTTCGAGTCGCAAGCAATAACCAGCACATCGCCAGCCTGCAATGAGTTGGCATCACTCACGCGCTGCCATGCAGCATTCTGCGAACCGCTGGTAACTGTAGCAAATACGGCATAGTAGGTTGCATCAGCATTTACATTGCCGGAAGCTGTTGTAAACAGGTCGGCAGGTTTGTCGCTCACGGCATTGCTTGCTGTCCAGCCTACAAACACGCGGCTATCCGAGCAATCCTCAGGAGTTTGCTCGGGCAATGCCAACGGTTTGCCTTCTACGTAAACGACTTTCGTCTCTTCACCTTCAACACTCCATGTAACGGTATAAGTTACAGGATCGGTAACGGTAATCTGATAGCTTGCCTCTTTGGTTACGTTGCCTTCAGTATAGCTAACCTTAACGTCCTTCGTACCGGCAACGGTCATATCAGGAGCGGTTACGACACTTTGGCTTGATTTGTTCTTGTCTTGGCAATTGCTGTAGTTAGCTGTTACGACCAAACCTTCGGATGTGAAAGTATCACCTGTTGTGAAGGCTTTCTGCACATTCTCGGTATCGAGCGTGATACCTGTCAATTCGCACTCAACAGCTGCTCCGCAGGAAAGCGAGTATTCGCTGTATGAAGTGCCACCGCCGGCTGTGATTGTAATGGAATTGACATAGATGGAGTTCGTGGTGCACGTTACCTCAATAGCTGCTGTTCCGGATGCATTGCTAAACTCAAACTCAAGCTCACGCAATGTAGCACCACCGGTTTTGGTTACATCCTTCGATTTAGTTTCATCGCCTATAGAAATAGCTATACTACCCACACCATCCTTTGCATTGGTGCAATATTTAACCACTACCTTGCTTACACTATTAAACGACTTGCTTGTTTTTGCACCGGCGCCGCTTACACCAGAGGTTACTTGTACGCCCTCTTTAGTAGTATCAAAACCGTTTCCATCTTTCGTGCTCGTCCAACTGTTAGTTGCATCCGCCCAAGCCTTGGACGTAAATGTATAAGTCGTTGTTTCTTCTTCGCCACCTTCGCCGTCAGCCGTAGCAAATACAGCATAGTAGGTCACAGCCTCGGAAACGTACTTACCGGCTGCGGTCTTGAACAGGTCGGCAGGTTTCTCTCCGTCAACCAAACTTTGTGCAGTCCAGCCTACGAATACCTTGCCGCTCTCGCAGTTGGCGGGATCAGCCGGCAATTCCAGCGGGTCTTCTTGCATAATCTGTGTCGTGGTCTCTTCACCGTCAACCGACCATGTGATGTCAATCATCGGCAGGTCTTTCTTGTCAGGACGCAGACCGATAAGCGCATCCAAGTTCGTTGAGAAATTATAACTTGTTCCGGTCGGCTTGAGAGAGGAAATCGCAAAATAGCCATTGCCACTGCCTTCCCAACCCCAGTTTATATAGAACTTGTTGTTGGCATCACGACCGCAGCACACAAACTCGTGGCCGCCGTCATTGCCTTCACCGCCCATGATGATAGGGCGACCGGCTTCCAGATCGGCATTGAAGTAATCGATGAACTGATTACGCGTGACACCAAACTCACATGTAACATCAGCTACATCAGCGTATTTAGCTTGCTCATATTCAGTCTTGGAAGCGTACATCGTAATGAACTTGTCAAATTTATAGCCAAAGTATGTTTTAAAGCCATATCCCATATCGTCCGTCCAGGCACCTGAGCCACCGGTGGCATCTCCTCCGTAAGCCATTTTGGCTGCCACACCTGCATGATACATCAGGGTTGCTACGGCATTCTTCTGTGCTGAGGTAGCACTCTTGCCTTCGTATGCGGGAAGCATATTATCCCATTCGTAGGTCGTCTCGCCGTAATTGGCAGATAAGGTCTTTGTCCAATACTGACTGCAATTATCATTCTTGCAATCATACCATGTATAGCTGCTCGAACCTGTACCCTTAACCGGCCAACGCCACTTGTACATGATCTGCGATGCGGCTGTAGCTACACAACCTGTCAAGCACCGGGTATTGTCGCGTTGATCCATCGGACAAAGGTTGTAATACGGCTCCTCTTGATACCAAGTGATCTCCTTGCCCTGATCGTTCACCAGCAAGTTAGCAATAGCTGTCACTTGTTTGGCTTTGCGAACCGAAGGCTGCTCAAACTCGCTGTCGTCCATGGTCTGCAAGGCGGTAATCTCCTCCGTATAGCGGCTCAGCCACCATTTGAGGTTCGGATTGATCTGCTCATAATCGAAACTACCGTTCTCGCTGTAGCCCAACACGTCTTCTGCCGTGCGGTCGTCAGCCGAAACGATAACGAAGCCTTTGCTGCCTTCCTGGTTAAATACATAGAACGCAGCCTCCTCGGAGTTGTTCTGTAAGGCTTTGTGTGCCAGACGCATGTTCGATGCCTGACGCGGAGCCTTGTGCATGCGGCTCAGCTGCGGTTGCTCGTTGGTGAAACGGGCAGCAATGGCTGCAGCCTCTTCTTGCGACACTCGGCCTGCGAATGCCACATTAAATCCTAAAAACAATACACTGAGTATTGCTAAAAAACGATATCTGTTTTTCATGGATATAAATTGTTATTTGTTAATAAAAGATTGTTTGTTGTATTATAATGGTTTACACTATAATTTCGTCGTTACAATGACTCGAGATACGACTCGAGTATAATACATGCCGCCAGACGGTCAACCTGTGCCTTGTCCTGACGGTCTTTCTTCTTCATCCCACCGGCAATCATTGCCTGATGCGCCAGCACACTCGTGAAGCGCTCATCCCATTCTACCACCTGCATCTGAGGCAACTGCTTGCGTATCTGCGCCTCGCACGCGCGTATAGCAGGTACCGTTTCACTGTCTTCCCCGTTCATCTGACGCGGGTAGCCTATCACTATCCGGTCAACCTGCTCATGGCTGACATAGTCCTTCAACCACGCCAGCAGGTCTTTTGTTTCTATAGTGAGCAACGGATTAGCCGTTATACGGAGTGCATCCGTAACGGCTAATCCTGTACGTCGCTTACCATAGTCTATGGCGAGTATTCTCCCCATTAGTAGTTTTCCATTTCTGCCGACAAACGATCATACTCCGCCTGCAGACCCAAACGGTAGTAGCACTGGCGCAACGGACGGGCATAGTTCATGTCACCGGGAGCCAGTTCGTGCGCTTTCTCAAAGTACGGCAACGCCAACTTCAGCACCTCGTCGCTCTGCTTCTTGATTGCCATGTACTCTTTCTGCGAAAGGTTGTCCGTACCCTCAAGCATCGTGGAAGCCTTGTCCGAATACGAGTACGCATAGTTCAGATAGTACTCGGGGTTCTGAGGATCCATCGCGATAGCTTTGTCAAAGAACGTGAACGCCTCGTCAAAACGACGTAAGGTGCTCAGCAGCGTAGCCTTCGTATGGAAGTATTGCGACTGCGAAGGATCGTTCGCGATAGCTTTGTCCAGATAGGCTACGGCGCCCAATGTGTCCTTTGCCTGAACGAGGTCGTTGATCATGTTCTGGATGAACCACGGCTCTTTCGGGAAACGCTCTACAGCCTCTGCCAATTTTGCTTTGGCAACCTCAGGCTGACCAAGCAGTTTGTACAGATCGTAGTAGTACTGATAAGCCGTTACTTCATGCTCAGGATCAGCTGCAATACGCTCAGCCATCTTCAAAGCTTCGTCATAAGCTTTCGCACGGTAGAAGTACGACAGCGAATAACTCATGTACTGATAGTACGTGGTATCTTTCACCAGCTTTGCCTGAATTTTCGGATCTTGCATGCACTCGAAGTCAGGTATATCGCAATGCAACTTGAATGCATTGGCTACGCCCAGATCATCGTCTTGCTCAGCAAGATATGATGCATAGATAGCCAGATCCTGTTTCTGGAAGTACTCTACCATCTTATCGGCAATGTTCTTGCGCGTCTTCAGGTCATACTTGGGATTACCCTTCTTGTCGTAGGTCGGGATCATTGCCAGTTCGTCAGCCTTGAGCCAGTATTCGATACTTTCCTCAACGGCAGCGCCTTTAACGGCGTTATCCACAGCTTGTCCCATCTGCCCCATCAGCCAGATGTGCTCGTTCTGCTTGTAACCGATCAATCCGGCTACGTACCATGTTTCAGCTTTGTCCTTCGTTTCCTCATTCACCAAAGCCTCTTTGATGGCTGCACGAGCGCCGTCAAAGTCCGGAGTCTCTTGTTGAGCAAGGTTTCTTGCGGTACTAACAGCTTTCTTTTGTGCAAAGCAGCCTACGCTTATCAGCATCAAAGCTGCCAGAAAAATTGATTTTTTCATTGTTGTATTCGTTTATTTATTCGTTTGTATTCTCAGTTTCCGTAGATTCCACGTTTTCCGCACTCTCTACAGGAGCTTCCTCCTCTTCCTTCGGCACTACGCAGCCAAACATCAGCACGTCGTTGCGTTTCTGCAGTTCGATGAGTTTAACGCCTTGTGTCGCGCGTCCCATTACGCGAATGCTGTCCATCGCCATGCGGATAGCCGTGCCGCTCTTCGTGATGAGCATCAGATCCTCGTCATCGGTTACGGCGTGCAGTCCTACCAGTTGTCCCGTCTTGTCGGTCAGGTTCATCGTCTTCACACCCTTACCGCCACGGTTCGTTATACGATAGATCGGTTCGCCGTTCTCATCGTCGAGCAATGTACGCTTACCAAAGCCATTGTCCGAAATCACGAGAACAGTCTCTTCACTATTACCTTCTACACAAATCATGCCAATTGCGTGATCCTGGCCGTCTTCGTCCAATTTTATTGCACGAACACCCGTTGCCGTACGTCCCATCGGACGAACTGTATTCTCCGGGAAGCGAACCAGCTTACCGTTGCTCGAGGCAATCAGCATCTGGCTCTCACCATCCGTCAAGGCTACGCTGATCAGGCTGTCGCCCTCACGCAGACCGAGTGCGATGATGCCGTTCGTACGCGGACGGCTGTAGTCCTCGAGCGTAGTTTTCTTCATCAATCCATTGCGGGTAGCAAAAATCAGGTAATGATTCTTTACGTACTCGGGATCGTTCAGTCCCTTAACGTTGATGAAAGCGCAGACCTTCTCGTCTTTTTGCAGGTTTATCACATTCTGCATCGCACGGCCTTTCGACTGACGGTTGCCTTCCGGCAGGTCATACACCTTGATCCAGTACAAACGTCCAAAGGTGGTAAAGAACATCATCGTCGAGTGCATCGATGCCGTGTGAACGTACTCGATAAAGTCCTCGTCACGCGTTGTGCTTGCTTTCGAACCTATACCGCCTCTACCCTGCTGACGGAAGTCTGCCAGCGGTGTGCGCTTGATGTAACCGAGGTGCGAGATGGTGATTACCATATCATCGTCGGCATACATATCCTCAGGATTGAACTCCGTAGCCATCTTTACGATGCGCGTGCGGCGCTCGTCAGCATATTTGTCTTTGAGTTCTTGCAGTTCGCTTGCAATCAGTTCGTAGCGCAGGCTCTCGTTCGCCAACAACTCGTTCAAGTGCGCTATCTCTTTCTCAATCTCGGCGTACTCGGCTTTCAATTCGTCGATACGCAAGCCTGTGAGTGATGCGAGTCGCATCTCAACAATAGCTTTGCTCTGCGGAGCATCCAGCCCGAAGCGTGCCTCCAAGTTTGTCTGGGCATCAGCCGGAGTACGGCTGGCGCGAATGATCTTAACCACCTCGTCGATATTATCCACCGCGATGATCAAGCCCTCCAAGATATGCGCACGCTCCTCGGCTTTCTTCAGCAAGAAACGTGTACGGCGTGTAACCACGTCCATTCGGTGCTCAATGAAGTTCCGTACCAGATCCTTCAGATTCAACAGCATCGGACGACCTTTCACCAGCGCAATATTGTTCACAGCAAACGAACTCTGCAATGCCGTAAACTTGTACAACTTGTTCAGCACTACCTGTGCATTCGCGTCGCGCTTGATGTCAATCACAATACGTATATCGCGCTTCGACTGATCGCTGATATCCGTGATGCCTTCAATTCTCTTGTCATCCACCAGCGCTGCGATGTTCGACACCAAGTCGGCTTTCACAACGCCGTACGGCAGCTCGGTGATGATGATGTGCTCCCGACCGTTGTTGTCAGTCTCAATGTCGGCATTCGAACGGATGATCACTCTGCCCCTACCCGTCTCAAACGCATCACGCACACCCTGATAGCCGTAGATCGTTCCGCCTGTCGGGAAGTCCGGAGCCTTGATATACTCCATCAAACCCTCTACGGTTATCTCTTCGGTCTCGGGGTTGGCTATACGTGCCTCAATATTGCGGATATAAGCCAAGCAGCCGTCAACCACTTCGCCCAGGTTGTGCGTCGGCATGTTTGTAGCCATACCCACGGCTATACCGCTTGCGCCATTCACCAGCAGGTTCGGGAAGCGAGTCGGCAGCACGGTCGGCTCGCGACGGCTGTCGTCGTAGTTCAACTGCATATCAACGGTATCCTTGTCGATATCGTTGAGCATCTCTTCGGCTAATTTCTCCAAACGCGCCTCAGTGTAACGCATAGCAGCCGGACTATCACCGTCCACACTACCGAAGTTACCTTGACCATACACCAGCGGATAACGCATTGCCCACGGCTGTGCCATACGAACCAGTGTACCGTAGATACTGCTGTCACCATGCGGGTGATACTTACCCATTACCTCACCCACGATAGCTGCACTCTTCTTCGTCGGCTTGTCGCTGGTGTTACCCATGTCCCACATCGCGTACAACACGCGCCTGTGAACGGGCTTAAAGCCGTCGCGCACATCAGGCAGCGCACGGCTCACAATCACACTCATTGAATAATCGATGTAGGAGCTTCGCATCTCCTCATCAATCTTCACAGGAATAATTCTGTCTTCTGTAATCATTGTTTATTTTGTTGTTATTTTATATTCGTTATGTAGTTGTTTCCTCGGTGTTTCATCGGGTGCTCATCGGGTGCTCATCGGATGCTCATCGAATGCTTACTACAATCTCACTACACCCACGCTACAGTCACATCCCTCTTTCGCCAGCCCTACTCCCCAACTCTTTTAAAAAGCGCACAAAGATACGAAAAAATTTTGACATTTGCAAATATTTCGCGCATTTTTTTGCGTTTTGACGCATTTTTCTTAAATTTAGTATAACTATCGATAGCAAACTCCCGTACGCTCACAGCGCATGTATTGCACCATTTCGCGCATTTACCCGGTTCTCGCCCTTTGCGCCAGCGCGTCACACACGCATACGCATGCATACGCATACATACACACGTTCAATAAACTATATTTTCGGCACAAAAAAGA
Source organism: Paludibacteraceae bacterium (assembly GCA_905233935.1). Lineage (GTDB taxonomy): Bacteria > Bacteroidota > Bacteroidia > Bacteroidales > Paludibacteraceae > Colicola. The sequence goes on from CAJOFU010000015.1 coordinate 20,457, forward strand.
GGATGCATCGCTTAGACACATCCTCATTCTCGTTTTCTGACAAGCATTACTTAACGCGGCGCTCGGGAATACGGGCTTTCTTACCGGTGAGATCACGCAGGTAGTACAGTTTCGAACGGCGAACCTTACCGTACTTGTTAACAGTGATCGACTCAATGAAAGGCGAATCCATCGGGAAAATACGCTCTACGCCTACGTTGCCCGACATCTTACGAACCGTGAAACGCTTCTTGTCCTCGCTGCCGTGAATAGCAATCACGTCACCACGGAACTCCTGAATACGCTCCTTGTTACCTTCTTTAATACGATAAGCTACAGTGATCTGGTCACCAGCCTTGAATGCAGGAAACTCTTTCTTCTCACCTGCAAATGCTTGTTCAGCAATCTTAATCAAATCCATTGTTTCTTTTTCTTTTTGGCTGCTTGTTTACAGCCGTTGATCCGAGGTATACGCTACTATTCGGTTGACCTACTCATTATTTGGCTCTTCCCTATCTTATCGCCAGAGACCTCTTCGGATTAGCGCGCAAAGGTACAACTTATTTTTCAATTATGCAAGTCTTTTCTGAAAAAAGTTCATTCTGTCACGCATTTTTGTGCATTTTGCAACCTCAAGGCAACTATTCTACTTGCTACTTACACTTTGCAAACAAAAACACTACTTTTTCTGACAAAACGTTGCCGCTCACACACCTTCTCTGTCTATTTGCAAACATCAGTTTTCAAAACGCGCTAAAAAATATGCTATAAAACATGTTTTTTTATAAAAAATTTGCATATATGCATTTTTTGTTGTACTTTTGCATCGTGTTTTTCATGGTATTAGATTTAAGGTTAATGAAGATTGGGTTGCCGGGAGGCAATCCTTCTTTTTTTTGTCTCAACCAAGAATTATAAAAACGCGCAGCTACATCGTAGGCTGCGCGTCGTTTTTATGGTATTCTACCAAACCTTCCATCGGGCTTTGCACTATCGTTGCCAGTTGCATGTAGTTGTTCCGCATCACTTTCTCGAGTATATCCTTATAGTAATACGCTATCGATCCCACGAAGCCTACCGGCACGGGCGGATATTGTTTCAGTATGCGCTTGACGAAATCCTCAAAGTGGTAATACACCAATTCATGAATCATCACATTGTCGATATGGTCTGCGCAGAACTTGCTCAGCGATGCCAAAAACCGGTTCGGGAAAGGTTGGCGATATACTCGGTCGATGATATCCGCCTGCGTGAGGTTATATTCCTTCAAGAACTGCTCCTTCAACTCTTCCGACAACTGGTTTTTCAACAAATCAGCCACCAACCGCTTGCCCAACACTGCCCCCGAGCCCTCGTCACCGAGGATAAAGCCTAATGCCGGCACGTTCTTAACGAACTTCTCACCGTCATACAAGCAAGAGTTAGAGCCGGTGCCCAAGATACACGCTACACCCTCGCTATGCTGCAACAGCGCACGCGCTGCGCCCATCATGTCGGAATACACCTCAACCTCTGCATGGCGGAACACAGCCTTGAGCGCATCATGCACTACAGGCGATTTCTCCGGCGTACAGCCTGCACCGTAGAAGAAGATATGGCGCACCGATCCTACCCACAGCAGTTGTCCCATCTGCGGCAACAACTGGTCAGACACATTCTGCTTTATCTGCTCCTGCGTCAGAAAGAACGGGTTGATACCTTCCGTCTTGAACTCCGACCTCTGTCCCGAAGCCGTCAACAAGCACCAATGGGTCTTTGTCGACCCTGAATCTGCAATCAGTATCATATTAATTTTGCATTTTTAATTTTGCATTTTTGCACAATGTAGTCGATGAGCACGCTGACCGCTTCCTCTTGCGGAATATTCATCTTTATACAAGTTTTGCCCTCATACAGGCTCACTTTGCCTCGCGCTGCGCCTACATAGCCGTAATCCGCATCCGCCATCTCTCCGGGGCCGTTCACGATGCAACCCATCACGCCTATCTTCAATGTCCGCAGGAAAGGATGCTCCTTCTCAGCCTCGCGGAAAGCCGCCTTGACAGCCGCAATCGTATCTTCCAAACCAAACAATGTTCGTCCGCAACCCGGGCACGAAACAAACTCCGTCTTGTAGCGCATCACGCCTGCCGCTTGCAGTATATCTTTGCTCAGTCGCTCCAATTCTTCGTCTGTAAAATGCGGATTATTCAACACCAACGCCTTCGCATCCTCTGCCCAAAGCAGTCTGCCACACTCCGCAGCAGCGTGCAGGGCAAACAGCCCCCACTCTGCCACATCTGAGGCGTAATGTACTATTTTCTCATTTTCGCATTTTGTCATTTCCACATTTGCTCCGTGATAACGGATAGATTCGGGGTCGGCGAAGTAATCACGTATAGCCCGTGCCACGGGGATCTCCGCTTCCGGCGCTTCGGACAGCGACACACGGATCGTATCGCCTATACCTTCTGCCAGCAGCGCACCGATGCCTACAGCGGACTTTATCCTGCCGTCTTCTCCCTCACCGGCTTCAGTTACGCCGAGATGCAAGGGGAAAGCCATATGCTCGTTATCCATCTGCTTGACTAACAGCCGCATAGTATCAACCATCACGCGGGTGTTCGATGCCTTGATAGATATCACGATATCCGTAAACTGCTCATCCACAGCAACACGTAGGAACTCCATCACGCTTTCCGCCATGCCTGCCGGCGTATCGCCGTAGCGCGACATAATTCTGTCCGACAAGCTGCCATGGTTCACACCCAGACGAATAGCTGTCTTATGCTCCTTGCAGATTGTCAGCAGCACCGTGAAACGCTCACGCAAACGCTTGAGCTCTGCCTGATACTCCTCGTCGGTGTAGTCAATATGCTTGAACTTACGCGCGGGATCAATATAATTACCCGGGTTCACGCGCACTTTCTCCACCACCCGAGCCGCAGCATCGGCGACATCTGCCTGAAAATGCACATCAGCCACCAGCGGCAGGCTATCGCCCACCGTGGGCAGCAACTGCTCGCGGATCTGCCTGAGGCTCTCCACCTCACGCAGTCCTTGCGTCGTGAACCGCAGCAACTCGGCACCCGCCTCGCGGCAACGCAAAGCCTGCGCCACACTACCCTCAATATCGTTGGTCGAAGTGTTCGCCATTGTCTGTATACGAATCGGGTAATCACTGCCTATGCAGAGCGAACCAACGTGTGTTGTACTCGTCTTTCGACGTGTGTAGTTTGCAAAATCCATAAATTTATCGACTATTTATACCGAATACCTCGGTAATATTTGCGTTTTCCAATTATTTGTCGTATCTTTGCAGCCGCTTTTGCAAAAAAGCAGAGAAAAGTTTTGATAAAGGAGAATCAGTAGCTCAGCAGGTAGAGCACATCCCTTTTAAGGATGGGGTCCTGGGTTCGAGCCCCAGCTGGTTCACAAGGCGACGAGGACAAACCTCGTCGCTTTGCTTTTTCCTTTATACGTCAAAGAATCCCAACTGCGAGATAGCGGTCAGCATGCGACCGATATACTCGTTATCCGGCTCCGTCCAGCGGAATCCGAGCCGCAGCAGCACTTGCGATGTGTAAGCGTTGTTGCGATCGACAATCTGCGTGGGCTGCCCATGTGCGATGTTCTGATATGCCACCATCGTCGTCAGCAACGACGCTTTCTGCGGATCCTGCGCAGCCTGCTGCATCGCGTAGCCGAATACTTCAGGCTCAACGAATTGCATCTCTGTACCCACCTTATCCAACACTTGCAGCACATTGCCGAGCAGACGGGTGTGTGTGTTGTACGGCTGGAATACTGTACACTCCTTCGGCGTGGTAGCCAGCAGCACAATAGCGCGCGCTGTCTCGTTGATCGGCGAGAACTCCGTAGGCTGGTCGTATTGCTCGTACGGACAGCAACCCAACATATTGAAGATCTTGATGCGTCCCATATAGCTGTTCGTCGAGAAGTTCACTTGGAACTCGCCGTCATAACTACGTGCCGCAAGGTTACCTACACGCATGATCTTCGCCCGCAGACCTTTGGTGGCGACAGCATCCAGTATCAGCCGGTCGGCAAGGAACTTCGAGTGCATGTACTGATTGCCCAGATACTGCCCGAAGAATATGTTCTGCTCGGTGAGCACCGGTGCCGGAGCGTCGCTGCCTACCCACACACCGCCGGTAGATGTCGTTGACACATGCACGAGTGCCGCACCTGTAGCCAAGCAGAAGTCCACGCAACGCTGTGCGCCGCCTATGTTCACATCCTCAATATCCGTACCCTTGGAGAAGTGCTTGACGTTCGCTGCGCAGTTAAACACGGTCTGAATGCTGACGGCTGACAACTGATCGCTAAAATCGCTCGTCACATCGCCTTGTACTACGAACACGCGTTTACCAAACAGGTCATCAAAACGACGACTGAAATAGTAGAACAGCAGGTTACGCACACGCCGTTCGGCATCCGCCTGACTCTTACCACGCACAAGGCAAGTAATCGTCTCTGCATCGGAGTCAATGAGTTCCTTGAGCACATGAATACCTAAGTATCCCGTTGCACCGGTGAGCAGCACATTGCCCAACTTCTGACGCTCGCCTTGTTTGAATGTCTCCAGGTTGTTCGCTTGCAGCAGCTGATTGATAGCACTGTAGTCAAACTCCGTTACCTCATGATCCACAGCCGGAGTTTGTTCTGCGCTTGCACTGCCCTCTACGAGCTGTGCCAAGTCGCGCGGCGTGGGGTGCGCAAACAGGTCGGCGTAAGCAATATGCTTGCCGGCTTTGTCGGCTTCAATGATCACGCGCGTAACCATCAGCGACGTGCCGCCCAACTCGAAGAAGTTATCCGTTGCACCTACCTTATCCAAGAGGAGCACACCCGCGAAGATGTCGGCAAAGAGTTTCTCCGTGTCGTTGGCAGGGGCTACGTAGTCATGATCATCCGCCTGGATCTTCGGCGCAGGCAGTGCACGTTTGTTGACTTTCTGGTTCTGATTGAGCGGTATAGCGTCAATCTGCATTGTGGCAGCCGGAACCATGTACGGCGGTTTGCGCTCTCGGATGAACGCATTCAGCGCCTGCACATCAACCGGTTTGTCACTCACTACATACGCAGCTATATACTTGCCTCCGTTCGGGTAGTCAAACGCCTGTACCGTAGCATCCTTGATGCCCTCAAACTGCCTGATCACTGCCTCAACCTCTTTCAACTCGATGCGGAATCCGCGGATCTTAACCTGCCCGTCACGACGACCGACAAACTGGATATTTCCGTCCGGTAGATAGCGCACAATATCGCCCGTCCGATAACAACGCTTTCCGTCCCACATTACGAATGTCTCGGCAGTCTTATCTGGCAAATTCAGATATCCGCGACTGACTTGCGGACCGGATACCCACAACTCGCCCGTTGCACCTAATGGCAGACGCTGACCGTTGGTATCCATGATGAACAGCCTGAGGTTATCCAGCGGTTTGCCGATAGGTATGTGCTGTTCATATTCGCGCACCAGATAGGTCGTCGTGAAGATCGTACACTCCGTCGGACCGTAACCGTTGTGCATCTTATATCCCGTAGGCGGATTCAGGGCAGACAGTGCCTCACCGCCTACCGACAAGTGCTTGAGCGAATGGCACTCCACATTCGTTGCGAACTGGTAACCGATCTGCGTAGTCATAAACGCGTGCGTGATACCTTCACTATCGAAGTATCTACCTAATTCCGGCAGGTTCAATCGCAGGTCTTCGGGAACGATATACACCGCTGCGCCGGAGGTCAATGCCGGATAGAGATCCATCATGCACGCATCAAATCCAAAGCTCGCATACGCCGCCACCTTATCACCTTCATGCAGGTCATAGTAACGCTTGTACCAGTGGCAGAATGCCACCAAGTTGCCATGCTCCAGCATCACACCTTTCGGCACACCGGTTGAGCCGGATGTATAAAGTAAGATGAAGAGATCCGATGGCTTCGTCTCGATATTTCGATTTATCGATATTTCGATATTTCGATTTGTCGACAACTCCTCAAATTCTGCCTCCGTCAGCATCATACAACTGTTGGCATCTTGCTGCATGTAACTCAGGCGCTCTTCGGGATAACTCGGATCGAGCGGCAGGTACGCGCAGCCGGTTTTCAGCACCGCCAATGCACCGAGTACCATCCACTCGCTACGCTCTACCTTGATGGCAATCACGTTCGTCGTCGGCTTCAATCCTGCCGCAATGCGGTCGGAGAGTTCATCCACCTCACGGTACGTGAAGCGTTTGTCACGATAGACGAGTGCCAGCGCGTCAGGTGTCTTCTGCGCTTGTGCCTTGAACAGCGACAGAATCGTCTGCGTATTATCGTAGTCAACAGCCGTCTCGTTGAAACTGTCCAGCAACTTCGCCTGGCTCTCGTCCATCAACGAAACCTTCCTTAGTGCAGCTTTTTCGTCCGCTGCAAACCCTCGTATAGCGTTGCCCACAGACTGCGCAAGCGACTGCATCAACTCACGGCTGTAACGACCGTTGTCGTACTCAATAGCCACACTCGGTTTGCCTTCCACCTCAACGATATAGAACGCTATCTTGAACTTCGGTACATTGAGTTCCATGTTCTCGGTCTCAACCGTCTGACCGCCGACCTTGTACTCGCTGAGCACACCGAGCTGGTAGGCGAACATGATCTCTGCCGTCAGGTCATAATCCGCGGCAATCTGCGCAAACGGATAGTTCTCGTGAGCGAGCGTCTGTTCGAACTTCGCGCCTGTC
>CAJOFU010000016.1:0-26973 GCA_905233935.1 Paludibacteraceae bacterium
GGGATGATCAGGGTGTGTTCAACTTCGAGGGCGGTTGCTATGCAAAAGTCATCAACCTGGACAAAGAGTCCGAGCCGGACATCTACGCTGCTATCCGTCGTAACGCCCTCTTGGAGAACGTAACGGTGGACGCTAACGGCAAGATCGATTTCGCCGACAAGAGCGTGACCGAGAACACCCGCGTTTCGTATCCTATCGACCATATCGAGAAGATCGTTCGTCCGGTATCTGCCGGTCCGGCTGCCAAGAACGTGATCTTCCTGAGCGCTGACGCCTTCGGCGTACTGCCTCCTGTCAGCATCCTGACTCCGGAGCAGACCAAGTACTACTTCCTCAGCGGCTTCACCGCTAAGTTGGCCGGTACCGAGCGCGGTATCACTGAGCCGACTCCGACCTTCTCGGCTTGCTTCGGTCAGGCATTCTTGGAGCTCCATCCGACCAAATACGCTGAGGAACTCGTTAAGAGAATGGAGAAATCCGGTGCTAAGGCTTACCTCGTTAACACCGGCTGGAATGGAACAGGCAAGCGTATTTCGATCCGCGACACCCGTGGTATCATCGACGCTATCCTCGGTGGTGCTATCAAGAGCGCTCCGACCAAGAAGATTCCGTTCTTCGACTTCGAGGTTCCGACCGAGTTGCCGGGCGTTGATCCGAAGATCCTTGATCCTCGCGACACCTACGCTGACGCTGCTCAGTGGGAAGAGAAGGCTAAAGACCTCGCAGGCCGCTTCATCAAGAACTTCGTTAAGTATGAGGGCAATGCCGCAGGTAAAGCTCTCGTAGCTGCCGGCCCGAAGCTCTAATGTAATAATCGACATTTTTCAATTGTAAATTGTAAATTGCCAAATTGTAAATGAATTTATGATTTCATTGCATGAAATAAACACTACAGACAATCTCGCCGGAGCAAAAGCCGGCGAGGTTGTTGCTGTGAGTGGAATGATCCACAACGTCCGCGTGACGAAGTGGGGCGGATTCATTATCCTTCGCAAGGCGTGCGGTTTGCTCCAGACTGTTGCTGACAACAGCGAGTCGAAGTTCTTTGACGAGCAGGGAAACGCCATCGCTATGGCTGACCTCTGCCGCGAGATGGCAGTAACCATCACCGGCAAGGTAGGCGACGCGAAGATCAAGGATCCCGCAGTATATTACAACACTATCGAGCTTGCCGTACAAGAGGTACGCGTTCTCTCGCGTCCGACAACGGCTGAGGTAGTCGATATGAACGCCCTGAAGTTCGGCGACGAGGAGACCCTGCTCCGCTTTAAGTTCGACAACCGTCAGGTTACCCTGCGCAACCCGCGTGACATGGGCATCCTCAAGGTGCAATCAACCATCGCCAAGGCGTTTGCCGACTTCCTCACCGACAACGGCTTTACGCAGATCTACACCCCGAAGATCGTTTCCGAGGGTGCAGAGGGAGGCGCAAACGTGTTCAAGATGGATTACTTCGGCAAGCAGGTTTATCTGGCTCAGTCGCCGCAGTTCTACAAGCAGATCGGCGTAGGCGTCTATGAGCGTGTGTTCGAGATAGCTCCGGCTTATCGCGCCGAGAAGCACAACACCAGCCGTCACCTCAACGAGTACATCTCCCTTGACGTCGAGATGGGTTTCATCAAAGGGCAAGAGGATGTAATGCAACTCGAGGCTCGATTGCTGCAACACATCATCAAGACCGTGAGCGAGAAGTGCGCCCATGAGCTGAATCTGCTCGGCGCTACACTGCCTGTACTGCCGCACGAAGTGCCTGCATGGAAACTCAGCGAGGTACACGAGATCCTCTTCGAGAACCATCTGTGCGAAGCCGACCACCGTGGCGAGGATGACCTCGCACCGGAAGAGGAGCGCGCTATCTGTAAGTACGCATTGGACACCTACGGCTCGGATTTCGTATTCGTTACCCACTTCCCCAGTGAGCACCGTGCGTTCTACGCGATGGACGATCCCGAAGACCCGACTCTCACGCTCAGCTTCGACTTGCTGATGCGCGGCTTAGAGATCACCTCCGGCGGTCAGCGTATTCATAAGGAGCAAGACTACCGCGACAAGATGATCAAGCGTGGCATGAACCCCGATAACTTCCGCTTCTACCTTGATACATTCAAGAACGGAATGCCTCCTCACGGAGGTTTCGCTATCGGCTTGGAGCGCATCACAGCGTGCTTCCTCGGCATCAACAACGTCAAGGAGTGCTCGATGTTCCCGCGTGACATCAACCGCGTAGCTCCTTAAGCCCGCAAGGTAAACAACAAGAAAAGCGAATCCCGATCCCGAGATTCGCTTTTTGTGTACAATATGCTGCTCTATTACAACCCCTTCTCTTTGGCTATCTGCCGGATGTATGTGACAGCTGCATCGTGGTCGTTGGGGATAATGCCGTCGAGGATAGCGTCTTTGACAGCCGCTTTGAGTTCGCCGACCAGCGAACAGGGTTCAAGACCGAACATCTGCATGATCTCGTCGCCCATTACAGGTGGCTGGAAGTTGCGGATACGGTCGCGCTCCTCCAATTCGACCATCTTACGCATAACGAGTTCGTAGTTGTCGTGGAAACGCTTTACTTTGTCGGCATTACGCGAAGTAATATCCGCGTTGCACAGGATCATCAGATCGCCTATATCGTCACCCGCCTCAAACAGCAACCGGCGCACAGCGCTGTCGGTGACGGTTTCCTCGATGAGGTTGATAGGTCGCATGTGCAGATCGACCATCTTCACCACATAGTCCATCTTCTCGTTCTGCGGCAACTTGAGTGCCTTGAAGATCTTCGGAACCATCTTCGCACCGATATAGTTGTGGTTGTAGAACGTCCAGCCGACCTTCGGCTCATACTTCTTCGATTTGGGTTTGCCTATATCGTGTAGCAGAGCAGCCCAGCGTAGCCATAGTCCGCCTTGCGCCTCGGCAACGTTGTCAAGCACCTTGAGCGTGTGGTAGAAGATGTCTTTGTGTCCGCGACCATCGACAGTATCAATACCTTTCAGTGCAGCCAGTTCGGGGAAGATAAGCAGCAGCAGACCTGTCTTGTCGAGTAGCAACCAGCCTTCCGACGGACGCCGCGAGAGCATAATCTTGTTCAGTTCGTCGGCTATGCGTTCGCGCGTGATAATGTTGATGCGTTCCCTGTTGCGGACGATGGCATCAAAGCACTCGCCCGTAAGATTGAACCCGAGTTGTGTAGCAAACCGTATAGCCCGCATCATCCGTAGCGGGTCGTCACTAAACGTGATGTCGGGGTCAAGTGGCGTCTGGATGATGCAATCCTCCAGATCATACATCCCGTCAAACGGGTCGAGCAGTTCGCCGTAACGGTCTTTGTTCAGGCAGATTGCCATGGCATTGATCGTGAAGTCACGGCGGTTCTGGTCTTCCTCCAGCGTGCCGTCCTCGACGATCGGATTCCGCGAGTCATGACGGTAACTCTCCTTGCGTGCGCCAACGAACTCAAGCTCTGTATCCCCCTTCTTTACCTGTGCAGTCCCGTAGGTCTTGAATACGCTCAGGTGTGCCCCTTTGCCCAAGCGTTTGGCGACAGCCTCAGCGAGCAATATGCCCCAACGTGGCGCTTCGGCTGTGGCTGTAGTATCAGCCATACATGGCTGATGGCTTGAGGCTGGTTGCACAACCACCACATCAATATCCTTGCTGTCGCGGTGCAAGATCAAGTCACGTACCCAACCGCCGACAACGTAACATTCTATACCCAACTTATCGGCTTCCTCGCCGACAAGTTCCAGAATAGGTTGATGTATTTTCGGGTTGGTGATGATCATCTATTGTTATACATTTCGGCGTAATACTTCTCGTACTCACCGGAGGTGATGTTGTCCACCCAGGCTTCGTTGTCAAGATACCAGCGAACGGTTTTCTCGATACCTTCCTCGAACTGCAGGGTCGGTTCCCAGCCAAGTTCTTTTTGCAGTTTGCGGGAGTCGATAGCGTAGCGCATATCATGTCCGGCACGGTCGGTAACGAAGGTTATGAGGTTCATGTCTTCGTCTTCTTTGCGTCCGAGCAACCTGTCAACGGTGCGGATAACAACCTTGATGATGTCAATGTTCTTCCACTCGTTGAATCCGCCGATGTTATACGTCTCGGCTACCTTTCCTTTGTGGAAGATCAGATCAATAGCCCGTGCGTGATCCTCAACGTACAACCAATCCCGCACGTTCTCGCCCTTGCCATATACGGGCAGAGGTTTCTTGTGGCGGATATTGTTGATGAACAGCGGAATCAGCTTCTCCGGGAACTGATACGGACCGTAGTTGTTCGAGCAGTTGGTAACAATGGTCGGCAGACCGTAGGTGTCATGGAACGCGCGCACAAAGTGGTCGCTACTTGCCTTCGATGCACTGTACGGCGAGTGCGGGTTGTACTTCGTTGTCTCGACAAAGAAGTTCTCGCCGTACGTTTCGTGTCCGTCGGCAGAAGCTTTCGTTGTGAACGGCGACGGCAGTCCTTCGGGATGCGTCAGTTCGAGCGCACCATAGACCTCATCGGTTGATATATGGTAGAAACGTTTGCCTTCGAACTTCTCCGGCAGACTTTCCCAGTAGAGTTTGGCTGCTTGCAGCAGACTGAGCGTACCCATTACGTTCGTGCGGGCGAAAGTGAACGGGTCTTTGATCGAGCGATCCACATGGCTCTCGGCAGCCAGATGGATGATGCCGGTCACCTGCTCCTCTTGCATCAGGGCGTAGATCGTATCGAAGTCGCAGATATCCGCACGCACAAAGCGGTAGTTGGGTTTGTCCTCAATGTCCTTGAGGTTCGCGAGGTTACCTGCGTAGGTGAGTTTATCCACATTGATAATGCGGTACTCGGGGTACTTGTTCACAAACAGACGTACCACGTGACTTCCGATAAATCCGGCGCCGCCGGTGATGATGATGCTCTTCATATTTTTTAATTCTTTAATTCTTTCACTCTTTCATTCTTTCACTCATAATACGTAGCGCACTTGCTTGAAGTGGTATTTGCGTACATTGCCTTGTTGGTCGCGTAGGAGCAGTTCGCCTGTGGGTAAAAAGCCTTCAATCTTTGCCATAAACTGTCCTTCTACCCCAGCTGTGGCGTTCATCGTGGGCGCTGTACTGACCTCACGCTCCACAAACGGCCAATAGCCGTTGCAGCGGTATTGATGCACGCGGTAGTAATTGAGCAGTTGTACAGGATCCCACGACAGGTTAGTCTCCAGTTTGTGCTTGAACCGCTTGACGATTGCGTCAATATCCGCCTTTACACCTGTCAGTTGCTTGATGCTGACGGGATTAGGCGCACCGCTCACCCACTGCTCCTGATTGACATTGATGCCTATACCGGCTATGCTGTGCTGTATCTTTGTGCCGCAGAGGCTGTTCTCAACGAGGATACCGGCAATCTTCCGATTGCCAATATAAATATCGTTAGGCCACTTGATGCTCAGCATCGGGCGCTGCTCATATGACAGCCACTCGGCTATTGTCCGGTGGGCGGCTACTGCGGCTATCACGTTCAACAGAAACATTTCGGATATATTCACCTCCGGCTCGCGTAGCAGGTAACTCAGCAGCAGGTTTTTTCCGGGCTCCGACTCCCAGCAATTGCCCATCTGCCCGCGACCTGCCGTCTGGTAGGTCGTATATATCAGCGGTATGTCCTCCTTCAGGCAGGAGGCATACTCCTGATCCTCACCTTTCAGCAACCGCTGCATCAGGCTATTGGTGCTATCTGTTTGGTCGATGTACATTGGCGTTAATCAGCCAAACTTGGCTGATGCTGTTGTTGACCTTTCGTGCGGTATAGGTCAAGCAGGTAGTTACCTATCACGCGCTGGATGTCTTTGGATTTGCCGTTGCCGAAACTCACCATCACCGCAAACACCCACGTTTGTCCGTTAGGCAGTTCGATATATCCGGCGAAGTTCTTTGTGGCGGCTATCGTTCCTGATTTGGCGTGTACTCTGCCGGCTAACTCTGTTCCCGGCAGCAGCGACCGCAGTGTTCCCGACTGCCCGCTCACCGGCAACGAGGCGTAGAACGCATCTTTGTTCGGCGAACGGTACATATAGGTCAGCAGTTGTACCAGGGTCTCCGCACTGATGGCATCCTGTGGTGCTAATCCGCAACCGTCCACAATACGTGCGCTACGGATCTTCAGACCGCGACGCTGCCAGAAATCTATCTCAAAATCCGCAGAGTTATGGATCGTACACGGCAGCCAGTATCTCCCGCCGAACGTGCGGAACAACGACTCGGCATAGAGGTTGTTGGAGTGAATATTCGTCTCGTAGATGATCTCGCGCAAGGTTGGCGACAGCCATGTATAGAGCAGTGTCCGGCTCTTGCCGTCTGCCTCGGAGATATACATCGGCTCGGCTGTGATCTTCACGCCGCTTTCCTCCAGCCGCTGACTCAGATGCTGCACGAGCAGCAATCCCGGATTAGGCAGATCGCCCTGCACACCGAACGATCCCTCGTTACTCGGCACGCTGCCGGTCAAGTAGCGTGTGTAGTTGTACGCTGCGCCGTGAACAAACGCGCCGTCATGTGTGATAGTTGTGCAACGTATATGGTTGTCGAACTTCACTCCCGGCACTTCCGGCACGGTGTATTGCACCTCGGCGATGCTGCCCACAGGACCTGAACGCAGCACGATGTTCATCGTGTTGTCCATATACGACAGCGCATATACTCCCGGCGCATAGTAGTTGCCTATATCCTCCCATATCCACCCGGGATTGATGGCATCGGCATCGAAGTAACTCAGGTCGGCTATCACCGCACCGTGAATCTCACGGATACCGGCCTCGCGGATCGCTTTCACCCAGCGGTTGAGGAAGTTACGGTCACCCACCTTCTGCGAACCCAAGGTCGGGTCACCTGTGCCACGCACATACAGATCGCCGTGCAATATGCCGTTGCTGATATATCCGCTGTACTCAATATACGTGCTGAACTGGTAATCTTCGCCCAAGGTCTCAAGAGCAGTGGTGGTTGGCAAGAGTTTCATCACCGAAGCGGGAGGCGCCACGTTCTGCGGACGATAGCAGTCAATCAGCTCACCGGAGTGCAGGTCTTGCACCAACAAACTGATGTTCGCCGACGACGTGACAGGACTCTTCAGAAAGATGTCAAGACTCTCGGCAAACGTATATTGAAACGTGAGCAGACACGCCGTAACAACACATATATTTCGCACAAAAACTCTCATTATCATATAGCCGACACGAGTGCCGGTTTTCGTTGCAAAGTATAAAATCGCGCAAAGTTATAAAAAATTTCGGACATTTGCAAATTATTGCAGCATTTTCTCGCGAAAAAGTGTATTTTATAACTGACAGATGTGCTTTAGCACAAGTGACGCAAGCATGTTACCGAATATGGCAGTTATATGTGCCATCGTGCCGTTAGGTGTCGGCCGATTGCTGACTTCTGATCTCTGACTTCTGATCTCTGACTTCTGACTTCTGATTTCGTCGCTATACACGCACAGGAACTTCCGCTCCGGGTACTCGCCCATTTGCTTGAACTTGTGCCGCAACGTACGTGCCAACGGATCGCCTTCCACCTTCCAGAACTCCGTTACCTTAATCTTCATCGGGTCGAACTTCCGCGCGGCGCCCATGCTGCTAAACAGTTGTGTGTTCGCTGTGCGCGTCACGGTGTTGATGAGCAGGGCTTTGTCTTTTAGTGAGTCGATGGCATCGATCACGTAATCGTAATCCTCCAAATGGAAACTCTCCGCTGTTTCGGCATTATACCGTCCGCAGATAGCTTGTATCTCGGCGTCTGGGTTGATGGTTTGCAACCGCTCACGCAGCACCTCGACCTTCGGTTGACCGATCGTTGCCGTGGTTGCCATCAGTTGGCGGTTGATGTTCGAGGCTACCACCTCATCGCTATCCACCATCGTCAGGTGATGAATACCCGAGCGCACCAACGTCTCAGCGCACCACGAGCCTACACCTCCTACGCCGAAGATGATCACCCGAGCCTCAGCAATGCGTTGCACGACCTCTTCGCCCAACAGCAGCTCTGTTCGCTGGAATATGTCACGGTTATATGTCATGTTCGTTTGGTTTTTATTTGTCCGAGAACTGCAAGTACGGTGTCAGCCGCTGCCGTTCGTCATCGGTAAACAGACCGGATAGTTCGTCTATGGAATGCAGTTGTATCTTCCGTCGCCGCAGGTCATAGATCTGTTCCGCTTGCTTATACGATATATATGGATGCCGCTGCAACTGCTTGACGCTCGCACGGTTGACGGCTATCGGCGTGATCTGCGTAGTGTCGGCAAACAGGTGAGCTGCGATACTATCCACTCGCTCCTTTGGTAACTCCTTGATCTCGTAGAGTTGGCTGACGGAGTGGTAACCACCCAAAGCCTGCCGGTAACGGACAATCTGAACAGCCGTGTAACGTCCCACGCCGCGCAACAATTGCAGTTCGGCGGTATCCGCGGTGTTCAACTCGAGGATTGTATCCTTTTTTACCCTGTACTCAACTCGGGCTGAATCCCGACTTACCCCCGATGAAACGTGCCATTTTGCGGTGTCTATTTGTATATACGGCTCTAACGTGGCATAGAGTGTGTCATTCATCCCGTACAGACTGCGCAAGTCTTCCGGCTGACGAAACACTTTGCCTGCCGCCCGATACCGGATAAGGTTCTTTGCCATCCATGGCTGCAATCCTACCGTAACTAACAGCGTGCTGTCTGCGGTGTTCGGGTCAAACGGCTGCAGATGAACGTCGGGCTTAGGGTGCTTGTCAGCATATTGCTTGGCATATTCGGCTTTGCGTGCAGCATATTCCGCTTCGCGCAGCGAATCCAGATACTGCTCAAACTCTTGTTCCCGCTCCGGCTGAAACGTCAACAGTTCGGGTACACTCTGCGCCTCGCGCCACTTCCTCATCCAGTGCACCGTCACCTCCACTGCCGTCACCATCAGCACCACAATCCCCAGCCCTATCCACTGCTGCTTGCTCATTGTTCTTGATCTTTTTTCTCGCTTTATAATTCCCTTATGTCAGTTTTTAGCCACTTTGGGCACGATTAGTTCTTGATACATTTCAAACAACTTTGCCACGCAGTCGGATTCGGTTGTTTTGCCGGGCGTGAAGCCGTAGGCAGCCATCACGGCGCGGTCGTTCTCTTGATGCGCTCTGCGCAACTCGGGTGGCATAGTGACTTCATCGTAAAGGTCGGCAAGCGAACAATCGGGGTACTTGGCGCGGGCATCCAAGATGGCTTGGGCGGTTTGCTCTATCTTTGCCTTTTGCTCGTCAGTCGGTGTCGGCCACGGGAAATTGTTGTAGACGATATTTGCAGAATATTGATAGCGCGTTTCTAAACGACCAGCAACTACTCTCATCCAAGCATTGTGAATATTAGAGATGAGGACGCCAAAAGCATATAAAGTCGCGTCAGGAACAATAAGTGCCGATCCATTAACAATGGTATTCGGGCTTACGAAAGCAATCGGAATGTATCTGCGTTTCTCAGATGACACTTTAGGTATAGCCAACATATCTGTATCCGGTTGACGGATTTCCCCAAATAGATACGGAGTGTCCGCCGCCTTGATGGTTTGCGGTCGATCAGACGAAAGACGGAATTCGCGTGTTTGCTCAATACGATTCATTACAAATGCACTTGCACGCAATTCTTTGGGAGATACACCCTGTAACCATAGACACCAACGCTCTTTGTTTTGAATCAATTCCAAGCCTCCTACATAAGGGCGTATAAACTTGGTATTTTGTTCATTCTCGTGCAACAAAGCATCTACATCTTCTTTCTCCAAGATCAAATAGCCATTATCAATCGGCATACTGCCGTAACTCATAATCGGCACATCGCATAGCGGTTTTGTCCGACTCTCAATAAAAGCATTCGGAGCATCTAAGAGATAGCCGTTGATATTGGCGGCATCGATGGTTTGCGCGTCGGAGAGGTAGATTTTCTTTGGGCATGCTCCCGAATGAGATTCGGGACTAATGGACGAAAAGCCTATTATAACACAATGCACGTGGGCTTTGATGTCTGCTTCGCTATCCCAACGGAAGGTGCGATAAGCGAAATCAAATTGGATATCATATTGCTCAAAGAGCGGTTTCCAGATAGCTGCTACTTGCTCGCCTTGTGTGATAGAGTTCGTAGATACGAATGCTGCGTGAATATGAGAATTCTGCTGCATCATTTCGACGGCTTTCATATACCAACACGAGACATAGTCTATATTTCCAATACCTTTCCACTTTTTCCCAAAGATACTAAACACTTCCTCTTTCTGTTCTTTGGACTGTTCTTTCTTCCCTACAAACGGCGGATTGCCCATGATGTAGTTGAGCTTATCGGGGGCGATTACTTCCGACCAATCGACGCGGAGGGCATTGCCTTCGTGGATGTAAGCGTTCGTTTTGAGCGGTAGGAAATCCATCGCTCGACCGGCAATCGCGGAAGTTTCTTTGAGCGTCTGGCTCTCGGCAATCCACAAGGCAGTCTTAGCTACCGTACAAGCGAAGTCGTTGATCTCAATGCCATAGAACTGCGAGATATTGACCTTGATAAGGATGTCGAAAGTAAGCACATTCTCCCCGCCGAACATAGCTTGGATAACTTTGTTCTCCAACCGACGCAGCGACAGGAACGTTTCTGTCAAAAAGTTACCGCTACCGCAAGCCGGATCAAAGAACGTAAGACTTGCCAGTTTGTCTTGGAAAGCTTGCAAGGCTTGTTTGCGAGGGTTGGCTTGTTTGATGTCAAGAATCTGCGCAAACTCTTTCTTTAACCCATTCAGGAACAACGGGTCAATGACCTTGTGGATGTTCTCGATAGAGGTGTAGTGCATACCACCGCTGCGACGCGTCTCGGGGTTCAATGTCGATTCAAAGACTGCACCGAAGATAGTGGGCGAAATCTCCGACCAATCGAAGTCGTCAGAGGCTTTGGCGAGGATGAGTTCTTTGAGTTCGTCGGTGAAACGCGGCACAATGATCTTCTCCTCGCTGAACAATCCACCGTTCACGTAGGGGAAAGCAGCGATATCCGGTTCCAGATACGGGTCACGTTCGGCAATCGGTGTATCGAGCAACACAAACAGATCCATGAGCGCACGGCGGAAATCAATTGCTCCGTACTTAACTAAATAGTCATGGAAAGCCGTGCGGCTGTTGAAAAGACCGGCATCTTCGGCATAGAGACAGAACACCAGCCGCACGCAGAGGATATTAAGACTGCGGAGCGTTTCGGGACTGTCTTTGTCGATGTATTGCTCAAGCAGTTTATCATAGATGACTCCGACCAACTCTCCGGCTTTGACGCTGACTTCCATCTCGCGCTTGAGATGTTCGTTGCCTTCATCCACAAGGAATTGCAGACGGTAGTATTCCTTTTCGAGGTTTTTGAGCAGTATCTTCTGCGGTTCGCCGTTGGGTTGCTCCATATCATATACCCAGAACTCGCGGAAGTTGCACGTCACGATCCAACGCGGACGCTGGCTGTAGGGCAACTCTGCGGCATAACGCTTGGCTTGTTGGAAAGGATTGAGCGATGTTCCGTCGGATTGCTTGATAGGCGCACCGAGGTCTTTCTCGATGCTCTTCTGCTCAATCATGACGTGCGTCGATGGGATAACCGCATCGATGAACGACGTGTGGTCGAGGTGTACTTGTTGCTCGTAGCGCAAGAATGCATCCACGTGCTCCACACCGAACACCTCGATCAGAAGCGTTGACCAAAATATCTGGCTCTCGCCTTTCTCGTAGCCTTTGCCTTTCCATCGCTCCGCAAATTCCTTTGCGGCTTTTTGTTGTTGTATCTGGGTCATAGTTTATAAATTCTCGTAGTATTTGCGTATTTTTTGTGCCATGAGCGCGCGGCGTTCAACTTTCAATCCGTTCTCGATCCGTTGTCGGTCCATTGTCGTATCCCACTGCACCCTATATATACTATGTATATATCCCGTGATTTTGATTATTTCCTGACGGTTATGTGAAAACAACTCTGTTTGGCTTCGTACTTGACATAGATCTTGCCGGCGCGCTGGTGGTTGAGCAGTACTTGACCGAGTACGAGCTTGAGGTTGTCCTGATGCATATAGTCGCTGGTGCAGGTGACTTTGTCGTAGCGCATATACGCCAGGTCAAATGTCGTACCGTAGCAGTGGCAACTCGTGGTCACGGAGTTGATGTTTCCGCTCTTTTGCAGATGTTTGATGCTCTCTTGCGTACGCAGAATAGATGTCACGTAGAACCGGTAATGTGGCAGACCGTTGCGCTGCAAGATGTCCGCCCACTCTTCGCCTATAGCATCAAGTTCTTTCTTGGCAGACGGAATGAGGTACGGTGCGGAGTGCGTCAGATCATCGACAATGTAGTTCCTGTTGGTCTTGACCTCAACCAACTTGTTGCGCATTTTGGCGGCATCCTCATTGTCTTTCGGCGGTCGGGGCAGACCGATCTTCGTAGCCACGGCATATTGCTTGGATTGCAGGTCGTTGAACTTCTTTTTATAATCAAACGTCCTACCCGGGTACGCCACAAGGTTCGTCTCCTCCGGCTCTTGGCTCTCGGCTCGTGGCTCCAGACTCACATTGCCGTCGCCGCAGCGCGACACACCTACCACAACCATCAGCAGCACGACAGCCATAACCACTGCCGCCATCAGCTGTTTCTTGTGCTTGCTAAGGAATGCTACTATGAATGCTATGATCTCTTCCATCTGTCGGGATATCTTAGTTGCATTGCCGTTTCAGCACCTGGGTCATACAGTGTGCCGCACCATAACCGTCTATCAGGCTCTCCAGCGGTATCCATTCAACCCGTACACCTGCCTCACGCAACCGCTGCTGGTACGCCTCGCTCTGACCGTCTACCGCCATGATATGCCGCGGCGCAATCGTGAGGAAGTTATTGGCGTAATGCAATTCGTCGGCTTCGTCAATCGGGATGATCTGCATACCTCGTGCGCGGATAAACTCCACAAACGACAGATCGCTCTGCCACAGCCTGTACTCCTTCTCACCCGGAGCGCGCACATAGATATCGCAGGTGTTATACTCAGGCTCACCGGGCTTTGCTTCCAGACGGCTGCGAACCATCGTACACAAGTCACGGTCGATGATGTTGAAGTGCGTATCCAAGTGCATCTGCATCTGCCAGCGTTTATGATCGCGCACCACAACCACCGTATCATGTCCGAAAGCGTCGGCTGCCATGATCTGACGGATTCCCTCGTCGTTGGTTCGCATACCTTGGCCGATCAATGCAATCGTTCCCGCAGGGATATAATCACCGCCTTCGAGCCGACCTTCACCTTCTATGCGCAACACCGGCGACGTACCCAGATGGTGATAACACATCTCGATGATATCTGTCTCTGCGGCGCGCTGCGAGGAGTTCATCCGACAGATGATATGTCCGCGTGGCGTTGTAATACTCTGATCACGTGTGAAGTAGAGGTTCATCAGCGGACGATGAATATACTCGGCTTCCACACAGGTGTTATTGTCCGTCTGGTGCAAACGAACCGTCGGACGAAGCAGAATGCAACGCATCAGGTCATAACGGCTCATCTGGCTGATGATCTGTTGCTTGTATTCCTCCGACTTGGCCGAATCGCCGTCATGAAAATCGCTGATGTCGTATTTCAGGCAGTTGGCTGCCAGCATTTGCAAGGTGTCGATACCCATCTCGGCGAAGATCTCGGTCACAAAATGCACACGGATACCGTTTTTCTCGAGCATCTTGGCATAGTTGCGATGCTCCTGCGCTGCGACATCCACATCAAAATATCCCTCAAACAACCCCGCAGCCGGATGTGCCACGCCGTCAAACAACTCTTCCCAAGGCGTGTGCATCAGTATCTCACCCGCCTTATCCCATTCTGCCACGGGATAACTCATCGGTACTTGCTGCTGTCGGCTGCACGCCACAAGCGCCATTACAACTGAAAGGAAAATAACTTTTTTCATGTGTTTATTATATTATGCAGGCATCACTCCTTGGTTGGAGTAATGCCGGGGTTTTCATGACTTAATGCCACTTGTTAAGGCGTTCGGCATCGAGACGGAGAAGGATGGCGAGCAAGATAGTGAAACTGATCATCGAAGAGCCGCCATAACTAAAGAACGGCAACGGGATACCGATGACAGGCAGCAAACCAAGCACCATTCCGACATTGATGGTCAGGTGGAAGAAGAAGATACCCGCGACACAATAAGCGTAGATCTTGGAGTAATTGTCACGCTGGCGTTCGGCTATATTCAGCAGTCGTAAGATAAAGATCAGATACACAATAAGCAGGCCCGCCGAACCGAGGAATCCCCACTCTTCGCCCACGGTGCAAAAGATAAAGTCGGTATCTTGCTCGGGAACGAAACGCAGCTTGGTTTGTGTACCTTGCAAGAACCCTTTGCCTGTGAACTGTCCCGAACCTATAGCGATGAGCGACTGATTGACGTTATATCCCGCTCCGGCAGGGTCGTCTTTCAATCCGAGGAGCACTTCAATACGGGTCTTCTGGTGCGGTTGCAGCACTTTCTCGAAAACGATGGTACATGCCTGAGAGAATAGCAGCGCGACGGCAACGTACGCCGTAACGAGCAGCATCAAGAAGCGACGCCGGTAGATGACCACACCGGTGAAGTACGCCAAGGTAGCCAATAGGGCGATGAGGGAGACGAGGTTAAAATTGACGTTCAGCCAGATATTGGCTATCAATCCGGCAGCATAGCAAAAGAGAATAATGCCACAGAGGATGAGGGTGTTCTTTCCTTCTCGTTCGTGCAACCACGCAAAGCCCACAACAACCGCCATGAGCACCAAGTAACAGAGCAGTACACCCACGCTACCGGTACCTAAAGGTAATGCAACTTCACCAAAACGGATGGTGACAATGAACAGCAGTGCAAACGACAAACCGCCGGTGAGTACGTAGCCTGACATGCCGAAACGGTAGAACATAATCAGGAACGAGGCAAAGACCAGTGCCGAGCCGGTTTCACTCTGCCAAACCATGATGATTCCCGCAGGCAGAGCCAGCAACAAGAACGGAATCATCAAGTCGCGCCATGAGCGTACCCTATAGTCGAAGCGCCCCATGTACTTGGCGAGAGCCAAAGCGGTGATCATCTTCGCCAACTCAGCAGGCTGGAACTTCAATGGACCGATATCTATCCACGACATCGAGCCCTTGGTGTTATGTGCAAGAAACGGCGTAGCCAGCAACACAAGCAGCCAGAAAGCGTATATCAGGTAGGCGGTAACCTCGTAGGTGCGACCTTCGATGAACAGCACAGCAATACCAAGTACGCAAGCGATACCTATCCAGAGGAATTGCTTGCCGGCACGGTTGCTCAGGTCGAACATCGAAGTCTGGTCGAAGGTGTAGCCTGCGGCATAGATGTTCAGCCAACCGAACAGCGCAATCGCCAAGAAGAGGGCGATTGTCCACCAGTCAAGTCCTGATATGATACTATTGTTTCTTGTCATTTAGTCGAAAGTCAAAAGTCGAAAGCCTAATTACTATCCGATTTTTCGGAGGATGGATGCTCTAAAACAGAGTTGACCATTTTGTTGTAGATATGCTTGCGGGTGATGGTGCCGGTGAGATACTGCTCAATCATCAACGAGGCGATAGGAGCAGCCCATGTGGCACCGAAACCGGCGTTCTCCACGACGACAGCAACGGCAATTTTGGGACTATCCATCGGCGCAAAACCGATGAAGATAGCGTGGTCTTTGCCGTGAGGATTCTGAACTGTACCTGTCTTTCCGCACATCTGCAACGAGTCTATATTATACCAGCGACCTGTACCGTTAGTCATCACCTGATGCATGCCTTGGGCAGTCAATTCGAACCACTTGTCGTTCATGCCTGTCTCATGACGCAGGTCGGGGTTGTCGGTGAGTTCGGTGTTGAGGTGCGGAGTAATGTAATACCCGCGGTTGGCGAGTGTCGCGGCTTGGTTGGCGAGTTGCAGGGGCGTAACCAAAATCTCACCCTGACCGATACTGAGCGAGCGGATCGTGATGGCTTTCCAGCCTTTCTCACCGTAAGTGCGGTTGTACTCCCTTTCGAGTGGAATCTTGCCCGGCGACTGTTCGCCGATGTCGGTGTTCGTGAACCGATTGCCGAGTCCGAACTTCATCACATCGTCGCGCCAGATGTTATACCGCGCACGGAAAACCGCATTGTTATCACCAAAGCCGTCACGCTGCAGCATGTCGTGGAACGCACACCAGAAGTACGGGTTACAACTCTGCTCGATAGCACCGAGCAAATCCACGGGCGAGCCGTGGTGGTGGGTACACTTGATAGGTGTCGATCCCGGACCGTTGCACGGGAACTTGCTATACGGATTGATGCCGCCCTCTTGCAGACAGACTACCGCCTGAATGGTCTTGAACGTCGAGCCCGGCGGGTACATAGCTTGTGTGGCGCGGTTCAGGAGCGGTTTGCTCGGGTCGTTGAGCAGGCGGTTATATTGCGTCGAACGCTGTTTGCCGACAAGAATCTCGGGATTCCAAGTGGGTGATGAGGCGAGTGCAAGAATCTCACCCGTGGCAGGTTCAAGCGCTACGACGCTGCCTACCTTGCCATGCAACACCTGTTCGGCAAGCGCTTGCAACTGAATGTCGAGCGAGAGATGCAGATCGGTGCCGGTTATGGCTTCCACATCTTCTGCACCATCGTGGTACGAGCCTTGGATACGCCCGCGAGAGTCACGCATGATAACTTCGACACCTTTCGTGCCGCGCAGACGCTGTTCGTAGGTACGCTCCAAGCCGTCACGACCACTATAGTCTCCGGCTTGGTAGTAGTCGTCACGGTCGATATCCGACTGCGACACCTCGCCTACCGAGCCTAATATATGCGCAGCGTAAGGATACGAATAACCACGGAGGGTACGTTTGCGGATACCTGCGCCGGAGAACTTGTACGAAGTTTCACGCAACGAAGCAACTTCCTGTTTGGTGAGTTGCGACATAAAGATCTGCGGCGTGTAGGTCGAAAATCCTCGGTTACGCCGTTTGTCCTTGATGGCTGCTATACGGTCAGCAAACTCCAGACTGTCAATGCCCAGACACTGGCAGAACGCCACGGTATCAAAGCCGTGACGCATCTCTTGCATGATAAGTGTGACTTCGTAGATAGGCTGGTTGAATACGAGCAATTCGCCGTTGCGATCGTAGATCAATCCGCGTGAGGGATAAACGACCTGCCGGAGCAGGGCGTTGGAGTCCGCCTTGGCTTTCTGCGACTGATCGATGACCTGTAACCCAAACAACCGGATAATAAATATCAACACTACCAGCACAACCGAACCGGCAATGATGAAAGGTCGTTGGGTGTAAGGATCATTAGTCATTTACAATTGACAGATTGACGATTGACAATTTAGGTGTTCTTGCGGACGAGCTCGAACATTACGATAAATGCGTAGGTGAACAGGCTACTCAGAATGATCTGGAGCAATGTGTAACCGAAGTGGCTGAAAGTGAACGCTTCGAGCATAAACACCAGAATATGGTGCACCACGACGAGCACAGCCAACATGCGCAGGTAGTTACCCATTCCGATTGCATTGATGGTGATAGCACCTTTCATTCGTTCTGCATCCTGTACGTAAGCCGCCAACAGATTCGGACGCAGATATGCCGCCATGACACAACCTGCCATGTGGATGCCGGGAGCGTGGGTGAACAAGTCCATAATCATACCGATAGCCGCGCCGATGAGCATCTGTAGCCAACGAGGGAGTTCAACAGGCAGCAGCAATATCGCCCACAGATACACAAAAGGATGTACCAGCCCGAGCCAATGCAGGTTATCGAGCAAGAACACCTGCAAGAACAGGAGCAAGACGAGTATTCCTATGTAGCGGAGCCAGTTCATTCTTAGATGTCAGAATTCAGTATTCAGAAGTCAGAATTCAGTATTCAGATTTATTGGATTGAGTCTAATTCAGCACGGTGGGCGTAGTTGAGGATATGTACGGTGCGCAGACTGTTGAAGTCCGTGGCAAGAGCGACATCGATATCGTAGTACGAGTCGCCTTCACCGAGCGAGACGTCAGACACTACGCCTACAGGTACATTGGCAGGGAAGATAGCACTCAATCCGCTGGTGACGATGGTATCGCCCAGTTTGACATCCACGTGGCGCGCCACATCCTCCAGTGCCGCGTGACGAATACCCGGTGCATGCCAGTGGAGCGTTGCCATATAGTCATTCTTACGGATCATCGCGGAGATATAGATCCCCTCGTGGATAACAGGAGCGACGACAGCGAAGTGTGTGCTGACCGACTGCACGACACCCACGATGCCATCCTTACCGATGACGCCCATGTCGGGTGTCACACCGTCACGCGAACCCTTATTGAGCGTTATGTAGTTGTGATGACGGTCTTCAGAAAACGCTATGATGCGGGCAGGGATGAACGAGTAGTCCAAGTCTGCACGGATATAGGGAACTTCTTCCGATGACAGTGGCTCTCGATTACGTGTCGATAACGTGTCGTTTACGTCTCGTTTACGTGTTTGGCCGTTCTGAAGCTCGAGAATCTCGGCGTTGAGTCGGGCATTCTCCTCGAGGAGCTGGGCATTGTCGGCGCGCAGATGGAAGTACGAGGTGACGTTGTCGTGCGCGAGTTGAATGCTGCCTGTGACGACATTTGCCGCACCGGACGCTGCAACCTGCTGGTACTTGTTTCCGTGCACAACGAAAACAAAAGCAACAACTTCAAGCCCCAACAGGAGCAAGAAGTTGCTGTAGCGTACTATCAGTTGCAGCAGGTTGTGCATTAATTAATAATTAAAAATTAAAAATGCAAAATGCAAAATGATATAATGCCAAATTAATGATTTAGCGGATCAGGAAACCAAAACGGTCGTAGTTCTTGAGGGCGATACCAGCACCACGTGCCACGGATAGAAGCGGATCTTCGGCTACGTGGAACGGGATAGTGATCTTGTCCTGGAGACGTTTAGCCAGACCGTGCAACATAGCACCACCACCGGCGAGGTAGATACCGCGCTCCACGATGTCGGCGTACAACTCCGACGGTGTGGATTCGAGTGCTGCGAGTACCGCCTGCTCAATACGCGAAACGGATTTCTCGAGGCAGTGGGCAATCTCCTGGTAGCTGACGAGCACCTTCATCGGCAGAGCAGTGACTTTGTTCGGGCCTGTTACGAGGTAATCTTCCGGTGCATCTTCGAGTTCAGGTAGCGCAGCACCAACGGCGATCTTAATGCGCTCGGCTGTCGGTTCGTCGATGCGCATATTGTGCATCCTACTCATGAAGTCGATGATGTCACGGTTGAAGTCGTCACCGGCAGTTTTGATAGACTTGTTTGCCACAATACCGCCAAGCGATATAACAGCGATCTCGGTTGTACCACCACCTATATCAACAACCATACAACCTTTCGGTGCTTCGACATCCACACCGATACCGATAGCGGCTGCCATCGGTTCGTAGAGCATATAGATCTCACGTCCGCCGGCGTGTTCGCAACTGTCGCGCACGGCACGGATCTCAACCTCGGTACAACCCGAAGGGATACCTACAACCATTCGGATGGCAGGTGTGAAGAGTTTGTTCTTTTGCGGGATCATCTTGATCAGTCCGCGGATCATCATTTCGCAGGCCTGGAAGTCTGCGATGACGCCTTCTTTCAAAGGACGCACGGTGCGGATCTGCTGGCTACCGCGGCCGATCATCTGTTGGGCTTTGCGACCTACGGCGAGACACTTGTTGTCTGCCACAGAGATAGCAACCACACTGGGTTCGTTAACGACTATCTGATCCTCATACATGATGAGGGTGTTGGCTGTGCCAAGGTCTATTGCAATCTCTTGCGTAAAGGAGAAAAGAGACATAGTTATTTACAATTTAATCATTTACCATTTACCATTTCTTATACAGGGTCGATGGCCTGAGCTATGGAGTTGGCTATCTGCGCCATCTCATCGGCAGGGAGTTGGAGTTTGGGGTTGGTGAACAGCATATCTTTCTCCGAGTTCAGGGGAACAAGATGGATATGTACATGGTTCACTTCCATTCCGAGCACAGCCACGCCGACGCGCTTGCAGCCTGTGGCTTGCTTGATACCGGCAGCGACTTTCTTGGCGAAGAGTGTGAGCTGCTGATAGGTATCGTCGTCGAGGTCGAAGATGTAATCGGCTTCGGGTTCGGGGAGCTTGGGGATAACGAGTGTGTGACCCTTAACGAGCGGATTGATGTCAAGAAAGGCGTAGCAATGCTCGTTCTCTGCCACCTTGTAACTCGGAATCTCGCCGTTGATGATTTTCGTGAAAATTGTCATAGTAATTTACAATTTAACTATTTACAATTTACAATTGATAATAGGTTACAAGGAAATCTCAAGTACTTCAAGTTCGAGTGTACCGGCGGGAACGCTGACCTGAGCCACTTCACCGACTTTCTTGCCGAGCAAGCCTCTGGCGATAGGCGTGGTGGAAGCGATCTTTCCCTCGGCGATATTTGCCTCGCCTTCGGTTACGATCTGATAGACCTTCTCCGCGTTATTCCTTTTATTACGTACACGTACACGCGTGAGGATCTGTACCTCATCGGTGTTGATAGACGACTCGTCGATGATGCGCGCATCCACGATCTTGCTCTTGAGGATAGCAATGCGTGTCTCGAGGTGTCCTTGTTCTTCCTTAGCTGCGTCGTACTCGGCGTTCTCGCTCAGGTCGCCTTTGTCGCGAGCCTCAGCGATTGCCGCAATCACACGAGGGCGCTCAACGCTCTCGAGGAACGACAGCTCTTCTTTAAGTTTTTGCAGACCATCTGCAGTCATGTAAGTTGTTGCCATATTATTTTAGTATTTTCTATTCAATAACTCAGAGGCAATGAAAGCACGACGGAACTCATCGGGATCGGAGAGATCTAACAATACATTCTCCGTTTCGGGGAGGTTGACCGGTTCTTGTACGATGACTTGTTTCTTAACAGCGGGTCGATTTTGTACGGAAGCCGCATGTTTTTTTGCTTTCTTTTTTGCCATAATTCACAATATTAAAGCGATGCAATTGCTTGCATCGTTGTCCGTTTTCGCGTACTTATAGAAAACAAAAAAGTCTTCACAGTGAAGGTATTTTTCTTTTGGTTTTAAAAACAACAGGAAACTTCCCAGCCTCCTGTTGCCATTAAACCTAAACCTTAACTATGAAAATTTTATTTGTTTTCGATGCAAAGGTACAACTTTTATTTGATATTTGCAAATATTTTTCAAAAAAAATGCACTTTTTTTGTATTTTTTTTCATTTTTCATCAAAAATCGGCATTTTTGAGCATGTAGAACTCATAAAAAAGTGACAAATTTTAAAAACACTGACGAAAATTTGCATATTTCATTTTTTTTTTGTAACTTTGCGTCCGCGTTTGAAATGAGCACCCAATGTTGCTAAAGGATATCATCGGACAACAAGCTGTGAAACGTGAACTATGCCGCAGCGTGCAAGAGGGAAAGATTCCTCATGCCCTGCTGTTGTCGGGTGCGGCGGGAGTAGGCAAGTTGCCGTTGGCGTTGGCGTTTGCGCAATACGTGGCGTGCAAGCACCGCACAGAGACAGACGCTTGTGGTGTGTGTCCGACCTGTCTGCAATACAGCAAACTGCAACACCCCGATCTGCACTTTGCGTTTCCGATTGTGAAGGTGGACAAAGGAGCGGAAGTTTGCGACGATTACCTCAACGATTTCCGTGAGATGATTCGGAGTAACCCCTACTGCGACCCCGATGATTGGACGATGGCGATGGGTGCTGAGAAGAAGCAGAGCCTGATCTACGAGAAGGAGAGCAGCGAGATACAGCGGAAGTTGTCACTCAAGTCTTTTGCCGACGGCTACAAGGTGATGATCGTCTGGCAACCCGAGAAGATGCACATTGCCTGCGCCAACAAACTGCTGAAGCTACTGGAAGAACCGCCGGAGATGACCTTGTTCCTGTTTGTGAGCGAGCATCCCGAGCAGTTGTTGCCTACCATCATATCACGTTTGCGACCGCTACCTATACCACGGCTGTCGGATGAAGAGATTGTTGATGCCCTGACTCATCAAGGAGTTGTCAGCAATCCTCAGCAAGCACAAGACGCTGCACGTCTTGCCGGTGGAAGTTACCGCGAGGCGTTACGAATCCTTGACGCCGAAGACCGGGACAAACAGTTGTTTGCAGAGTTCCAAGAGTTGATGCGCAACGCGTGGCTTGTAGGCGTTAGGAAGAACTACGAAGCCTTGCAGAAACTCAACGAATGGTCGATGACGATGGCAAAAGAGTCGTCACGCGAACGCCAATGTGCGTTCTTGCAATTCGCGCAACGGCTTATACGTGAGAACTTTATCTACAACTACGGCGAACCCGCACTGAACTACGAGACAAGCGACGAACAGCAGTTCTCGGTAAAGTTCGCGCCATTCATCAACGAACGCAACATTGAGGAACTGACCGAACAGTTCGCGCGCGCTGAGGCGCAAATCATGCAGAATGCCAACGCACGAATGGTGCTGTTCGACCTGTGTTTGCAATGTATTGTACTGATTAAAAAATAGTTTAGCGTTTAGAGTATAGTGTTTAGAGAGATTTATGAAACAAGATTTTGTATTAAATAGTGAGTCAGGACGTTATACGGAAAAGTCGTATAGAAGGAACTCTGTGCACATGTTGCCCGTAGTGGACTGGTTGTCCGATCTGCCGGAATCGGTTTCGAAGACTGAGTTTGTCGAGGTGCAGTTCAAGAACACCCGCAAAGCCTACTACCGCAACGTCAACCATCTGCCGCTTGAGAAGGGAATGAAAGTTGCTGTGGAAGGCAATCCCGGTCACGATGTCGGAGAGGTGACCTTGGTAGGACAACTCGTTCTGTTACATATGAAAAAGTGCCGCATCGATATCGAGAACTTCGAGGCGCGTGCTATCTACCGCGTAGCCACTGAGGTGGATTTGCAGCGTGCTGAAGAGGCGCACGCCCTGGAACACGAAACAATGATCAAGGCGCGCAAACTTGCCAAAGACCTGCAACTGGAGATGAAGATAGGCGACGTAGAATACCAAGGCGACGGCGGCAAGGCGATCTTCTACTACATAGCCGACGGACGAGTGGATTTCCGCCAACTGATCAAAGTATATGCCGAAACGTTCCGTATCCGCGTGGAGATGCGTCAGATCGGTGCACGGCAAGAGGCAGGTCGCATTGGCGGCACGGGACCTTGTGGTCGCGAACTGTGCTGTTCGACGTGGATGACACGGTTCTCGTCTGTCGGCACAGGCGCTGCACGATTGCAGAACCTCTCGCCTAACCCGCAGAAACTTGCCGGACAATGCGCCAAACTCAAGTGCTGCTTGAACTACGAGATACCGACCTATCAAGAGGCGGTAGCAAAGTTGCCCGACAGACGTATTCCGCTGGAAACACTGACGGCTACGTACTATCAGTTTGCCACCGATCCGTTGCAAGGCACTATCACCTACTCCACCGACCAGCGGCAGGCTGTTAACCTCGAGATCATCTCTGCCGAACGCGCCAAAGCCATCATCGAAATGAACAAACGCGGCGAGAAACCCGACGATCTCGGCGGTATTCACACCACGATGGAAGGCTCGGAATTAGGCTACGCAAATGTCGTTGGTCAGGATGATGTCCACCGTTTTGACCGTCGCCACGGGCGCAATGACCGTCAAGGTAACCGTCCCGACCGGCGTGACAACCGCCCGCATAACCGCCCGAACAACGGTTCGTTTGACCGACAAAGGAGGGATCGCCATGAATAGACTGCTGATCTTGATATGTCTGTCGCTGATGCTGATTGCTTGCCACCATGATGTGGTGAGTAGTGCGCATCAAGACTTGTCGGAGCAAGGTTGGGCAATGACCGATACCGTGCGGCTGTTGCTTGATGTGACGGACACTACACAAGCCTACGACATCGCCCTGATGTTGCGCCACACCGAGCAGTACAACTACCAGAACCTCTGGTTCTTTATCCAATGTGGCGATAGTCTGTCGCCGATACAGAGCGACACGGTGATGGCTTGCTTGGCTGACGACCGCGGGCAGTGGCTCGGTACACGCGCCGGACGATACTATTCCGGCTACGTGATCATGGAACGCGAACTGGTATTTCCTGAGGCGGGTGCTTACACCTTTTCTATCGTACACGGGATGCGCGATTCCCTCATCCACGGCATTGCCGATGTCGGATTAGAACTTCGAAAACACGATTATGGGAAAGAATAAGTTAAAGAAATTCGCTGAGATGGAACAAATGTCCTGTGTCTTCCAGTGTGGGGCACGGGAGATGTTGCCAGACTCACCGGTTCTGGCGATGAAAGGCGAGTGGAGGAACCAATTCTTCCACAACGACCATCCTCTGTTGCTCGAACTCGGATGCGGTCACGGCGACTACACCGTGGGCTTGGCGCGCGTCTATCCCGACACCAACTACATCGGCGTGGACATCAAGGGCGCACGGATGTGGCAGGGAGCCAAACAGGCAACCCGCGACGGACTCACGAACGTAGCATTTCTCCGGACGAACATCGAGATGCTACCGAACTTCTTCGCCCCTGACGAGGTAGATGGGCTGTGGATTACCTTCCCCGACCCGCAGATGAAAAAAGCCACCAAGCGCCTGACTTCCACCTACTTTATGGAGCGTTACCGCCAACTCCTCCGCGATGGTGCAACCATCCACTTGAAGACAGACAGCCCGTTTCTCTATACGTATACGCGCGCGATGCTTGAAGTCAACCATCTGCCTGTCTTATGCGACACCGATGACCTCTACGGAGACCATACTCCGTACACCGTACACCATACACCATTATTGGCTGACGCCAAGCGCCTGCAGACCCACTACGAACACCAGTGGCTCGAACGCGGACTGACCATCAAGTACCTCGCTTGGCAACTGCCCAAGTCCGGCACGCTCGTCGAACCCGAAATAGAAATAGAAAAAGACACCTATCGTTCTTACGGAAGAAACTATGTACCCCAAGCAAATCATTGAAGCCCTACAGCACGTTCGTTACCCCGGTAACGGCATGAACCTCATCGAGGCGGGAATGCTCGAAGACGATATCCGCATCTCCGGCTTGGAGGTGTCGTTCTCACTCATCTTCGACAAGGACACCGATCCCTTCCAGCGTTCGGTTCTCAAAGCCGCGGAAGTGGCTGTGCAAACCTACGTCAATGCCAATGTTGCCGTACATATCCACACCAAGTACCGCAAGCAAGTACAACCCGAAGCCGGAGCAGAAGAGCGTTCGCTGCAAGCCAAACACGTGATAGCCATCCATTCTGGTAAGGGCGGAGTCGGCAAATCCACGGTAGCCGTCAATCTTGCTGTGGCTCTCGCACAGCGCGGTTTTCGTGTTGGTCTGCTCGATGCCGACATCCACGGACCTTCAGTCCCGAAGATGTTCCACGTTGAAGATGAACGCCCGGTAGCCGAAACAGTTAACGGTCGCGACCTGATCGTGCCGATCGAGCAATACGGCGTGAAGATGCTGTCTATCGGCTTCTTCGTGGATGTACAATCGGCTGTTGTTTGGCGTGGCGGAATGGCTTCGAACGCGATCAAGCAACTCATCAACGATGCTCTGTGGGGAGAACTCGACTACTTCCTCATCGACCTGCCGCCGGGCACCTCGGATATCCATCTTACACTCATCCAGACGCTCCAACTCACCGGCGCTATCGTGGTGACCACGCCACAAGACGTTGCACTCGTCGATGCACGCAAAGGCGTGGATATGTTCACCAACGACAAAGTCAATATCCCCGTACTCGGACTCATCGAGAATATGTCGTATTTCACACCCGCCGAACTGCCTGACAACAAGTATTATATCTTCGGTCACGGCGGCGGCAAGCGTCTGGCGGAAGAACTCCATATACCTCTGCTCGGCGAAGTCCCGCTCGTACAATCCATCCGCGAGGGCGGCGACGAAGGCACACCGATTGTGCTGCAAAACGGACATCCCGCAGCACAGATCTTTGAGCACATTGCTCAGCAATTATAGAAACAAAATAATTCAACATAATGAAACGTTTTTCGGAATACAAACAATTAGATTTGGCTGCTGTCAGCCGCGAGGTGTTGCAGCAGTGGGAACAGGAAGATCTGTTCCATCAAAGTATCGCTGTGCGTGAAGGGCACAAACCCTTCCTCTTCTTCGAAGGTCCTCCTTCGGCAAACGGCATGCCGGGCATTCACCACGTTTTGGCACGTACAATCAAAGACACCTTCTGCCGCTACAAAACCATGCAGGGCTATCAGGTGCAGCGCAAAGCCGGATGGGATACCCACGGTCTGCCCGTTGAACTCGGCGTAGAAAAGAAACTCGGCATCACCAAAGAGGATATCGGCAAGAAGATCAGCGTCGATGAGTACAACGCTGCCTGCCGTCAGGAGGTGATGAAATACACCCGCGAGTGGACGAACCTCACCAAGCAGATGGGTTACTGGGTTGATCTCGAGCACCCGTACATCACTTACGACAACAAGTACATCGAAACCCTCTGGTATCTGCTCAAAGAGCTCTACAAGAAAGGCTTCCTCTACAAGGGTTACACCATTCAGCCCTACTCGCCGATGGCGGGTACAGGTCTCAGTTCCCACGAGCTCAACCAACCCGGCTGCTACCGTGATGTCAAAGACACCACCTGCACCGCGCAATTCCGTCTTCTGCCGTCTGACAGCGAAGCGTTCCAACAGCGCAGCGGTCTCACATCCAACAGCGCAAGCGGTCTGGAAGTCTTCTTCCTCGCGTGGACAACTACGCCGTGGACGCTTCCTTCGAACACCGCACTCTGCGTTGGTCCAAAGATTGACTACGTAGCCGTCAAAGGGCAAAACCCTTACACCGAACAGGAAGCCGTTTATATCCTCGCCGAGGCACGTCTTTCCGCTTACGCCAAAGAACTCGGCGAAACCCCGGAAATTCTCG
>CAJOFU010000016.1:27007-28273 GCA_905233935.1 Paludibacteraceae bacterium
CCCAACTCTTCCCGTGGGTCAAACCCGTTGATTACAACAAAGAGCAAGATCGCATCACCGACCGCAGCGCTGATGCCTTCCGTGTCATCAGCGGTGACTACGTTACCACCGAAGACGGTACAGGTATCGTTCACATCGCGCCTACCTTTGGTGCAGACGACAAGCGCGTAGCCGAAGCCGCCGGAGTGCCTGCACTCTACCTCATCACCCGCAACGGCGAAACCCGACCGATGGTCGATTTCACCGGCAAATACTGGCTCACCGACGAACTCCACGAGACCTTCGTCCGCGACTTCGTCAACGCCAACCTCTACAAGGTCTGGGCAGGGCAGTTCGTCAAGAACGCGTACGACAAAGCGAACTTCTGGACGGACAACCGCTATGACGAAGCAAAAGCCCTCAAAGCCGAGAACATCGACATCCGTCTGTGCATGCAGATGAAGGCAGAAGGCAGCGTGTTCAAGATCGAGAAGCACGTGCACAACTACCCGCACTGCTGGCGCACAGACACCCCGATTGTCTATTATCCGCTTGACTCGTGGTTTATCCGCTCGACCGCAGCCCGCGAACAGATGATCGCCCTCAACCAGACCATCAACTGGCAACCCGAATCCACCGGCACAGGCCGCTTCGGCAAATGGCTGGAGAACCTGAACGACTGGAACCTGAGCCGCTCGCGTTATTGGGGTACTCCGCTGCCTATCTGGCGTACCGAAGACGGCAAAGAGGAGATTTGCATCGGTTCGATTGCAGAATTGTTCGATGAAATCGACAAATCCATGAAAGCAGGCTTCATGAAAGCCAACCCGTGGCCGAAACACATCGTGGGCGATTACAGCAAGGCGAACTACGACCCGTCTGTTATTGACCTGCACCGTCCGTACGTGGACAATATCATCCTTGTGTCGCCGAGTGGCAAACCGATGAAGCGTGAGTTGGACCTCATCGATGTATGGTTCGACAGCGGCGCTATGCCCTACGCACAGAATCACTACCCGTTTGAGAACGCAGACCTGCCGCGCACAGCAGACTTCATCTCGGAAGGTGTAGACCAGACTCGCGGTTGGTTCTTCACGTTGCACGCTATTCACACGATGATAGAAGACACCGTAGCCTACAAGAACGTCATCTCCAACGGCCTGGTGCTCGATAAGAACGGCAATAAGATGTCCAAACGCTTAGGCAATGCCGTGGACCCGTTCGGTGCATTGGAAACCTATGGCGCCGACGCTGTGAGATGGTATATGCTGACCAATTCTAGCCCAT
>CAJOFU010000017.1 GCA_905233935.1 Paludibacteraceae bacterium
CAACCAATAACTCATTTTAAATAATACAATTAGGGCTGTAACCAATTGGAGTTACAGCCCTAACTTTTGAATATACCTGTACTTTAATGGATGGTTACGAAGAAAAATGATAATTGGAAAGGTAGTTCTTTCGACATTGGAACGATAATCCCCCGATAATGGTCCGATGTAGACGTACGTTTTCCTTAAGAAATCTTAAGAATTGGGTAGCCTTTCAGGTAAAAACATATCAAATCCGCCAAAGTCAGGAAGCATGTTAAACTCCTTTCTTTGTCCGTTTTTCTAATGCTGTTATACTCTATTTTGTCCGTTTTTCCAACAAAACCGCTGCAAAGATACAACTTTTTTTAATTATGCAAGTATTTCTATAAAAATTATTCAATTTGATGAGTTTTTCTTCGATTTGCCTGAATTTTGGGAAATGCAATGACTCTTTTCACCAACTATTAAATACAATTATTACTGTTGCATTATCTTTTGTTCGTTGCATTTTTATGCTTTTTAGCATATTTTCTTTAGTTCTTCTTTGGTACATATTTAGTTCATCTTTAGTTCATATTTATTTCATCAACATATTATTGTGGTATCAAATACTTCACTCCATTTATGATCGTGCCCTCTATGGCTAAGAAATACTCGTTCGATTGTAATAAGATAAGAACAAAAAAGTATCCATCGTAAATAGATTTTAATAGTTTTTAATTGTTGACTTAAAAGTACCCATTGCAATTCGCTTAATTAGTGAACATAAAGTACCCTTGTGAGTTTTTGATTTGAAAATTATTTTTCTTAAACTTTTTTGGTTATAATTATCGCATCAGTACTAAAAACGAACACGGAAACACACGGAACTACACGGATGCAGATGAGTGAACTGTACGGATTACACGGATTGCACGGATGCAGTTGAACAGATATTCCGTGATATTCCGTGACACTCCGTGAAAGTCCGTGTTCGAATAAAACAAACCACTGAAATATACGGAACTACACTGAGGCAGGTGAGTGAACTGTGCGGATCACACGGATTGCACGGATGCAGTTGAACAGATATTCCGTGACATTCCGTGAAAGTCCGTGTTCGAATAAAACAAACTACACGGATCACACGGATTAGACGGATAGGACGGAAAGATATTTTTGATAAAATTGTGCACAATTATTTGCAAATATCAGATTTTTTTAGTATCTTTGCATCAAAATAAAGACCTATGGCTGAACACGAAGCAATCAAACTGTTTGAGTCCTTGCGAGTACGTGTCGTTTGGGATGATGTACAGGAGAAATACTTCTTCTCCGTTGTAGATGTGGTAGCTATATTGACCGACCAAGCTACTCCACGAAGCGCCAGTACTTACTGGGCTGTATTGAAAAAAAGGCTTATCGCAGAAGGCGCCAGCGAGATGCTTACAAGTTGTAAGCAACTGAAATTGCAGGCTGCTGATGGTAAACGTTATCTTACCGATGTAGCTGATACTGAGCATATTCTGCGAATCATTCAATCTATCCCGTCCAAGAAAGCCGAACCGTTCAAGCAGTGGCTGGCTCAAGTAGGCGCAGAGCGTATTGATGAATTGCCTTTCGAAAAAGACAATCAGAACAAAGATTAGCCAGGCTCTTGACAGACGCGTCGCAGCAACGCTCTAATAAGATTAAAATCCCGCAAAGTTTGTGTTTGTGGGATTTTTTATGTTTACTGCCAAACGCTGATATTATGTTCTGTGCAGTAGCGGGTTAGGGATTGCTGTTGGCGTGCGGAGAGATGCGGGGCATAGACATAGTCGCAGCCGTTATACCTGAAGAAGGTGTAACGGCTGTCTAATTTGTATGCGTCGGTCGTTTCGCCATGACGGTAATACAAGGTATTGCCCCGGATAGCAAGCTCATAGTTGTTGAGGTTTTGACGGGTGTCATAGATATGCAGTACGCACAGCAACGCTATAGCCGCCACTGCCGGAGCGAACCACACGAGACGCTGCTGCCTGATACGCAAATAACAGCAAGCAATAGCCACAACCAGACAGATTACCATCCACGGCGTGACAGACAGTTGCAAGGTGGCGTGCGGCAGGTGCTCTATCCACTGCACAAAATCGCAAAGCCTGCCACTCAACTGTTGCAGCACCATAGCCAGCCACGCACCAACAACGGTGTGCGCCAGCAATAGCGTGAACCCACCAAGAATAGACAGAATATATGCCGCAATAATGACAATGATGTTCGCCAACAGGAAGTAGTGCGATACTTGACCAAAGTAAAACAATGTGACAGGAAGTGTACCAATAGTAGCGGCAATGGAAATAGTAAAAAGATCGCGTACGAAGCGTTGCAACTTATTCCTAACTCTCCAAATAGAGTTCATATACCGTCCGAACAGCAATATCCCTAACACAGCAGCAAACGAGAGTTGGAAACTCACGCTGAACAGACTGAGCGGATCAACCCACAAACAGATACACGCTGCGGCTGCAAGCGTATTAACGGATACTGCGTGCCGGCGCAACATCCAGCCCACCTGAATAATCGTGAGCATCAGCACTGCCCGCATAACAGATGGTGACAAGCCCGTAACAAACGCGTACACCCACATGACGATGATGATAGTAAGCGAGAGCAATACCCGCCGCACGCGTTGCTCATACAGCGGTCGGACAAAACCAAAGCAGGTCAGCAGTGAGGATATAACCAAATATATGATACCTGTATGCAAGCCGCTGACAGCAAGCACATGTGCCGCACCGGCTGCGGCAAACGATTGACGGAGGTTGGAGTCAAGCGCATCACGCTCGCCTACGATGATAGCCGAGATGAATGCCAGCGACTGACCGTGCAGCCCCGCATCTGCCAAACGTTGCACCAGACGCTGTTGGACGCCCGCGGCGTACGCCCGGAGCGTACGGACAGGGTAGTGACCGATCACCTGCCATTGCTGAGGCTGTACATAACCTATACCTACCTTGTGCTGCTGTCGGAGATAGTTGCCGTAATCGTAGTCACCTTTGAATAATGCGTGCGGGCGTGTGATGTGCGTGCGTACGATGAGCAGATCTCCCATAACGGGTACATAACTATCCGTGGAATCGGCTTTGAGGTACAACATCGCCTGTTGCCGGTATTTAGGTAGCGTCACGGTCAGCAGCCATCCTTTGGGTTTCTGTACTGGCGGCTCTGTTACATGCGCGCGGAACGTACAAAGCGAATCCACATACTCCGCCTCGGTGTCCCCTCGCAGGTTATACGGCACATGCAGGTAGTACGCACTGCAGATAAGCAGTGCGGTAACGAGGAAAACAAAAACAAACGGATAACGCCGTAGCATTAACGGGTTAGTGGGTTAGCGGATTAGTGGGTTAGCGTTTCATTTGGCGGATTGCCTCTTCTGGATCGGGTGCACCGAACACAGCTGTACCGGCTACAAGCACATCGGCTCCGGCAGCAAACAACTCCTGCGCGTTCTGCGTGCTGACGCCACCGTCAATCTCGATGAGGGTCTTTAGCCCGCGACGGTCAATCTCCTGACGGATGAAGCGGATCTTATCCATCGTTTCCGGGATGAACTTCTGTCCTCCAAAGCCCGCAAACACCGACATAAGCAGCACCATATCCACCTTGTCCAGATACGGCACAAGACGCTTCACATCAATATCCGGATTGATCGTCAGGCAGGTGCGTACACCTTTGGCTTTGATCAGGTCAAGGATAGGCAATGGATCATCCACAGCCTCCAAGTGAAATCCCACACTCCATGCTCCGGCGTCGCAGAAACGCTCAACGTACTTCTCGGGGTGCACGATCATCAAGTGTACATCCAGCGGCTTGGTGCAATACTTGTGCATCGGAACCATGAGTGGAAAACCGAACGATATATTCGGCACAAACACGCCGTCCATAACATCGACATGCAGATAGTCGGCATCCGAGCGGTTGATCATCTCAAGATCAGTGCGAAGGTCAGCGAAGTTAGCGGAGAGAACGGAGGGAGCGATGAGTTTCATGATTTCTTATCCTTACGGAACGATTATTTCAAATTTATGATTTCAAGTTTCAAATTTCAGACATCTTATATCTGACTTCTGATATCTGATTTCTGATATCTGACATCTGATTTCTATATTAGCGCTTGTATAGGCAGATGCTGTCGATGCAGGTGCCGTCGAGTTCGTAACTGCGGACGGTTAGTGCGTGGCGCGTGATGTGCAGCCGCTCAAAGAACGGACCTCCGGCAACGATGGTATCCATATTGCTGCGGTTTTTCGGCGTGCGCACTTGCGTCGTGGAGCTTACACCGATCCACACAGGCGTATGCGCCTCATGTTCGTCTTGCAGCGTTTTGCCGCGACGTGCATAGGTGTGATCATGTCCGGAGAAGATCACATCCGCTCCTTGCAGCGCTTTCGCCATCGAGAGCCAGACGGAAGGGTTGACTCTGCCTTTGCGCGAAGCGTACACAGGCCGGTGCATCATCACTACTACCCACGGCTGGCAAGCCGAGGAGATAGCGCCCTTGACCCACGCATTCAGACGCGTATGGTCGGATAGGATATGCGGGCTTTCGGTGTCGATAGCGATGAACCTAAGATCTCGAAAATCGACATAATACGTTGAACCCAACGAACTTTTTGGCCCGTTTTGCGGCATTGGGAACGACTCATACCACGAGTCTGGCAGTTGGCGATTTACGCCTTTGGTGTATTCATGATTACCCGGACAGACCATAACGGGCAGTGAGTCAAACAGTGTACCGCGCATCTGGTACTTGAGCAGTTGCTTGTAGTAGAGTTGTTCGCGTTCAACAAAGTCACCGACTTGTGCGTAGCACTGCATATCCGGGCATAATTCCGCTATGCGGAGGTAATCGGAGTGCTTGAGAGTGTTATGCACATCTCCGAGCACAACCATAGTCAGCGTGTCTGTATGTTGGCAGGAATAGGTAGTTTGGTCGTTGAACGTCAAAAAACGCGTACTGAGTGTATCACTCCGCCATTCGGGTTCAGCCGGCATAGCGAACCATGCATCCCAACGGCGGACACACAGAATGGTGCCCGCCGTCAGAATGATTACGGCTATCATCAGCCATATAATGGTTCGTTTGCTCATGCAGTTGCGTATTAGAACGGCAGGTCGTCGGTTGACTCGCCACCTGCGGCGGGATCGAAGGCCTCAACGTTCGGCGCGGCTGCCGGTTGCGGCATCGGTTGTGCTGCAGGTGCAGCAGCCTGTGGCGCAGCAGCGGGCTGGGCGTTGGGATCAACTATTCCCTGCTGCACTTTCCATGCACGGATAGAGGTGAACCAGCGACCGTTGAACTCGCGGCTCTCGATGTCGAACGAAACGGTTACTATATCGTCAATCTCGCAGGGGTTGTCCTTGATGCGCTGTTCGCCGAAGATCTCGAAGCACACCTTGCGTGGGTATTGTTCCTGCGTCTCAAGGACGTAGGCTTGTACCTGCCAAGGCTTGCCGGAAGTCTTCGACTCTCCCGACTGAAGAGGGAGCTTCTGTATAATCTTACCTGAAATATCCATTATACTGTTTAGTGTTTAGAGTTGAGTGTTTAGAGATTATTCGCCTTTGATTGCAGCTACACCCGGAAGAACTTTGCCCTCGATAGCCTCGAGTAGCGCACCACCGCCGGTAGAGATATACGAAACCTTGTCAGCCAGACCGAACTTGTTAACGCAAGCTACCGAGTCACCGCCACCGATGAGCGAGAATGCACCCTCGGCTGTTGCCTCAGCGATAGCCTCACCGATAGCACGGCTGCCACCGCAGAAGTTGTCGAACTCAAATACACCGGCAGGACCGTTCCACAGAATCGTCTTGCAGCCCTTGATGGCAGCAGCGAACTTCTTCTGTGCCTCAGGACCTGCATCCAGACCTTCCCAACCCTCAGGAATAGCCTCCGACGGGAAGATCTTCTGGTTAGCGTCGTTGCTGAAGCTGTCGGCGCAGATAGCATCCGGAGCGAGCACGAGCTCAACGCCGTTCTTCTTAGCCAGTTCCTCAACGCCGAGAGCTACATCCAGCTTGTCCAGCTCAACGATAGAGCCGCCGATCTCGCCGCCGTGAGCCTTGGCGAAAGTATAAGTCATACCGCCGCACAGGATGAGTTTGTCAACCTTGCCCAGCAGGTTCTCGATGATACCGATCTTCGAGCTGACCTTCGAGCCGCCCATGATAGCAATGAACGGACGCTTGATGTCGGACAGAACGTTGTCCACAGCCTTTACCTCTTTCTCCATCAGGTAGCCGAGCATCTTGTGGTCAGCATCGAAGTAGTCAGCGATAACAGCCGTCGAAGCATGCTTGCGGTGAGCGGTACCGAAGGCATCCATCACGTAGCAGTCAGCGTAAGAAGCCAGCGTCTTTGCGAAGTCTTTCTGACGGGCTTTCATCTCTTTCTTGGCTGCCTCGTAAGCAGGATCCTCTTTGTCGATACCTACCGGTTTGCCTTCCTCTTCAGGATAGAAGCGCAGGTTCTCCAGCAACAGCACCTCACCCGGCTTGAGAGCAGC
Organism: Paludibacteraceae bacterium; assembly: GCA_905233935.1. Lineage (GTDB taxonomy): Bacteria > Bacteroidota > Bacteroidia > Bacteroidales > Paludibacteraceae > Colicola. Next base: position 6,516 of record CAJOFU010000017.1, read on the forward strand.
AGCTTCTGCCTGAGCCTTAGCGCAGTCGGGAGCAAACTTAACCTCTGCTACGCCGAGAGCCTTGGCTACAGCGTCCTTGATCTGACCGAGGCTGAACTTAGCCTGCACTTTGCCTTTGGGTTTGCCCATGTGGCTCATGATGATCAGCGCACCGCCCTCGTCCAAGATATGCTTGAGGGTAGGTACAGCACCGCGGATACGGGTGTCGTCAGTGATCTTACCGTTCTCGTCCAGTGGTACATTGAAGTCCACGCGTACAATCGCCTTCTTTCCGGCGAACTGGAATTTGTCAATCGTCATCATAATTGTATAATTTTTAGTTAGTTTTGGCTGTTTAAATGCGTCTTAATACAGGGAAAGAATGTTTTGCCCCGCAAAAAACATACAAAGTTACGAAAAAAATACCGCTTTTGCAAATTTTTGTGAGAAAAAATTTCCAAATACGGCAAATCTTTTTCATTTATTTGCAAATACGGGATTTTTTTTGTATCTTTGCACCCGAATATGTAAAAAAGCTAAAACGATGCAACTGTCCCGAATCATAACGAACCGAAAGATTGACCCTCATCCTGCGAATGACTTGGTATATGAGTGGGAAGACGATCTGCAACAATACTTCGGTGTGTCGCTGTATTACAACCAAGCGATCAAGAACGAGCGCTACTCCAAGTATATCCCCTTGCTGCTGAACTGGTTGCAAACGTATGACCCGGCGTTCACCTACGAGATGTGTACGTACCGCCATAACGGCAACAACAAGCGGAACGTAGTGCCGTGCATCATCGACTTCTATATCCGCAAACCGTGGCAGGTGAAACTCTGGTACGCACAATATTGGCGCAATCCTGCTATATGTGTGTCGAGTCGCGAGGTATATGAATATTTGCAGAGCATACTGCATTCGCCCAAGATTCACCACCTGCCGTTGTCAATATCCGACCGATACAGGATAACGCCCGATACGCGGTTCGAGAAGAAGTACGACATCCTGTTAGCCGGACGACAGAACCCTGTGCTGAAAGAGTTTTTCACGCGATACCTGAACGAGCATCCGGATATAACGTTTGTCCGCAGGGACTTTGCGGACGGCAAAGCGGTGTATGTGGATCATACAGGCGCGTACATCTCTCCGACTGATTCGCGCGAGATATACATTACTTTGATGCGCAGTGCGCGTGCGTGTATGTATTCCACGCCCGGGATCGACGGCTCGCGCCAGACGAACGGGTTCAGTCAGGTTACTCCGCACTTCCTGGAGATCATAGCCTCCGGCTGTCATCCACTGCTGCGTTATCCGAAGAATGCCGACACTGATTTCTATGAGTTGCCGTCATTTGGTGAGCATCTTGCCGACTATGAGCAGTTCAGCCGTGCGCTGGACAGTGCACGGCGCGAACCCGTGGATATGAACCGCTACAGCCGGTACATGCAGGCACATTACACATCTGCCGTAGCAGATCAGCTACGGCAGATACTCCAACGTCTTTAGTTGAGAGAAGTCAGATTTCAGATATCAGAAGTCAGATATCAGATTTCAGAAGTTATCCGACCTGTGCGCCGTTGCGTACAGGTGCTGTCACGGTGGTCACCACCAGTTTGCCATCGGCATTGACAGCCGAGAGGATCATTCCCTGTGACTCTATTCCCATCATCTTACGCGGCGGGAAGTTAGCGATGTACAGAACCTGTTTGCCTATGAGAACGGACGGGTCGGGGTACGACTGCGCTATACCGCTCAGGATCGTGCGCTCGCCGAATCCGTCGTCCAACTTGAATTGCAGCAAGCGGTCGGACTTCTTGACGTTCGAGCACTCCAAGACGGTAGCTACGCGGATATCCGCCTTGTCGAACTCGTCGATGGTAGTCGGTGCTTTGACGGGCACGGGTTGCCAGTTCTTGAGTGCTTCGGCTTGGGCAGCGGCTTCGTTTTCGGCTTTGATGCGTGCAAGGCGGTCGAGTTGCGCCTGAATAGGTGCGTCCTCAATCTTCTCAAACAGCAGACTTACCTCACCGAGTTGGTGACCCTCCGGCAGGAGATCAGTCTTGCCGAGTTCTTCCCAATTGAAGGTTTCCAAGCCTATCATCTCACGCAGTTTGGCAGACGAGAACGGCAAGAACGGCTCAAAGGCGATAGCGAGGTTCGCAGCGATCTGCAGCGAGAGATTGAGGATAGTAGCCGTGCGGTCGAGGTCGGTCTTGGCGAGTTTCCACGGCTCGGTGTCAGCCAGATACTTGTTACCGATGCGGGCGAGGTTCATCGCCTCTTTTTGTGCATCGCGGAAGCGGAAGTCATTCAAAAGTCGCTCCAGTTCGGCTTTGACATTGCAGAACTCCTCGATGGTCTGACGGTCGTAGTCGGTCAGTGCGCCTTGTGCAGGCACTTTGCCGCCGAAATACTTGCCGGTCAGCACTAACGCGCGATTGATGAAGTTGCCATATATGGCAACTAACTCGTTGTTGTTGCGTGCTTGGAAGTCCGACCACGTGAAGTCGTTGTCTTTCGTTTCCGGCGCATTGGCGGTCAGTACGTAACGCAGCACATCCTGCTTGCCGGGGAAATCGTCCAGATACTCGTTGAGCCATACAGCCCAGTTGCGGGAAGTGGAGATCTTGTCACCTTCGAGGTTCAGAAACTCGTTGGAGGGCACATTGTCCGGCAGGATATACGAGCCGTCCGCCTTGAGCATTGCGGGAAACACGATGCAGTGGAAGACGATGTTATCCTTGCCGATGAAGTGGATCAGGCGAGTTGACGGGTCTTTCCACCACGTCTCCCATTTGCCGTACTTCTCGGGCTGTGCGTCGCAAAGCTCCTTGGTGTTGGAGATATAGCCGATAGGTGCGTCAAACCAGACGTAGAGCACCTTGCCGTCCGCACCCTCTACGGGCACAGGTATACCCCAGTCCAGATCGCGCGTCACGGCACGCGGACGCAGACCGCCGTCCAGCCATGACTTACACTGACCATATACGTTCGGTCGCCACTCTTTGTGCTCCTCGAGGATCCACTGCTCAAGCCATTGCTGGTACTGATCCAACGGTAAGTACCAGTGGGAAGTAGGTTTCTTGACAAGCGGATTGCCTGTTTCGGCGTTGTAGGGGTTGATGAGCTCCTCTGGAGAAAGGGTTGAACCGCACTTCTCGCACTGGTCGCCGTAAGCACCGAGGCTGTGGCAGTGCGGGCACTCGCCGCGGATATTACGGTCAGTCAGGAAATGTCCTGTCTCGGGGTCGTAGAACTGCTCGGTGACCTGCTCAACGAACTTGCCTTCGTCATATAGTTTGCGGAAGTAATCCGAAGCAAACTTGTGATGAATGTCGGAGGTGGTGCGCGAGTAGATGTCAAACGATATACCGAAGTCGGCAAACGAGCGTTTGATCAGTTCGTGGTAACGATCCACCACCTGCTGGGTGGTTATACCTTCTTTGCGTGCGCGGATGGTTACGGGTACGCCGTGCTCGTCGCTACCGCAGACGTATAGAACGTTTTGCCCCTTCAGGCGCAAATAGCGGGCATAGATATCGGCAGGCACATAGACGCCGGCAAGGTGACCGATATGTACCGGTCCGTTGGCGTATGGCAACGCCGCTGTGATTAATGTACGGTTGTAGTTCATATTTTTTTAGTATTCAGTTTTCAGTATTCAGTATTCTTATTTCGCTTTGCTCAAACGATTGTTTCAGATGTCAGATGTCAGTTTTTGTGTTGGAGTTTTTCGGTGAGGGCGGCGAGTTTGACTGTGGCAATCTTGCTGTCCTCAGCGATGCTGATCTTACCTGTTTCCTCGCTGACCACGATGCAGAGCGCATCGGATTTCTCTGCCAAGCCGAGTGCCGCACGGTGCCGCAGACCGTAGTGCTTGGGTATGTGCTGGTTCTTTGATACAGGCAGGATGCAGGCGGCGGATTGCAGTCGTCCGTTGCGGACGATGAGTGCGCCGTCGTGGAGCGGAGTGTTCTTGAAGAAGATGTTCTCAATCATCCGCGCCGAGATGTCGGCATTGACCGTTTCGCCCGTCTGCTCGTATTCTTCCAGTTCCTGCTCGCCGGCAATGACGATGAGTGCACCGACCTTGGTGTCCGACATGTGCTCGCAGGCGAGTATAAGCTGATGAATCTGTGCCTCGGTGAGCCAGCCTTTCTGTTCTTCCTGACGGAATCGTACAATCTGCGCATTGCTCATACGCGAACCTATACGGCTGAACATACCGCGTATCTCCTCTTGGAAGATCACTACCAAAGCTACAGCACCTGCACTGCCGATGAAGTTGAACACGGCTCCTGTCAGTTCAAGCCGAAGCACGAACGACACCAGGAACCATAGTCCTATGTACGCCAAGATACCCCAGAACAGGTTAACGGCTCCCGAGGTGCGCAAGATGCGGAACGCCTCAAACAGCAACAGGGCTACCAGCAGGATATCAACAAGATCTTTGAATCCGAAAAACATAAAGCCATTTACTATTTAGTCATTTACTCATTTTTTCATTTACCCATTTGCTATTTGAGTAATTATTTGTTTGGTTGCGGCTACGTCGTGTACGCGCAGGATTTGTGCGCCTTGGTCGAGAGCTTGTGCCTCTAATCGTAGGGTTTGCTCCAAACATGTATCGGGTGTCAGTCCTGCGGGCTGGTACGCCATGCGTTTGCGCGATATGCCGGCAAGTATCGGGCAGCCTATGTGCCTGAGTGCGCCGAGGTTGTCAAGCAGGCTGAGGCTTTCTTCGACCGTCTGCCCGAAGCCGAAGCCCGGGTCGATGATTATGTCACTGATGCCGGCGCGATGCAGTTCATCCACCTTGTGGCTGAAGAATGCCATTGCGTCAGACAGCAGGTTAGCAGTCTTGTTTGTATCGTTTGCACGGTTGTATGTGAGCACATAACCTGCATTAAACTCCGATAAAACCCCGATAAAGTTGGACGTTTTGCCGGAAATATCATTGATCAGTTCCACACCGAACTCTTCGATAGCGCGCCTGGCTATATCCGCGCGGAATGTATCAACGGACAGAGGTACACGTATCTCCAATTGTCGCGCGATGGTCAGAGCCGGTTGGAGCCGTTGCCACTCTTCCTGCTCGCTCACTATCCCGTCACCTGACTGCACAGCCGGACGGGTCGAGCAGGCTCCTATGTCAATGATGTCTGCTCCCTCATTCACCGCACGGGTGAGCGCTGCGCGCAAATCCTCCTCAGTCTGAGCACGGCTGGCAGCAAAAAAACTGTCCGGAGTGGCATTCACAATAGCCATCACCATCGGCTGACGGAGATCATACAGGCGGGCACCCAAGCGGATATGTGAGCATGCGTAATCCATTCAAATCGTAAAAAGCGTACAAAGATACAAAAAAAACTTGTTTTTTGCTATAATTTTGCCAAAAATATGCATAAAAAATAGCATTTTGCCAAGAAAATGTACATTTTTTGTTTTTTTTTACAAAAAAATTTGTGGAATTTAGATTTTTTTTGTATCTTTGTGGGCTTAATCGTGTGGGGTACCCGCACCCAAAGATGAAATTTACGTAAAACAGGTATAATTATATCCAAAAAACAATATGAAAAAAGTAGTGCAATCTGTAATGGTCGTAACGGTGATGTTACTCGCTTTCAGCGGCTGTAAGTCCCGTGAGTTGAACACTCAGTTCTCCAACGCGACAGGATGGAACTATAACAATGCGAAGACCACTAACTTCGAAGCGAAGGAGGGTGTTGGCAATGTGGATCCTATCGGCATGGTGTCGATACAAGGCGGAACATTTGCCATTGGTCAGACCGACGAGTTTGTGTTTGCGCCCCGTGACAATGCGCGCCGTTCGGTGACCGTCAGCTCGTTCTATATGGACAAGTATGAGATCTCGAACCTGAACTGGCGTGAGTATCTGCACTGGATGGAAATCGTGTTCGGTCAGGCTGCACCGAAACTGGTTGAGGCTGTATTGCCGGATACGCTGGTTTGGCGTGACGAGTTGGCGTACAACGAGCCGTATGTGGAGAACTATTTCCGTCACCCCGCTTTCAGCTTCTATCCCGTAGTAGGTGTTAGTTGGGATCAGGCGATGCAGTATTGCCAATGGCGTACCGACCGTGTAAATGAGTTGGCGTTGGCTCAGGCTGGTGCAATTGAGATTCCTGAGTACAAGAAGTATTTAGCTCCGTTGTTGGATGTCGAATATGAGGACTTTATCAATAAGTATCCTGATTCCATGTATAAACCTGTGCCGTTGAATGTGCCGGTGCTTGATAAGAGCGGCGGTGAGCATGAGGCATATCGTATGAGTTATGCGTGGATTAGAGACAAGTTTGTCTTTAACACTGAAAAGTATCTTGTTCGCAGAGATTATCAGCCCATCAGTAAGACTTTGAATTCTGCTGAAAAAGACAGTCCTAACAAAAAGTTCTTGGATGCATGGGGCAATCCCAGAAAGGCTAATCGTAGCGATGGTATATTTGTTGTAGGCTATCGTCTGCCGACGGAAGCAGAGTGGGAGTTTGCCGCTTTTGCACCTGTGGCTGGTACCGATGGTTTGACCATTGAAGGTAAGGTTTATCCGTGGTCGGGCTATCACCCGCGTGACTTGAGTAAAAAGAACATGGGTATGATGCAGGCTAACTTCATCCGTGGCAAGGGCGATATGATGGGTGTTTCCGGTAGTTTGAACGACGGTTATGTGATCACTAACCCGGTTGACGCATTTGCTCCGAACGACTTCGGTCTGTACAACATGGCAGGTAATGTTAACGAGTGGGTAATGGACGTATATCGTGAGAGCACGTTCCAAGACGCTACCGAGTACAACTCGTTCCGTGGTAATATCTTTAGTCATCCTAAGAAAAATTCCAACGGCGAATATGTTATTAACTCGCTTGGCGGCATTGATATCGAGTGGGACAGCGACCAGGACGATAAGCGCGATTACCTCGACGGTGACTTTGCTTCGCTCATCCAAACGGATTATGACATACCATTGGACACCATCGGTATGTTGGCTCTAAAAGGCATGATTTCCGGAAAATCTGAGGCCGACGGTAACGGAGATGCGGAGGAGGATGAAGACGAGGATACTTCCGACGATAATCAGACGCCTGATGATGGAGACGGTGGTGACAACAACGGAGACAATACTGGCGAGGATAATCCTGACGAGGAAACAACAGAAGACGACGAACCTGCTGCTCCGACATCCGATAAGAAGATTGACCCGACGGATGTTTATGCTCCGAAGATCACCAAGACGACGCACGTGTATAAAGGTGGTTCGTGGAACGACCGCGTATATTGGTTGCACCCCTCGTCACGTCGTTATCTCGAAGGCAACAAGAGCAAGAGTACTCTCGGCTTCCGTTGCGCAATGTCCACGCTGGGTAACCAGATTCCGTCCGGACCGGCTCAAGGCGGCGGCAAGAAATAATGTACACACGCATGCATGTAGGCGTGCGTGATTAATAAGGAATAAACAACAAAACGATCAACAATATGAATTTTCCTGATACAGTTCGTTACACCTCGGAGCACGAGTGGATTCGCGTGGAGGGTGACGAGGCATTTGTAGGCATCACCGATTATGCTCAATCGGAATTGGGCGAGATTGTCTTCGTGGATGTTCCCACGATAGGTGAAACGGTAGCACAAGGCGAGGTGTTCGGTTCGGTAGAGGCTGTTAAGACCGTCAGCGACCTGAATATGCCTGCCACGGGTGAGGTGTTAGCGTTCAACGAGGAGCTTGAGGCTCACCCTGAGTTGGTGAACGATGACCCGTACGGCGCTGGATGGATGGTACGCATCCGCCTCAGTGACCCGAGCGAACTCAACAACCTGATGGACGCAGCAGCCTACGAGGCAAGCCTGCATTAATATCAACATGTATAACAAAGGGTAAGCCATACATGGCTTACCTTTTTTTAGCCTATGACACACAAATACGACTTTCTGATAATCGGCGGCGGCGTTGCCGGTATGAGTTTTGCTTTGAAGGTGGCACGTGCCGGCAAATACAAGATTGCCCTGTGCTGCAAGACGACCCTTGACGAGGCGAACACAGCCAAAGCACAAGGTGGTATAGCTTCGGTGACGAACCTTCTGGTCGATGATTTCGACAAACATATTCACGACACCATGGTTGCGGGCGACTGGATCAGCGATCCGGCAGCCGTGGAGCAGGTTGTGCGCAATGCACCGGAGCAAATCAAGGAACTGGTGCAGTGGGGTGTGAACTTCGACAAGAACGCCGAAGGACAATACGACCTGCATCGCGAAGGCGGGCACTCCGAGTTCCGCATTCTGCACCACGCCGACAACACCGGCGAGGAGATACAGCGCGGACTGATGGAAGCAGTGCGCAGTAACCCCCTGATTGACGTACTGGAGAACCACTTTGCCGTGGAGATCATCACCCAGCACCATCTGGGAGTGCGCGTCACGCACCGCACGCCGGACAAAGAGTGCTATGGCGCATATATCATCGACCCCAAGACCGGTAAGATCGATACCTATTTGAGCCGCATCACACTCATTGCCACCGGCGGTACGGGTGCTGTATATGCTACTACCACCAACCCGAACATCGCTACCGGCGACGGTATAGCGATGGTGCACCGCGCCAAAGGGCTGATTAAGGATATGGAGTTCGTACAATTCCACCCCACAGCCCTCTACAACCCGGGAGAGACGCATCCGGCGTACCTCATCACCGAAGCCATGCGCGGTTATGGCGGCATACTGCGTTTGCCAAACGGCGAGGAGTTTATGCAGAAGTACGACCAGCGTCTGTCACTCGCACCGCGTGATATAGTGGCACGTGCTATCGACAACGAGATGAAGATCCACGGTCTGGATCATGTGTGCCTCGATGTCACGCACAAAGACCCCGAACAGACCAAGCACCACTTCCCGAACATCTACGCCAAGTGCCTGAGCATCGGTATAGATATCACCAAGGACTATATACCCGTTGCCCCGTGTGCGCACTACATGTGCGGTGGCATCAAGGTCGATCTGGACGGTCAGTCAACCATCCGCCGTCTGTATGCTGTCGGCGAGTGCAGTTGCACGGGTCTGCATGGCGGCAACCGTCTGGCGAGCAACTCGCTCATCGAGGCGGTCGTCTATGCCGATGCAGCCGCCAAGCACAGCCTGAGCATGATTGAGCAGTATGCGTTCAACGACAAGGTGCCCGCGTGGAACGACGAAGGAACGATGTCCAACGAGGAGCAGGTGCTCATATCGCAGGATATGAAGGAGGTAGGACAGATCATGTCAACCTACGTTGGTATTGTCCGCTCCGACCTGCGTCTGCGCCGTGCGTGGGAACGACTCGACCTGTTGTACGAAGAGACCGAAGATCTGTTCAAACGCGTCAAGCCGACGAAAGACATCTGCGAACTCCGTAACATGATCAACGTAGGCTACCTTATCACCCGTCAAGCCTTGGAGCGCAAGGAGAGCCGTGGACTGCACTACACGATCGACTATCCGCATAACCCGAACAGCAACACCAACGAAGTGTGGTAATGTACGCCGTTGTTTTACATAGTATTGTACCCGTTCGTACCGAGCCGCGCGAGGGGGCAGAGCAGAGTACCCAGTTGTTGTTCGGCGAATTGTGTCGCATAACCGAATCGCTGCCGCGCTGGTATAAAATACGCAACGAGGCGGACTCCGAAGAGGGGTATGTGGACTACAAGATGATTACCCCGATGTCGGATGAGGAGTATGCGGCATACGCCAAGGCTCTCGCATCTGCCACAGCGCGCGTCATGTTGCCGATGACCTATGCTGTGAGCGAGAACAATCAGCAAACACTGCCGCTCACCTTGGCAACGCTACTGCCGAACTATCATGATGGACAGTTTGAGGTGTTAGGCGTCTCGTTCCGCATTGATGCTGCGGCTGTCGTTACGCAAGCTCTTCCCATGAACCCCAACACCCTGATGCAGGTAACACGATTCTTGCTCAACACGCCTTACCTCTGGGGCGGAAAGAACGCACTCGGGCTGGACTGCTCCGGGCTGACACAAACCGTGATGAGCCTGTTTGGCGTGCAGTTGCCGCGTAATGCCTCGCAGCAAGTCAAGTGCGGCGACGAGGTCAAACACCTCAAGGACAGCAGAGCGGGTGACCTCGTGTTCTTTGACCACGCAGATACCAACTGCGCCGACACCGAACCCAACAACTGCAAGGGCGACACTCGAATCACGCACGTTGGTATTCTGTTGGATAGCGAACGCGTTATTCACTGCTCGGGCAGGGTGAAGATCGAGAGCATCGACGAGCGTGGTATCTTCGGTGCCGAACAACGCTTATACACCCATCACCTCGCTGCCATACGACGGATGGTGTAACATTTTAACAGCAAAAAATACTTAGAATCATGAAGAACAGAATACTCTTTGTTTGTCTTTTGGTGTCTTCCTGCGTTTGCTATACCTTGCAAGCTGCAGACTGCGTACCTACCACTCTTGCACTCTTGCAAAACGGCTTGGGTGATATGACCACCGATGCTTCCGATATATGGTCGTGGGATAGTTCCTTTAGTTGTGCCAAGGGACGCAAGATAGGAGGCGGAGAGGGACATCTGCTTACTCCGGCGATGAATCTGTCAGGAGTCGATGGCGTGAGCATCACGTTTGCCCACACCCACAACTATGCCGCCAACCCTTCGACCGACTATACCCTCTGGGTGACAGACGATTACAAGGGCAGTTATGCCGCAACGTCATGGCAACAACTGACCATCAGTCCGTATGCCTCGAATACCAATTGGACGTTCGTCAATGTATCGATTGACGTGCCGGTTGAATATGTAGGAGCCGGCACGGTGTTCTGCTTCCGCTATACCAGCACAGCGGATAAGAACGGCACATGGGAGGTTAAGAACCTGCGCATCACTACAACCTGCGAGGGTGTTGAAGCTCCGCCGGTTGCCCTGCCGGAACTGGGTGACGGACGACTTCGAGTGTGCGCACAAAACCTGCAGAACTACTACTTCAACTACAATACAGGCCGAGGTGATTATACGCCGGAGGAGTTTGCTGACAAGACGCATAAAATTGTAGATGCCATGCTCTGGCTGGATGCCGACATCTTTGCTTTCTGCGAGCTGGAAGCCAAGCCGATCATCCTGCAACAGTTAGCCGACTCGATGAACATTCGCACGGATGACAGGCCCTACGTAGCCATAGCCGACGAGATTGACGAGGACTGGGATGAACAATACAACAACAACCTCAAGTCCGGGTTCATCTACCGCAAGGACAAAGTCAAACCCATCGGCGCAAACCATCCGGCAACATCTTCGTCGTATTACAAAAAACAATTGCGTATCCAAGTATTCGAGGAGTTGGAGTCTCACGAGCGTTTCATGCTGTCGATGAACCACTTCAAGGCGAAAGACAATTCGGACGATCAGGCGAACGCCAAGCGAGTGGCGAATGCCAACGAACTCATTCAGGGCTTACAGGATTATCCGCTCGATCCGGATATCCTGATCATGGGTGACCTCAACTGCGAGGTGGGCGAAGAGCCGCTGACTATCCTTGCTCAGGCAGGGTTTGAGGAGCTGCTGCTCAAGTATAACACCGACGCCTATTCGCACTGCTACAACGGCGGCGAGTTGATTGATCATGTATATGCCAACGCAAGCATGGAGAATCAGGTGACCGGCGCGGGATTGTTCCATATATCTACCGGCTGTGGTGCGGATGCCACATACAATGCCGGTCATCGTTATTCGGATCATGACCCGTATATGGTTGCTATCAATCTTGCTTCCACGCATCCTACCGAGTGCGAACCCATGCAGGTTAGCTATCTGCCTACCGGAGCCGACGGCCTGGGAGCAATGAGTGCTGTCAGCATGAGCGGTCAGTATTTCTGGCGGTATCAGAGCAGTTATGGTGCAACCTGTCAGGATCGTGGCGGCGAAGACTGGCTGCTGACACCTGTCTATGACCTCTCGCAAGCCGACAAGGTGACCCTGGCATTTGACCACACTATCAACAAAGCCAACGATATGGCTACACAGCAGACTTTGTGGGTGACATCTGACTTTAGTTCAGTTGAAGGCTCCGAATGGATGCAACTGACTATCCCTCAGTACCCGACAGGTACTAATTGGACGTTTGTCAGCACCTCGGTTGACGTGCCGCTCACCGCACTCGGGGCAAACACTGTGTTCGCCTTCAAGTACGACGTACCGGCTAATGCAACCAACAATCCGACGTGGGAGATCAAGAACCTGACACTCACCGTCACCTGCAACGATACACCTTCTGCCCTTGATAACCAGTCTCAGCAACCGGCTGTGCGCAAACTTATCGACAACGGGCATCTGTACCTCGTGCAGCCTGACGGCACGCGCTATAACGTGATAGGAGTGAAAGTACAATAAGTAAACTGCTAAAAACATAAAAATATGATCAACTCAATGAAAAGTGCCTTTGAGGCAAAAGACAGGTTTGTTCTATCCGCATTGATCCTTGCTGTCGGTATAGCTGTGGCAGGATGGTTTGTCAATAGCGGTATTGAGAAAATGGCATTTAAGGACCGCGCCGTGCTGGTGAAAGGTCTCTCTACCCGTGACGTGCAGGCTGACTACGTCGTTTGGCCGCTGGACTTCTGCGTGCGCGGTAACGACATCAGTTCACTCTATAGCGATCTGGCGCGTATTGAGCAGACTGCCCGCACGTTCTTTATGGAGCGCGGATTCAAGGAGAGCGAGATGACCCGTGGTAATATCTCGATCGACGACAACTGGGCGAGTTACTACGACCGCAAGCCGGAGTTCCACTACACCTTGCGCACCTCGCTGATTATCTCTACAGCGGATGTCGAACGCGTGATTGCCAACCAGGGCTGCCAGAGCGAACTGCTGAAGAAAGGCGTGATTCTGCAATCCTACGACTGGAATACGGATTTTCAGTACAACGGACTGCCATCGCTCAAGCCTGAGATGGTGCAAGAGGCTACACAAAACGCGCGCGCCGTGGCGCAGAAGTTCGCCGAGGATGCCCAATGTCGCTTGGGTAGCATTCAGCAGGCTAACCAAGGGCAGTTCACCATTGAGAGTGACAACAACCAGCCGTGGATCAAACATGTGCGCGTCGTGACAACCGTATCATATTATCTTCGATAATACACTAACCGTTAACCTTTAACCGTTAACCTTTACATTTGCCACATCAACACGGCAAAGTGTCATTTAAGCCCGAGTTTTTCGGGCTTTTTGTTATGAAATGTTTGTGATTTTGAAAAAAATGTTGTAAATTTGCGCCGTTTTGCGTGCATTTTGTTCATTTAATGACAAAATATAACCAAATTATTAACTAAAATCTTTAAGGTATGAAGAAATTCTTTTCTTTGTTTTGCGCTCTTGCTATGGTATTGAGCGTAAATGCAGCACCTGCAAGAAAGGCTCACGCGATGAAATTCGCTATGGAGCAGGCTAAGGAGGTAAAGGCACAGAAGGCTATCAAAGCTGAGAAGGCTGTAACGGTTGCCCCTGCTGCTCAAAAGGCTCCGGCTAAAGCCGTTAAGCCGCAAGCTGCTAATCAGCCCAAGTTCCTTGTGGTTGAGAATGGTACTTTCACTAAAGCTAAAGTTGCCAAGGCTAAGAAAGAGGCTACCGACGTAACCATCGCTTCTTGGGATAAACAAGATTGGGGCGAGGATGGCGAGTTCTATTTCTATGCTGATGACAAAAAAGTAGCTTTCTTTTTTGACCTCATTTATGGTGAGGGCGCTGAAGACCTGGTCTTGGGTAAGGAGTACACGGTTGACGACATCTGGGTTGATGAATCAGACGGTGAGCAGTATGCCGGTATCTTCCATGATGGCGAATGGTATTATGATGGAATCAAAACGCTGTCGCTCACCAAGACGATTGATGACATGAACCTCGTACATTTCGCAGGTTCTGTAGTTGACAGCGAAGACGGTGAATGGACTTTCCATTACGACGAGAAGGAATTCGTTCCGACCGGTGAAGTGGTTGAGCACGAGTTCAAGATCACCGCTACCATCAGCTATCTCTCGTACTATGGACAGTGGAGCGTAAAAGCTTCGGATAGCAAGTATGCTTTCCGTATGGACCTCAACGAGAAGGAGGAAGGCAGCGAGTCGCCTGTAGGTGAGTACAATAGTGCAGATGGCGATTTCGATATCGACTACACCACCTTCTCCGTATTCGACGAAACGGGTGAGAACGAGTATGTTTACAAGGCTGTTGAAGCTACTGCTACTATTGCAGAGAGCAACGACTCTATCCTGATTGCTATCGACTTCCTCTGCGAGAACGGTGTTCGCTACAAAGCTGCCGCATTTGTGGCTGCTCCGACAGCACAGGAGGAGGCTGATTTCGTAGCAACTGACTTGGAAGTTGACGCAAGTTGGTTTGGTTACTTTGGTCTCGTTTGGCTCGACGCATCCAATGCTGATGCTAAGCTCTCATTGACCATCTATCCGGAATCTGCTGACGATCTCTCGGGTGACTACCTCATCGGAAGCGATGAAAGCGCAAATGCTTCGGGTTCTATCACAACTGCTGAGGGTGAATTCGACCTCTTCAGCGGAACATTCACCATTGCAAAAGGTGATGCCGGTTATGTTGTTACCGGTAAGGTATTGGCTGCTAACAATGTTGAGTACAACCTCAATCTCTCGTATGTTAAACCCGACCCGACCCGTCAGGCTGAACTGAGTGTTGAGGGTATGGAATTGAGCTTTGACTTCGAAGCTGAAACTCCTTGGTGGCAACTCTTTGGTTACAATGCTGACAGCACCGTTATGGTTACCGTTTCTCCGCTTCAGGCAACTCAATTTGCTGGCAACTACAAGGGCGAAGATCTGGATCCGGATTATACCTATATCATTACGGATATCACCTATGACGAAGAAGGTGAAATCGACACCTATAATTACTTCAAACTGGTTGATGCTGACCTTAATGTAACCTACAATGAGGCTGACAGCACCATGGTTATCACCGGTACGTATGTAGGTAGAAATACCAACAACAGAACGGATATTCCTGAAATCAGTGTTACCCTCTCCGGTAAGATCCCGACTCCGGACAAATCGGATATGACCTTCGAATTCGCTAAGAGCGAAGAGGGCATCACCGTTACTCCGTCGAATGACGAGGATAAATGGGATTGGTACGTAGCAAGCAAGGACGTATTTGACTACTACGGTGCAGACTATATCGCTAAAGCTATCTACAATAACTACGGTGACACCTATGCTGTTACAGGCGAGCAACTCCTTACGTTCGAAGACGATCTTGGATACTATCTGAAATCAAGCGGAACCTACTACCTCGTTGTTTGGGGTGCAGGTGAGAACAATGTAAGCACCGACGCTGCATCGTTTGAGTTTGAGCATGAAGCAGAAACTTCTAACCTGACCTTCCAGTTCGCTGACGGCGAAGACGGTATCACCGTTACTCCGTCGAACAATGAGGACGCATGGGATTGGTATATTGCAGACGCTGCAACAATTGAAGAATATGGTAGCGCACAAGCTTTAGCTGAAGCCGTATATAACTACTATGGTAACGAATATGCTGTAACCGGCGAGCAATTGATTTCTTGGAATGATGTCGCACTCTATACGGAGGGTGCTGCTGGAACGTTCTATCTCATCGTTTGGGGTTCCGGTGCAAATAACATGACCACCGAGGCATCTGTTCATCAGTTTGACGCTGAGGAGCAAGAAGGCAGCCCGTATGATTCGGCTGAAGCCTTTGAAATTGAATTCGCTGACTATGAACTGGATGACCAAAATCTGGCTCAGTATCACCTGCTTGGTGCAAGCGCAGAAGATGAGGATGGCAACTTCATCTATATCGAATTCAATTTGGCATCCGGTGCAACCGAGTTGGCTGCCGGCACATACCAGATCGCTGAGACCGGTGCAGCTGGTACGGTTACCACAGGTTCTGTTGATCAATATATCTACGGTTCATTCGCAGGTCACTTGACCGCATCAGGACAAATCAGCATTCCGTTCTGGCTCTTCGCTGAGGGTTCTGTTACCGTTGCTGAGGACGAAACGATCACTGTTGACGCACTCAACACCAAGGGCGCTGCCATCACTGTTGTTCTGCACAAACAGCACACCGCTATCGACAACACTACCGTTGAGAGCACTGCTGCTAAGTTCATTGAGAACGGTCAACTCTTCATCGAGAAGAGCGGCAAACGCTACAACGTTTTCGGTGCAGTCGTTAAATAATCGACATAACCGTTAAATCAAAATGCTCCGCAGTTTTGACGCTGCGGAGCATTTTTTGTATCCTTTACATTTGTTTAATTCTTATCTCACTCCGTTCGAACGATTATTTCGTGAACATATAGAGTCATTACTGTCCATTTAACTTTTTGCTTATGCTTGTGAATCTGCTGTTCTATAAGCCTTTACATAAGCAATGCATTGAAACGAACATGTTTTTTTATGTTTATTTCTTTTGAGCGTTTTGCTAGGAGAGTGGTGATAATTGGTGATAAAAACTATCCGAAAGCTCGCTTTCGAGGAGTTTTAAGCAGCATTTAGCACAGGTAGCGGCAGCTACAAAACACTCAAAAGGGTTTATGTATGTTTTTGTTTTATTTTAGTGGACACTAATGATATAGAGTTCATCGCAATTTGCCCCTAAACGTACGCCAATATCGGTCCGTTATCGGTCCGTTATCGGTCCGTTGTCGGTCCGTTTACGGGTTAATAACGTACCTTTAGGCATCCTTGTGGACTTACTTTATTCTCCTTCCTTGCAGGTCGTAGAGCTCATCGCCCTTGCGCAGGTATAGATGTCCGTTGATAAGTTGCTTGGTAACAGCCGTAGGTTCTGTATTCATCGCGGTGGACGGCTCAACCTCTTCTCTCAGAGCCGTTGTAACCTCCGAAACGTAGTTGAATATACTATCGCAATACGCCAACCGTTGGTCGAGCCAGTTGTAGATATATAGCTCCTCTGCCGCAAAATCCAAGTCAATACTGTTTACTCCACTCCAGCGCCTCTCTTCACGCTTGTCAACACCTGTTTGCCGGAACAATTCAAAGTACTGTGCAAACCGCTGTTTGAGCCTGCGCGCATCAAACTCCTCGTGGCGCAATGCAGCATAGCGGGCGTTGAGCGTAGCTGTGTATGTCGGATCTAATCGCTCAAGTCGCGTGTACAGTTTGGGTGCCCAGCCGGTGAATGCTTTCCGTGAATCCTCCTCGTTGCCGTTGTACATGCGCCCAAACGAGTGATCCATATCCCACGGCGTAGGTACAAGCATCGAGTCTTTCGGTATATTGTAGTAACTCAGGAAGGTATTCTTACCCATGCAGTCGCGTGCTGACAGCACGGCATAAAACAGGTACAGATCCATAAATACCGGCAGGTCGTAGCGTAACGCTACTTGCTGCATGTATAACTCGTCGTCACTCTTGCCGGCGAACTCCATGGCGTCGTATAGCGGCTGCCACGGTACGTATCCGGCTGTGTCGGGAAACTGGATCTCGTAACAACCCCACGTCTCGGAGTGCAGATCATACGGATCCAATGCAGCCGAGAAGAATCCGTTTTTCCAATTGACGGATTTGTACAGAATGCCGCGCACCTCGCCGTCTTTCATCTTCTTTAGTTTGAGTTGCTTGCGGTCCACACGCTCCATTAGGCAGTACAGTCCTCGGTAGTTGCCGTTGGCGTTCACCTCTACAAACTGCCCGTTGCTGCCGTTGATGAGTTCCGGCTCTTTGTCATAGTAGTGGGGCTTGGTGGAAAAGTCCAGCCACAGGTCGTATGCCACGCGGTTACGCATACGTGCCTTGTCGGATGCCATGGCATCCAATATCCAGTAGTTGTCCTCGCGCAAACCTAAGAGCAAGGTATCTAACTTCGCCCCCACGCTGTCGAGTAGTTTAATGGCGTACGACTGTTTCCTGTACTTGAGCGACGACGATCCCCGATGCCGGATTAACGCATGCAGCCGCAGCGTGTCGTGCGTGACGGTATCCACCACAACCAACGTATCCATGTATCTCAACGTATCCGTCACGAACGTAGTATCTATCACCGGAATCGTGTCGGTCACCATCAGTGTGTCCACGTGAATCAACGTATCCGGCTCAATAATCGTTGTGTCCATTTGGATAATTGTATCAACGTAGATAATCGAGTCGGGTTGAAAGATCGTATCGAGTATTTGGATAATAGAATCGGGATGAATGATCGTGTCGATGCGAATTATCGTATCGCAGGGCGTAATGAGCCGCATTTGTGCCACAAAGAACGTGTCGGTACTCAGCGTATCATAATCCAATTCCACAACCGGAATATCGGTCTGTATATCACGAGCATGGATGGCTGCCGGCACGGCAACCATCCATCCTATCAAGCAATATGCTACTATTCGCTTCACTTGGCTTTTCGCATACGCAAGCGTATGCAAATCACATAACCCAACGCCAGCAACAGCAGCACAAGCGGTTCGCCGATGGGTACATTCGACACTGTACCTACAGGATTATCATCATCGCTCGGCGCCCCCCAATCCATTCTGGCTCTGCGCGGTGAACTGATCGGACCACTGCCATCAGACATATATGAGGTTGTACCCACTATATGCGAGTACGACGAAGTCGAACGGAAGTTGTATGACGGCTGAACGTCATCACTGAATGTAGTCGTTCTTTCCCACGATGCAGGCTGCGTAGGCTGCTCGTAGGTGAACGCATGCGACAAGGTGCTGCAACACAGCAGCAAGACCATTGTCAACCATTTATATGTAGTAAATCTTCCCTTCATGATCATCTCAGTTTTTGTCCGAACATCGTATATACATGCCCGTCACGTAGGATGAGCACATGTCCGTCCTTGATTATCTTCACAGCCGTAGCACCATCCATCTCATAATGGCTTGCCGGGTCAAAATCTGTAGCAACCGAGGTTCCTTGATCGTTGGGATCAAAGCCGCGACGACGGATATAGTACCGCTTCTCGTGATTCTGCTCCGGTGTAGGAATCTTGATGCATATACCATCGACAATCGTCTGCTCACTACCGGTCAGCGCATCGTAGAATACCAGCTCGCCGTCGATGTTATTCACTCCCGTGAACCACAATTCAGTTACCGGCTCAAACGGAACCCCGCTCATGTTATAGAACGATACGGGCACGTTCACTATCTCGTCCAACAGATCAACGCTCAGTCCGTACTCACCCTCCGAAGCATAGATGTTGAATAGTGTCGAAGGTGCGGAAGAGTTGTAATTGTTGATGTTTATCGTAGTCAGTAATGCGTCCTCGCCATCGCGTACCGCATTGTGGTATCCCTGACCGATCAGCAGACGCGACTTACTTGCCGACGTAAGCGGATTGATCGCCGTCACCGTCATGAAACCCTGTCTGCGTCCCGATGCACTCATTCGGCTCGGCGCACTGGATGGACGCTTGATCTGGCTTGCCGAGGTAACCACACGGCTGGAGTCGAGCGTCACCGTAAGCGATGTACCGGATGCTGCCTTGAGAACTATTGCGTGCATAGGCGGCAAGTAGCGCTTCTTCTCTGTGATAGTATCTACTGTAGCAACTGCAATAGATTCCGGTACCGTTATATACGAACCCGTATCGTCGGATTTTGTATAAGTAATATAATCAAACTCGCGCGATAGACCCGGATTATCATTCATGAATCCCCAGATGTCGATATATCCCATCGTCGGGTTACCGAATACGAACATCGTGGACGCTACACCATTTTTGAGGGTGTAGTTTTGTGATGCTCCGTTGGGATATGCCAACTTACCGGCTTTGCCCCTGCGCATGTATCACGCGTGTATTGCAGACCATACAGATAACTGTCGTCCATCCTATCGCCGTCTTGGTTGTAGTAGTAATAGATGTCGTCGTTCTTAGGCAGTCGTATTGCTGCATCTTTGCCCGAAGTCGTTCGGGTATAGACTGCCCAGCCGCTTGCCGGTGGCAACGAGAGTGTCATGCCGTTCGTTACCTTCGACCACTCAGCCGCTGCGGTGCGTGCCGAGTCTTTCACGTCTTCACCGTTACCTTTATCCACGGTGGCGGTATTATATACCGATAGCCAGAATGATGCGTTGCCGGTGTTCTTGTTTCGCCCGTTGGCATCAAAGTAACCTACCTCCCACGGCGAAGTAATCTCATCCAAGTCATCGTTCGCCATAAAGAGATCACCGCTAAGCATACCCGTAACCGGTGCCGAGCGCAATGCCCACTTCTCATGAGGAGCACTCAAATCAACTACCGCTCTGGTGTAGTTCATTCGCTGCTGTTGTGCCATCGCAGCACCCGGCATGAAACGAATAACATTACACGTATTGTACTCAAATCCTATCTGCTTGATTGAGTCGTACGTTGCCTTCGCGCTAAGGTCGGGCACTACCGGATAAGGCAATCCTTCATCCAAGGTAGGTATAATAACATTCGAACTTGCCAGAGGTGCAAAGTGTGCATTGTCGTGGATCTTTTCGTTCTCATTGTTTACACCTACCCAGTTACCCGGGTTGTTCCACTTGTTGCTCTCGTTGTTCTTCGGATCCCAGCGCAGATAATCCGGCACAACGGATACAGTGAAAGGTATCGTTCCTATCGGACATCCGCCACTGAGTGTCGTCTCGCCAAGCAGATTCTGCATCGTGATGACAAACATATAGTTGTAGCCTGGGCGCATGTGATAGGCGGATGTGCTGGAGGGAGTGAGGATGATGTCGTCGCCGTCCGTGTAGTAAGAGGCTGAAACGCCTAATACCTTATCCGGTAACAGATCCAGCGAATGCAGGCCCTCAACAAAGTTCGGATCGTCGGTCGAAATCAGATTAACCGAGTGTATAGTTCTATCGCTTGCAATCGATTCGATGTGGACCGTAATCTGCTTGTTAGCATTCTGCTCGCTGGCAAGAATCACCATGGGCTGCGACTTTTGTGTCGAATCGCGTGTGATACCGCCGAGCACCAGCGGTGCGGTTTCGTCACCGCCACTGGGCGTAAGCTTGATGTACAGTGGTTGCGGACAAACCTCATCTTGCATGGCTTTGCTGCCCGAACCGATGATCGGGAATACTACGTACTCCAGCGAATCGCCAGCCATCACCGTAGCGTTGATCTGGGACTTGTACAACGTCAAGTAGCCCTTGTTTACCAGATCAGCAAGCAGGTCGTATGGAGCCATCTTCTCTTTAGTCGAAAGATGCACATCGTATTCAGTCTGCACGCGATCCATCACATTGCGGTTGACATCCGACAAGTTCTGTACAAACTGGTTGGTGTTCGTCACGCCGGCTGTTGATGGTGCGCGTAGGATTCCCTTAACCACCTTCACGATATCGCTGTAGCTGTGACCATAACAGTACTCGCTGGAACTACTATCTTTGCCGAGAACAGGTATAGTCACCGTGTCGCCATACAGAAGCCAGTCGTTGACGCACGAACCGCTGAGTTCTATCGGTGCCGCACCTTCAACCTGTTGCGTTCCCTTGACGCGCAGACCGAGGGTGAACGTCGAGTTCGGGCATACATTCTCCTCACGGTTCTCTTGCTCCTCGCCGTTGATTTCAAGCATCATTCGGTCGGTAACCTTCAGTTGGCTGGTCATGGCGCATATACTGCGCATCATATCCGCGAACGAAAGAGCCATGTGTACTTCATACTTGTTGTTGGCTGCCATCTTCGCCTGATGTATGACATATAGTACAGGACGCGATATACCATCCAAGGTCTCATAAATATATCCTTGCTTGACAGTACCGGTGGTTTTTTCAAACCGCCGAACAAGGCTATCCAGATTGTTGTAGATGGAATCCTCGTCTTCAGGCTCATATTTAGCCGGTGGCACAGGAATAAAGCCATATATGGTGTCCGGCTTGAAAGGATCCTTGCTTCCCGGTTTGATAGCTTGTTGGTACAGGTAACCGTCCTCCATCTTGACGAAGGTTGTGTCCGTGCCTTTGGCTTGCACTATCGTGTAGAACACGCTATCGTTGTTGTAACTCTTATCCGTGAAGCCTTGATAGTCCAAACGGAGCACAACCTGCGTGGTAGAGTCATTCGCTCCGCTCTCCACGCACTTCGTGTTAGCCTGATAGGCAATCAACGGCGGCTTGGTGGCGAATATGCACATATCGTCGATGACGAAGTCGTTGCCATCGAAGTTAGCCGCCACGTTGAAAATCCGCACGCGGAAGTGCTTGTATGTCGTCTTCTTG
>CAJOFU010000018.1:0-22676 GCA_905233935.1 Paludibacteraceae bacterium
CTCCGAAATAGGGCTGCAGCGCCTTCGGGATACGGATACCCTCGGCGCACTGGTTGTTCTCCAGCAGGGCAGCCACGATGCGCGGCAGCGCGAGAGCGGAGCCGTTGAGCGTGTGGCAGAGCGTCACCTTCTTGTCCTCGGCACGGCGGTAACGGCACTTGAGGCGGTTAGCCTGGTAGGTGTCGAAGTTACTCGTCGAGCTGACCTCGAGCCAACGGTGCTGGGCTTCGCTATAGACCTCGAAGTCGTAGCACAGCGCAGCGGTGAACGACATATCTCCGCCCGACAGACGCAGGATGCGGTAGGGGAGTTCGAGTTTCTTCAACAGTCCCTCGAC
This sequence comes from Paludibacteraceae bacterium, assembly GCA_905233935.1. Taxonomy (GTDB): domain Bacteria; phylum Bacteroidota; class Bacteroidia; order Bacteroidales; family Paludibacteraceae; genus Colicola. Next base: position 338 of record CAJOFU010000018.1, read on the forward strand.
ATGCTCCAACATCTCTTTGTGCGAAGCGTCGGAGTGCTCCGGCGTGTCGATACGTACGATCTCGATCTTTGAGAACTCGTGCAGACGGTTCAGACCGCGTACGTCTTTGCCGTAGCTGCCAGCCTCGCGGCGGAAGCACTCGGTGTAGGCGCAGTTCTTGATCGGCAGTTTGTCCTCGTCGATGATCACGTCGCGATAGAGGTTGGTGACGGGCACCTCAGCCGTCGGGATGAGGTAGAGGTCATCGACCTGGCAGTGGTACATCTGACCTTCCTTGTCAGGCAACTGACCTGTGCCGTAACCCGATGCGGCGTTGACCACTGTTGGCGGCATGATCTCCGTATAACCGGCTTTGTTCGCCTCGGCGAGGAAGAAGTTGATCAGCGCGCGTTGCAGGCGTGCGCCTTGACCTATATATACGGGGAATCCTGCGCCGGAGATCTTTACGCCCAGATCGAAGTCGATGAGGTTGTACTTCTTGGCGAGTTCCCAGTGCGGGAGTTTCTCCGATTGTGCGATACGCTCGGCAGCGATGGCTTCGTCGGTGGCTGCATCCCAGTTACGGAGAGCTACTGCACCATCCTTGGCTATAGCGTCGATCATCGGCTGGTTAGGCCAGTTGCCGATGGTTACGGCGAGGTTGTCTTCCGCCGACGCACCTTCGGGAACGATAGCGTAGGGCACATTAGGGATCGTGAGCAGCAGGTTGGTCAGTTCCTGCTCCTTGGCAGCCATCTCCTGTTCGAAGGCAGCGATAGCCTGTTTGAGTTCGCCGGTCTGTGCCTTGGCGGCATTGGCTTCGTCGCGTTTGCCTTGCGCCATGAGTGCACCGATGGATTTGCTTATCTTGTTCATCTCGGCGGAAGCGTTGTCTTTCTTCTGCTGAGCGGCTTTGCGCTCGCCGTCGATAGCCATGACGCGGTTGATGGTCTCAGGCGCGTTGGCGAAATGTTTCTTCTGTAAGCCCGCGATGATCTGCTCGGGGCTGTCGTAGATTTGTTTGAGTGTTAGCATTGTTGTATTGTTTAAGCAGCCATGTATGGCTGCTGCCTTGTTTAGTCAAAACAAAAATCTCCTACCCAAAGCCGAAGCCTCGGTAGGAGATTTGCTGTGTTGTCTCCGCCGATTTATGCTTCAGCAGCTATCGGCTGTATAGAGACGTACGACTTGTTGTCGCGTTTGCGTGTGAAGGTTACGATACCATCGGTGAGAGCGTAGAGTGTGTGGTCGGAACCCATACCCATGTTTGCACCGGGTTTGTGTACCGTACCGCGCTGACGCACGATGATGTTACCTGCCTTTGCAATTTGTCCACCCCAGATTTTTACACCAAGGCGCTTGCTTTCTGATTCACGGCCGTTCTTAGAACTACCGACACCTTTCTTATGTGCCATAATTGATTAGGATTTAAAAATTTGATTTCTTTCACTACGAGGTTGGTCAGATCCTGACGGTGACCGTTCAACTTACGGAACCCTTTGCGGCGTTTCTTGTGGAAGACAAGAATCTTCTCGCCACGGCTCTCGTTGTCGATGATCTCGCAAACTACTTTGGCTCCCTTGACGTACGGCGCACCCACTTTAACAGCGCCGTCCTTGTCCACTAACAGAACCTTCTCAAACTCAACCGTTGCACCAGCTTCGGTGTCCATGCGGTTGATGAACAATTTTTTGCCGGCCTCTACGCGAAATTGCTGGCCTTGCATTTCTACAATTGCGTACATTGTATTGTTGTTACTATTAAATTACACGAGCCGGGCGGCTTGATAGATCCTACACGCTGCTAATAACTTGCGGTTATCTCATACGTCGTCTATGGCGACTTTCGGAGCCCGAACCCGAAAAAGCGCACAAAGGTACAACAAATATTTTATATTTGCAAATCCCGTCACCGCTTACCGCACAAATTCATGCAATAAAATCCGCGTTGCTATCTTTGGAGTGCAAAACGCCGATTATCGTATCTTCAACGTCAGGATGGTGAATGCTGCGAGGAGCAGGGTGACGATGCAGAAGCGGACAACGATCTTCGTCTCGTGGTGGAGGTTCTTCTGCCCTTTGCAGAGGATACGACAGGTCGGGTCGTTTTTCAATACCTGCTCCACGGACGTACGGAAGTGATCGTGCAGCGGCGCACGTTTGAACACGCGGATGCGCTGACCTTTGCGCTTGCTGAACTTATACACCTGCGTTTGCAGGATCACCGACACACTCTCCATAAGGAACACGCCGCAGAGGATAGGTACGAGCAGCTCCTTGTGGATGATCACCGCACAAACGCCGATGATACCGCCGATAGTCAGACTGCCCGTATCGCCCATGAACACCTGTGCGGGGAATCCGTTGAACCAGAGGAAACCCACCAGTGCACCCACGAACGCGCCGAGGTACACCACTAATTCTTCTGAGCCGGGTATATACATCACATCGAAGTAGTCCGCCAGCATCGTGTTACCCGACACGTATGCCAGCACAATGAGCGCGATGCCGATGATCGCACTGTTGCCTGCACACATGCCGTCCATGCCGTCGTTGAGGTTCGCTCCGTTGCTCACCGCGGCCACCACAAACACCGTCAGCAGCACAAAGAAGATCCATCCGGCACGGTACTTCCATTCCTCACCGAGGAAAGAGAACATGTCGGCATAGTTGGCGTTGTGGTTCTTGAAGAACGGGATCGTCGTGCGTGTGGACTTGACTTCAGGCGATTTCTCGACGACGCGGACATTGTTCTCATAGTGGACGCTGACCGTTTCGTTCATCGTTGTGACCGGCGCGTAACGCAGCGTCAGACCGACGATCAGTCCGAGCGTAACCTGTCCGATGATCTTCACCCAGCCATTCAGACCTTCCTTGTTGTGCTTGAACGTCTTGATATAGTCGTCGGCAAAGCCAAGAAGCCCGAGGATAACCGTAGTGATAAGCATCAGCCACAGATAGACGTTCTTGAGGTTACCGACGAGCAAAACAGGCAATACGGTTGCCACAATCAGCACCACGCCGCCCATGGTAGGCACGCCTTTCTTGCCCACATTGAACGGGTCGGTCTTCTCGTCGCGCTGCTGCTCGGAGATGTGCTTGCGCTTCAACAGGTCGATAAAATAATTGCCGAAAAACACGCTCACGATGAACGCTACTACTCCCGCCACTATCGCGCGGAAAGAGATGTACTGCCACAGACCTGCACCGGCAAAGTGACCATAGGTCTGCTGCAAATATTCAACAAGATGATAGAACATATTTATTTAGGATTTATGATTTCAAATTTCAAATTTATGATTTCAAGTTTCAAATTTAATATTTCAAATTTATGATTTGTTACGGATTATGATGGTTTGTTATCGTGCATCAAGCAGCACGAACGCTGCCCAATAGTAGGGCGAGGAGTACGGGTAGGGATCGTCGTCCGGGCGGTTCTGCTGCGAGCGCAGATACGGTCGGGCACGTTGCGGCGGTACATCCGCCAAGTCGGCATCCTCGCTGTGCGCTGTATCGCGCGTGAAGGTGCGCAGGTAAAACTGTGCACGCTGGAGGGCTTGGGTGGCGGTCAGTCCCGCTGCAAGGTTCCGGTAGAACTCCGTCATCAGGATCTTGGTTGCCGCATCATTGACCGGCCAGAGCGAGAGGAGCATACTGCCGCTACCGGCTTTCTTGAACCCGCGTTGCAGTCCTGCCACGCCGTCAACGGTAATGTCGCCCAGACCTGTCTGGCAGGCACTGAGCACAACCAGATCTGTCTGACCGAGATCCAACATCGCTATCTCCTTGGCGGTAAGCACTCCGTCGTTCAGCAGTTTGTAACTCTGTTCACCCCACGCCGCACCCGATCCGGCAAGCAGCAGACCCGAACGCGAAAGTGCATAATCTTCGATATTAGGTATACTCTCCGACGACAGACGCGAATGCATCAAGTCGTGCTTCGTTTGCTGCGCAGCCGGTGCAGGCAGGTAGAAACCGTGGGTAGCTATGTGCAAGATGCGTGGCGAATGTGCGGACAGGTCTTTGAACGACTGCTCGGATGCATCCGTACAGGTGCGGATGACCGTGTGAGGCAACAGGCTGTCAATAGCCCCGACCTCCGCCAATGTGGCAGGCAGGTACTTCACCGGCGAGCGCGTACCATCGGCATCGTAGCACACGCCGCCATAGAGTAGGGTGGTATCCGACTGAATATGCAATGACTGATGATGCGCCTCTTGGCAGAGCTCGCGCGTGGATGAGAGACGATGCATCTCGTAGGTGTCGAACATCGTGTGCATGCTATCCACTAACATATACTCTATCCCCGTCAGGTAGAAAAGCCCGTCAGGTGCAAAATAGATGCGTTCACCCGGAGTGATCTGTCCGGCGGTCAGTATGGGTTGCCACACCCGTTGGGTGTATTCCGTGTTGAGGATGTTCCGGCGGTTCTGCTGCAAGGGAACGAACGTGCTGTATTCACCGAGACGCACCAGCTTGGGTGCTTCCCATTTCGGTCGTAGCACGAGGGCGTACATCTGTCTGGCGTTTCCGTCATCCGACACCACGAACTCCACGGCTATGTCATGCTCCCTCAATCCCGCCTGCACGTCTTTGTAGCCGAGGGTGAGCAGTCGTGTGAGGGCATTGAGATCATGCGAGGCGTTGAGCAGTTGCTGCAAACGCTCGATGTAACTCTCCGCCTCGGATGAGTTGCTCACCTGCTGACGCGCCTTACGCAAGGCAAACAGGCTGTCGCAGAGTTGTCCGCCACCCTGCTGACGGCGGAGTAACGAAAGCACCTCGGTTTCCGTAGAGAGCAATATACCTTTCTCGGCAAGCAGATTGTCGTACAGGAACGCATGAACATCCGGCGGAAAATCCTCACCGGCACAGAGGTTGATGTTCTGCCGGAAGTACCACAGGTATTTCGACAGCCATGTGTGTTGCCGTGCTTCGGCAGTCATGTTGTAGAAGTCCTGCACCAACTCCTTGCGTTTCTCCGTGAAGCGGTGTCTGAGTAGCGGCATAGCTGTCTGCCAGTTGTTGCTCACGGCAGCTATCCATGCTTTGTTCTCCTCTATCACCTGTCGGTAACTGCCGTCGGTATCGAGTTGCTCGAGTCGGTTGAGCCAGACGAGTGTGCTGTCGTAGTTGCCGGCAAGCGTATGCCACACCGCCATACGTGCCGTGGCGCGGATGAAAGCCGGTTCGTCTTTGCGCGTCACGCGAAGAACCTGCTCAATGTACTGCCTGCCTTTGACTAATGATGCGGAGCCCTCGGGTTGCATACGCTGTGCGAGCAGCAAGGTGTGACACAGCAAGTGGCGATACAGTCCGCTGACCGCTTCCAAAGCCTCACGGCGTATGCCTTGTGCTGATTGCAGCATACCGTCCATTGTGCTACAGAACGTTTGCATCTTGCTGATACGACCGTCCAAGTCCAGCGAGTCGCGCAGCATAGCGCGGTGCGGCTCGTCGGCGGCTATGTAACTGTCTTCAAGCGCGTTGAGGCTGGCGAATGTCACATCCTCCGCCATGACGATAGCCTCGACATCACCCTGTGACACCCACACAGGCATATGCCGTGTGACGTAGGCTGTCATGCGGTCAAGGGCTTCGGTTGCATTATGCATCGCTTCAGGGATGTTAGCTATGGCAGCATACTGCCGCGACATGTCAAGCAGGGCTTCTATCTGCTCCTGCTCGTACTCTTGTCCTGCTTGCTCGGCTGTGTGGTACAGGATGCGCGTATAGGCGAGAGCCTGTTCGGTTCGACCGGTCAGTTGCAGTCCTTCGCTTAGGGTCTGTAACACTAATAACCGGATCTCGGTATCGGTTACCTGTTCGCGTTCGCACCGTTGCCACAACGCTTCGGCTTCGCTTACCGACTGCTCCCACCGTCCGCCGTCAAGCAGGTCGGCAGCACGCCAGGCGGCACTGTCCAACGGCAACGACTTCGCTTGCATAGGCAGCGAAGCAACAATCAGTAATATGCTTAGCAGAATCTTCAAATTCTTAAATCTCAAATTTCAAAATTAATTATACCAACGCTCCCGTCGGCGACGCGTCGTCCTCTATCCTGCGCTTGTTGCGGTCATAGCGGGTGCGTGTACGGTTGTTGTCATCGTTACGTTGCTGGCGGTTACGGTTATTGCGTCTGCGCTGGTCGTTTCGGCGGCGGCGGTCACGCTGGTTGCGGCGGTTGGCGTTCTGGTCGTTGTCCGTCGCTTCGGGGTCTCCGAGGTCAGATGCTTCCTCGGGGTTGTCCGGCAACATACCGGCGAGCATCATGGCTGCCATCAGATCGTCGATGTTCTGTTTGTCACGCTGCGCCTGACTGCTTTGTGTATATGCCGAAACGGTCACGTTTGCAGCCTGTTGCAGCGAGGTCTGCATAGGTTGAACTTGCTGACCTCCTATCTGAGCCTGCATGATAATACAAGGCAAACACAGAAACAAAAACACTATTTGTCGCTCCATTTGCTTCACAGCCTGCAAAGATACAAAAAAAAAAGCATTTTTGCAAGTGTTTGTGCATATTTTTTTTGCGTGTTGTGTCGGATCGTACATGCACTATGTGAGATTGTTGCCCTAAATATCAATACGCAGTGTGCAAAATGGCAGCAAATTGAACTAAATTTTGCATTTTTTTGCCAAAAGATTTGCAAAATTCATAAAATTATACTATCTTTGCAACCGCTTTTGACCAAAGCGAACGGAAAGTTGTCTGAGTGGTCGAAAGAGCCACACTCGAAATGTGGTGTACGCATTACGTCGTACCGGGGGTTCGAATCCCTCACTTTCCGCAAAAGGAGCAGCGATTTGTCTGTCCAAGTTTACTTGAGCAAGCAAATCACTGATTCTTTTGCACAGGATGCCGTCGGCAGACTGTAGGGATTACGCAGCAATCCCTCACTTTCCACGCAATCCCTCACTTTAACTAAAACATCATGACCTTCCAAGAGTACATCGAACAATCCATCTTGCCGCAATACGAGGCATTTGACGGCGGACATAAACGTGACCACGCCGAGACGGTTATCCGCGAGAGCATCAAGTTAGCGCACGAGTACCATGCAGACGAACGCATGGCGTACACGATTGCCGCCTACCATGATCTCGGGTTGCGCATCGACCGCGAGAAACATCACATTCATTCGGGTGAGATCCTTCTGGCGGATGAGACTTTGCGTCAGTGGTTCACGCCCGAGCAGCTACTTATCATGTGCGAGGCGGTAGAGGATCATCGTGCGAGTAGCAAGAACCCTCCACGCACCATCTATGGCGCTATCGTCGCGGAAGCCGACCGACAGATCGAGCCGGAGACCGTGATTCACCGTACGATGGCATTTAGTGCCAAACTGTTTCCAAATGGAGATTTTGAAACCTTATACCAACGCAGCAAGGAGCACTTGTTGGAGAAGTATGCCGAAGGCGGCTACCTGCGCCTGTGGCTGAATAGCGAACGGAACATGCGGGGCTTGCAGGCATTGCGTGAACTGATCCGCGATGAGCAGCAGTTACGCGCGCTATGCAAGCAGTGGTACGATAACAGATAAACGGTCACCAACGAATCGGAGGAAGACCATGCTGCTGTAGATAGTCGTTCGCCGCAGAGAAATGTCCGCAGCCGATGAACCCGCGATAGGCGGATAGAGGGCTCGGGTGGGGTGCTTCCAACACAAGATGTCTGCGGCGGTTGATGAACTGCCCTTTGCGCTGGGCGTAACTGCCCCAAAGCATGAACACCAGATGCTGGCGGCGTTCGTTGAGCGCCATGATGGCGGCATCGGTTAGTTCTTCCCAACCTTTGCCTTGATGACTGCCGGCACGATGCGCCTCAACGGTCAGCGTGGCGTTCAGCAGCAGCACGCCTTGTTCCACCCAACGCTCCAAATGTCCCGATGCCGGCACAGATATTCCTAAATCGCGTTGTTGTTCCTTGTAGATGTTCTCCAGACTTGGCGGGATCCTCACACCCTCGGGCACCGAGAATGCCCAGCCTTCGGCTTGACCCGGTTCGTGATACGGGTCTTGACCTAATATAACGACGCGCACCTTGTCGAAAGGGCACGCGTCGAAAGCATGAAAAATAAGTCTTGCAGGCGGATAGCAGGTTTTGGTAGCGTAGGCATGACGTACAAACGATGTCAGGATCTCAAAATACGGCTTGTCAAACTCCGGTTGGAAATTCGTACTTGCATAACCACTAATCCGCTAACCCGCTAATCCCCTAATCCGTCAATCCACAATCAGCATGGCGTCACCGTAATCGCCGAACTTGTAATCTTTCTTCAGCGCTTCTTTGTATGCTGCCATAACATTCTCAAAGCCGCCGAAAGCGGTTACCATCATGAGTTGCAACGACAGCGGGAAGTAGAAGTTAACGAGCAACGCCGACTGCACCAGCGTGTCGTACGGCGGATAGATGAAGCGGTTTGTCCACCCCTCGTACTCCTTGATCAGACCGTTCGTACCTGCCACCGACTCCAAGGCACGCATCACCTCCGTGCCGACGGCACAGATGCGTCTCTTCGTCTGCTTGGCATGATTGACCATCTCAACGCATTCGCGCTCGATGATAATCTGCTCGGAATCGACCTTGTGCTTGTTCAGATCCTCGACATCCACAATCTTGAAGTTGCCCAAACCTACATGAGAGGTAAGTGTCGTATAGTTGATACCGCGAATCTCGATGCGTTTGAGCATGTTCTTGCTGATATGCATCGATGCCGCCGGAGCAGCCACTGCACCAACGTTCTTGGCAAAGATCGACTGATAGCGCTCTTCGTCCATCTCGCGGATGATAGGTTCAAGTTCAGCATCGTCCTCGATCATAAACGCCTTGCGGAAGTTGCGCGCCGTCTCGGCTTTCATCGGACGACGGATATACGACGGCAGCGGGGTTGTGCCGAGCGCATAGAGCTGTGCTACCAGTTTGTCAGGCGTATAGTCGGACTCGAAGCGGATCGTACGTCCGCGTGAGGTTGTGTTGTCCACAATCTCGCCGATGATCGAGTTGTCGTCATCCAGATACAGCTTGTTACCTATTCGGATCTTGCGCGCCGGTTCAACCAGTGCGTCCCAACAGGAATCCTCGTGATTGAGCTCGCGGAGCAGGAACACCTCGATCTCGGCGTTCGTCTTCTCCTTGATACCGTACAAACGTGCCGGAAAAACCTTCGTGTCATTGAACACCATCAGATCATGCTCATCGAAATACTCAACAAGGTTGGTGATCACCTTATGCTCGATCTTTCCTGTTGTGCGATGTAGTACCAACAACTTCGCATCCTCACGATGCAAAGGCGGGAATTGAGCTATCTGGTTCTCGGGTAACTTGAACTTGAACTCACTAAGTTTCATATAATCATTTATTTATTTTCAGTTAATTGTTGTTGCAGGTGCTCTATAGTGATGCATCTGTCAAGCGTATAATCACCTACGCGTGTACGGCGCAGTGCTATGAGGTGTGCTCCCGAATGCAGCCGTTCGCCTATATCGCGTGCCAAAGCGCGGATATATGTTCCTTTGGAACAAACGACCCGTATGGTCAGTTGCATCGTTCCGGCATCGAAGTGCAGCAGCTCTATCTCATCAATCACCAGCAACTTCGGCTTGATCTCGATTGCATCCTGCTGACCTTTGCGTGCATATTCGTATGCACGTTTGCCGTTGATCTTCATGGCTGAATAGACGGGTGGCACTTGCCATTGTTCGCCTTTGAACGTCGGCAGCACTTCGTCGATCAGTTCGCGCGTGATATGCTCCGTGGGGTAGGTTGCATCGATCGGGTGTTCGAGGTCAAAACTCGGCGTGGTAGCACCTAACTGCAATACGGCTTCATACTCCTTGGTATGATTCATCAACTCGTCAATGTGCTTCGTTTGCTTGCCGGTGCAGACGATCACCACGCCTGTTGCCAAGGGGTCAAGTGTTCCGGCATGACCGACCTTCAACTTCTTCACACCCAGTGCTCTGCAGAGCATACTGCGCACGCGGTTGACAACATCGAAGCTTGTCCAATGCAGCGGTTTGTCAAACGCTAATATCTCGCCCTCAACAAAATCCATTTAGATCACCGACCAGATGATTGCGAATGCACCCGCACACAGGCAGTAGATGGCGAAATATACCAGTTTCTGCTTGCGTACTATACCTAACATGAACTTGCAGGCAAAACAGCCGGTAACGAATGCAGCTACAAATCCCACAACCAGCGGAACAATCCCGAGACTGCTGACCATCTCGCCCTTCAATAGTTTAATCAGGTCGAGAAATGCTTCCCCCAAGATAGGTATGAGCACCATCAGAAACGAGAATTGTGCTACGCTCTCTTTCTTTACGCCGCACAGCAGACCTGTGGCTATCGTTGTACCGCTGCGGCTCAATCCCGGCAGAACGGCACACATCTGAGCCAAACCGATAACAAACGCATCGCGGTAGGTTACCTCATGACCGAATCTGCCCTTGGCAGCCAAACGCTTGCTCAGCCACTCGCTGAAATACAGCAAGAGTGCGGTGATGATTAAGCATATACCTACCAGCAGCAAGCCGTTGCCGAAGAAGGCTTCCACCTCGTCCTTGAAGAACATTCCGACTACAAACACCGGAATCATTGACACGCAGATTTTGGCTACATAATCCTTCTCTTCATTCCATTGCAAGGTAAAGAACGTGCCTTTGAATAGTTGTTGGATCTCTTGCCAAAGAATAACGATGGTAGCCAGAACAGTCGCCGCATGAACCACCACGGCGAAGGTCAGATTCTCTTCGCTCGCGGTGCCTAACACGGCTTGACCTATCTCAAGATGGCCGGAACTCGATACAGGCAAGAACTCTGTCAGACCCTGAATGATGCCTAACAGCAATGCTTCCCACCAACTCATAGTTCATCCTCCTTGTTTTTCTTTGGGAAAAGAATGGCTACAATCATCAGCACAAACCCTGCCAGCGAAATCATCGGGCCGAGAGTGATGCGGCGGTAGGAGAATATATCAGGATTATACTCAGTAGCACCGGATGGCTCGCCGGTCATCAGCGCAAAGCCGAAAACGATGATCAGCACGCACACGGCTATGAGTAGCACATTGAATTTCGGTAATTGTTTCATCTTTTTGTCTTTTGTCTTTTAGCGTAGCGGTCTTTACTCTTTCAGCGCAGCGGTCTAAATAGAATACATCCGCTCGGTATCCATGTGGATATAACGGTTGACGGCAATCAGCGAACCGATTAACGTCAGCAGTTCACCGGTCAGTATCACGACTCCTGCAATGAGTGCTACATTGGCTACCGTAACCGGCATCAGTACAATGTTCATCGAGTATTGCACATAGTAGAACAAGCCAGCCTGCAGTACAAGTGCCAACAATGCCGACCAGCATCCCATACGCAGACTGCGCGTAATGAACGGGCGTTTGATCACCCACGGCGTAGCACCTACAAGGCGCATCGTATTGATCAGGAAACGACGGCTATATACATGCAAGCGGATCGTATTGATGATCAGCACGTATGCTATCAGCAACAGCATCACTGCCAAGCCTAACAGAACCAACGTCACCTGACTGATATTATGCTCCAACAATTCCACCAGATCCTTCTGATACAGCACTTGCTTCACGTATGGCAATCGGCTTATCTGCTGCTCAACAACGACTATACTGTCGGCATTGGCATACGCAGCATTCAGGCTTACTTCGTACGATGCAAGCAGCGGATTGTAGCCCAAGAACTGAGCCGGGTCATCGCCTAACGAACGGATATGTTCCTCCAATGCCTCTTCGCGGGATATATACCGGTACGTGTGGCAATACGGCGATGCCTTTAGCACAACACCGCAACGCTCCACTTGCGCCGAATCAGCATCCTGCGACAATACAACCGTCAGGGTGACATTATGCTTAACCTGCTCAATCATCCGGTGAGCAGACAATGTGACCATGGCTACCAAACCCACCAAGAACAGTACCAACGTGATACTGACCGTGGTGGTAACGTACATGTTCCAAAATCTTCGTTTCTTTTGCATAATCAATAAGCACCTTGTTAACAAGCACTACTTATATAACCTACTAAACGCAAACGAGCAGGCTGTTAACCTGCTCTTGTTTGCGCGATGGATTAGTATTCCCACAAATCCAATTCTGTGTTCAGCAGTTCGTTGAATATTCGATCCTGATCTCGATGAACAAACTCTTCAGTAAGTTCTTTCTGACCTTCCACAATCATACGGTCGAACAAGTTGTCGTCACCGACTATATACGAAGTATATAAGTGCTCGGAGAAGAAGTTGTCAAACGTTACACGCTTGCTACTGTTGTTCGATGGAATCATGTATTTGCGAGCCATGAACGGACGTAATTCGTCAAACAATATCCAGAAACGTACTTGCTCGCGAAGATTCTGATAGGGATCTTTCGCCTCACTCATTGCCGAATGCAACGGAGCAATAGCCATTATCTTCTGGTAAAAACGTGATGTATGCTTGTCAAAGAATGCAATCTCCATCGTAAGATACTTAAGTTGGTTTCTTACATAAGTAATATAACCGTACGTATTCAACGATAGCGAATTGGTCAGCGAATCATAGTTGACAAGGAAATTAGTCGGATCATCCGGATCTGGTATAGGATCTGTTGCAAATGCATTCTGCAAATCCCTGTTACGAGGAATAATCGAAGAGTCATTTAACAATGGCTTGATACTTCTTGGGTTGTAATTATACAACGTCAGATATTCCTGTTTGCCATCCAATGTTGTACGTCCGTTCACCACGGCATCCATAATCAGGCGGAACAAACTCCAATACTTCGGATCGTTAGGATTGGTGGGGAAATAGAGCTGGTAATTCTGCTTGTAACGCATATCAATGATCCTGTAGATCACTCGCGACCACACCACATCGTCTGTACGGTGGAAGATGGTAGCAATCGTATCAGCATTCTCATCCAACTCTTGCGTCTCGATACGTACTGTTCCCAGTTCGTTGAAGAACGAATTGATGCGGTGTTGCGCTTGTACACCAAGCGCAGCACACATCAATACGCCAATTATAAGTAATCTCTTCATACTATGAGGATTTAATTTGCAAGCGATAGCACACCTGTTAGTTCAAAATAAGAACCATCGGAGAGCCTTTGTAAGTCATCTCTGCGCCGCCCATCTGACGGTATTTGATACTTTGTATGACAACAAGGTCACCTTTCTGCAACTGTTTAATCTGTTTGAGCTGGGTCTTGGAGAACTTATTGCCGCTTGACTTGATACTTTTACGTTGAATATATGTCTCGAAACTGGTAACTTCGAAACCTAAATCCAATATACCGTCGGCTCCATAACCGATTTCAAGAATGGTTTTATCGTTCAGTTGTTTCAACTTGGTCTTCTGCTCGTCAACCTGCTTGCCGTTATCCACCAGATACGGAGTAGGTGTCGGCAATTCCTTCACCTTGTAGGTGTTTTCGTACATCTGAACCATTTTCCCGCTCATGTCTGCCATTACTGACAACTTGACGGTCTTGGCATCAGCAGTCGGACGCACGATATAGAATTTTCCTTCACGTTTTACCGTTGCGCCGCTTACATTCAACTTCAACTGACTATCTGTCACACCCGGAGCTGACACAACATATTTGTTGTTATAGTCACGATAGATGATGTTCAGATCATGGTTCATCACGCTGGCAGACGGTTGTCCCACTTCGTACTGTGAAGAGAACTCAACCTCAGCCATACGACGACCTTTTCTGTACTGAACCTTACCGCTGAAGGGGTGAACACCAACGGACGTAGCCGAAGCACGGAAGATACCGTCTTCGCCAAGTTCAACGCCATCAACAAAATAATGAGGTTTGTCGGTGGTATCCACAGCGGCAAGAATAATCTGCGCCTCATATTGTCCGCCTTGCAGTACGTAGGAAGATTTCGGGATTACGTAGGCTTGAATATAGTTAGCCTTGTAGTCCTGACTACCTAACTGGGTTTGGAACCATGACAAGGTTTTTCCTTCGAATGCACGGATATCGTTCTGGTACTTGGTAAGGATTGCCATACAAGCACCTACAGGCATACCTTCGAAGATTACTTCCTCCCATGACAGCATCAGTCCGCTGTTGTCAGGTGCAGAGTCGGTAGCGAATACTTGGTTAATATTCTCACGCACTTCGGCAAGTATCTGGTTGAAGCGCTCAAAGCGTTCCTGCGATTGACCGGGACGCGGAGTGAGTCTCGGCTCTGCACGGCGGATCTTCACCAATTGCTCGCGATACCTTGTGATACGTTCACGCAGTTCTACACCGTTAGGTTTGCCTGATACGGGATCAAACATAGCTTTTGCATAACGGCTCGGGCTGTCGAAGTCAGACATACCTTCAATTTTGCGCGTAATAATGCTATCGGGAACTTCGGGACCGTCCACCAAACGGTGAACTTCGCGTTTGAAGTTCTCAATATAATTGAATAGACTGTCAGATGCAGCGCGCAGCGAGTCTATTCGCTCATAATAGTTCGAATTGTTTTGTGTGAATTTATCCGGAGTGTCATGATACATCTGCTCAAAGCGGGTGTATTGCTGCTCATTCTGCTCTTCGGCATTTTCCAAAGAAATGTGCAAACTCTTATCCACCAAACCGAATGCATTCAGCACGTTCGTACTTACGTTCAACGCCAACATGGCGGTAAGCACGAGGTACATCATACCAATCATTTTTTGTCTCGGGGTTTCCGGACAGTTTTTTGCTCCACCCATTTCTGAAATTCTGGATTTATATCTCTACGGTTTACTCTCGACTTAACCTCGATTAAAGTCTAGGATGTATCCGATGAGATCAGTTTATAATTCTGTTAATATCTCGGAAACGGGTTGCTTAAGCAAGTGCATTGAGCATATTCCCATAAACCTTGTTGAGATCTGCAACCTGTGCAGCCAATTGCTTGGCAGCGGCCTCGTAAGCCTCACTGCTCTTGGCAGCGGCAGAAGCGGCAGAAGCGGCTTTCTTCATGTCAGCAGCCATCAACTCAACTTGAGCGGTAGCGGCATTCGTCTTGTCGGCCTGGAGTTTCAGAGCCTCTGACTGAGCCTGTACATTCTTGAGTTGGAGTTCATATACGGCGTTGAGGTTGTTCAGGTTGGCGTTCACTGCGTTCAGACCCTTCTCGTAAGCCTCAGTCTGTCCGGACATGTTCGTAGCGGACGTAGCGAACTTATCCATAGCAACACCGGCAATCTCCATCTTCTCACCGAGTTTGGCTGTTCCTTCGGCAACCTTGCCGAGATCATTCAGTTGCTGTGCTGTCTTGGCGAGTTTCTGGATGCCTTCTGACAGGGTTGCCTGATCCTTCTCCGACAACGGGCTGACAGTTACGCCTGCAGCGCTACCGCTGACCGGACCTGCAGCAGCAGGAGTGTTTGTGCCGAGCAGAGTCGGTTTCTCACGCTCGCTGAATTCAGCATAATGATCAGGTTGTGCACCGTGCTCAAGTGTGATAAGTTGCGGGAATACGTGCTCCCACTCATAAACGGGGTGAGGTGCGTCCAATACACCGATAACGAACAACACAGCCTCGGTGATCATACCTGCGAAAAGCATCTCGGTAGCACCAGCCAAGTGAAGAATTTTAAACAATGCACCTACGATTACGACTGCGGCACCAACTGAATAAACGATACCTGTAAGACGTTGACCATTGTACGATGTGTACCAAGGAAGATCGCCTGCCCAAAAACGTGCAAGAGCTCCTTTTTTCTTAGCTTCTGTAGCCATTTTTTTAGAAATTTAAATTTATAACTTAATGTTAACTATATTTTCTTTTTTTGAGTCAGCCTTTCGTCTTTCGACTTTTGACTATTATTCTCCGATGTACGAACGTACGCAACGGAATCCGATGTACGGACGACTCTCGTACTGGTACTCATAATCGCGCGCGCCGCACTGCAGGTAGTCTTTTACATCCTTCCAGCTACCGCCTTTGATGACTTTGCGCTTCAACTGGTCGGGGTCGTTCTTACGTGCCATATAGGCGTGGTTCGGGTTGTAGTCATGGATGATGGCGCTGGCTGTCGGCGTAAACGACTCCATCGTCCACTCCGATACGTTGCCTGCCATGTCGAACAGACCGAAGTCGTTCGGACGATACGAAGCTACAGCCATCGGACCGTTGCCCGTATCATCGTTGTACGCACCGTGATATGGCTTGAAGTTGGCAAGGAAGCAACCCTTGTAGTCGCGAACGTAATTGCCGCCCCAAGGGTATGCAGCCATCTTTCTACCACCACGTGCAGCGTACTCCCACTCGCCCTCCGTCGGCAGACGGTACATGTGGGCGTCAATCTTGGTGTTGTCCTCCATGATCTTCGTACGCCAGTTGCAGAACGCGTGTGCCTGCTCCCACGTAATACCTACGACAGGATAGTTGGCATAACCCTCGTGAGCAAAATACTTGAGCATCTTCGGGTCGTTGAACGCATACTGGAAGTCACGAATCCACACCATCGTATCCGGATAGATGTTGATGATACACTCGGTGTAGAGGTCTTTTGGTTCCACGAGCTTGCGAATGATCGTGGTGTCGAAGATCACACCGTTCTCATCCACCCAGAACGAGTCAACACGTGCTTTGGCATTATCGGGGTACTTACCCTTGGCTACATCGAACTTGTTCTCCTGCAACTTCGCCTGATCGTAGTTCTTCCACGAGTAGTGGTAGTGCATACGGTTGGTGTTGAAAGTGTTGTCGGAATAGAACAGCGGACGCAGAATCCTGTGTATTACGGGATCTGTTTTGTACTTCTTCCATGGAATCTTGTTCGATGCCAACCAGTTCAGTGCTGTATCAAGTTTTATGTGTTCTTCTTCGTTTTCACCTTCCTCAACCTCCTTCGGAATAATCACGAACTGTGCTCCTTCAGAAAATTCTTCATTGGCAATGAACTCTTGACTAAGCAGCGTCATGGCAATCGAGTCACGAACCCACAGCACAAACTGCTTGTACTCGTTGTTCGTAACCTCCGTCTCGTCCATCCAGAACGCATCCACGGTGGACATAACCTTGTTGTCCGGCAATGTGAACAGGTTCGACTGTGTGTTCTCGCCTTTCATAAAACTGCCTTTTCTGATCAGCAGCATTCCAAACGGATCGGCTTCAGAGAACTTCTTTGTCTTTTTCTGTGCACCCACCAATTCTCCTGCAGGCTTGTTGCAGCCCGTAAACGCAATCATAAGCGCCAGAATTGGCAGAATAGTTTTCAATTTCATATCGATAAAAAATTGTTTTTGTTTCGTTGTTTGTTGTTTGTCTTGTTACAGGTAGCGTACGCTCTTGTAGCGGTTTGTCCGCTTTGGCTTGAGTATATCAAACCCGTATGCCAAGTATATCTCGTGTGAGCCGTAGCTCTCGTATATCAATGCCGATGTCGGTATCTCGTAGGTGTAACCTAACTGCAGTCCCGATATAATGTCTATGCCCAACAGTATTCCCACGTTTCCGAGAATGCGGTAGCTCAGTCCGAAGCGGTACTTCTCTTTGAGCTCAGCCATCATGCTGATGTTGATGTCCCACTCCCTGAAATCCGTCATCACCAGTGCGGAAGGTTTCAGTACCCAGTTCTTGTTCCTCAGTCTCCAATTGTATCCGCCGGTTACGTACATCGTACCTTTCAGGTGGAAATCCGACTCATCGCTCCAATGCAGGGTCGGGAACGTCAGGTGACTCATACTGGCTCCTACCCACCATGTCGGCGCCGAATACCATATTCCTGCTCCCATGTCAAATGTCATGGCATTTCCGCCTTGACCGGTCGGCAATGCTTGGTCTGTCGATGAGAAATATTCGGCATCAGGTACGTGAACACTGTCTTTGGCAAAACTGATGTTCGCAAATCCTAAATCAACGCCGACCGACAAATAGCCCTTGCCTATGCGGTGCTTGTACGCATACTGCGCATGCAACGCTTGGTTGGAGAACAATCCGAACTTGTCGTTCATGAACCTGACCCCTGCAGCATGTTTTGTTTTGCCTATTACGAACGGCGAACTGAAAGAGAAGTACGTTGTCATCGGGGCGTTCTTTATCCCCGTGAACTGCATCCGGTGCATTCCGGCTACCTTCATCAGGTCGTCATCACCCGCCGCTGCGGGGTTATAGGCGGTTGGCAG
Source organism: Paludibacteraceae bacterium (assembly GCA_905233935.1). Classification (GTDB taxonomy): domain Bacteria; phylum Bacteroidota; class Bacteroidia; order Bacteroidales; family Paludibacteraceae; genus Colicola. The sequence continues at coordinate 18,453 of CAJOFU010000018.1, forward strand.
ATACATGTATTGGCCTATCTGCGGGTCGAATTGTGCTCGCATTACTGCTGCGCCACATAGTACGACACTAAATAACAGAACCAACCGCTTCACGCTCACGCCAACAATGATTTGCATCCTACTTGCTTAGGATCAATACTCCTCTTCGTCAAAGAAGAAATCATCCTTGGTCGGAAAGTCCGGCCACAGATCCTCTATTGACTCGAATTCCTCCTCGTCATCCTCAATCTCGTTGAGGTTCTCAATCACCTCCATAGGCGCACCCGTGCGTTGCGCATAATCCAACAACTCGTCCCGCGTTGCAGGCCAAGGAGCATCTTCCAGTTTCGATGCTAATTCCAAATTCCAATACATAGTGTTGTCTTACTATCGTTTACATACGCAAGAAGTGCGCTTTTGGGCGCATAGTTCATGCATAGTTCACAAAATTTCGCGCAAAGGTACAAAAAAAAATCGAAATATGCAAGTTTTTTTGCATTTTTTTTTATTTTTTCCACTCAATAGGCGATTTTTTCTGTATAATGGTGCATTTTCGTGCCAAAACGAAGCAATAATCCGACAATCTATTCACCCAACGGATCGCTCGCATCAGGTCTTCTTTTTGCGTTGCATTTTCCTCTTCATTTTGCAGATTGTTTTCTGCCAAACGCACCATCTGTCGCTCCAGCCTGCGGGTCACCGTCCGGCATATATGCGCTGCAGCGATCGCTTCGCTTCCTGCCGGCAGGATAAACGCGTGCTGTGGCGGCAACTCTGCCTGTATGGCATCGATCCACTGCTCAACATCCCGCACATCGGTTTCCGTCAGCCACTCGCCCGGTGCGAAGGACAGAAACGCACCGAGATTGAACAGCTTGTTCTGCACCGTGGCTATCTGCACGGCATGTACGCTCATTCCGTCCTGCGGCAACTGCTCAAGCAACGCCCGCAGCCAGCCGAAGAACGAGTTCAACTCATCCGCCGTCCCGTAAGCCTCAATATGCGCATCGCACTTGCTCACACGCTCGCCGTTCGCCAGCGACGTCGTACCCTTGTCTCCTGTTTTTGTATATATCATAAATCTCAAATTCTCATCCTATAATCCTTCCTGATATAGTGCTTGTTAAAGAACACCAACCCCACGTGATAGCAGTCAATCGTGCTTGTCACCTCTTTCATCGCCTGTATCTCATGCCACGCACGCTCCATCTCAGGCGAGTGGTGTATGTCGTCGATCACGTATATCGAATGTTGCACAGCCGATGGCAGCAACTGCCGGAAGTACCGCAGCGTGGCTTCGTACGTGTGGTTGGCATCGATAAACGCCAAATCGGTCTTCTTCGCCTTGTACTGCTTCAGCGTCTCGTCTATATTGCCGATCACGGGAACGATGTTCCGTATCTCCAACTCGCGCCACACTTCCATAGCCGCATCCGCCACGTCTTCCGCTCCCTCGTAGGTCTGCACGGTGTTACGTTCCGACGGCGTTGCCAGATACGCGGTCGTTATGCCCAGTGACGTACCAAGTTCCACGATCGTCAGGGGCTCCTGTGACACACCCGTCAGGTAGTTCACCAGCCTGAACAGCAACTGCCCGATGGACGGCGACTCAAGATGCCTGCGCGCTATATCTGCCACGCGGCGGGTTACAACTGCCGCTTTCTCTCCTCGCACGCGCGCACCCGTACCATAATCAGTATAACTCACAACATCCGTACTCTGTACCGTTTGCGCTGTTGTTCGATCTTCGGGTATGCATAGTAGGCATTGTCGTCATACATCACCATTCGCACGATGTAGAACAGCGTAGGCGAATGCACACCTTCGCCGCCTGTATGCCACGCTGTCAACTGATGGCGGACATAACTTCTGATGCGATATGAAGCTGTTCTCCAGTTCACTTATCTGCGCGTTGACGAACCGCTGCGGGTGCTGGTGCTTGTGCTACGGGTAGAACTTGCTGCCGGCGTGCGCGTTGTGCTGGCTGTGCCGGAGGTACGCACGCGGGTTGTTGTCTGCGACTGAGTCTGCGCTTGGCTGCTGCGCGTCTGCGGCGCTACGTCCTGCCTTTGCTGCGTGCTACCCGTGCGCGTAGCAGGCTGAGCGGTCGTAGTGCGTGTGCTCGTCGAGGATGTAGAGCTGCTGCGCGTGCTCGTTGCACTCGTGCTACTGCTTGTTGAACTGCTACGGGTACTTGCACTCGTGCTCTTCGTACCGCCGGATTGCTCGACAGCCTGCTGCAACTGACGTGCATTCGTCACACGCGTAGCTGTCTGGCTGCCTGCGGGAATATACGTAGCTGTCGTACGGCGCGAGAACGACTGCTCGGGGTGTTGCTGCGCGTAGTCGCCTCGCGATACAGGACGGCACACATCAGCATAGTTCGCATAGTGGTAATGATCCACATAGTGCACGTTATGGCAGTAGTGGTGATGCTCCATAAACGTCGTCACGTACGCCTGATAGTGCCCGAGGTGGTAAGGCTCATGATGTCCGTAATGGCTGGGGAAGTGATCCCAGTAATACGGCGAACGCCAATGCACATACGTCGGACGTCCGAAACGGTCAAACAGCGGCGGTCGTTTGTAATATACCGGCTCGATGATGTAGTTCGCTCCGTAGATATACGGCGCACCGATCACCTGAACGTACGGCGTAGCATAACCCATCTCTACAACCAACGTAGCTACATCCTGATAGATGTTCGCTGCCAGCACAGCTTGGATAAGCAGCACGTGCGTGTGTCCGTCCAGAGTCTCCAACACGCGAAGGTAATCAATATACCCGTCGCGGTTCAGATCGAGGTTCGAGATTATGTACGAGTTCGAGTTCAGGATCATCTCAAACTCCTCTACACTGTTTGCCTGCGCAAAAGCCGCGGCAACTGCCTGCAGATCAAGATAAAGGCTTATGTCCTGTGTGATAGGCGTAACCTCTATCGTAGTCGTACGGGTTGTGTTCGTACGCGGATAGGTTACAGTCGTGCTCACCGGCTGCGTATATACCACCTGCGTTTGAGGTTGGGGTTGAACAACTGCAACTGTTTCCGGGGCAGCCTTAACCACTACCGGCTCCGGTGCTACGGTCACAATACGTGCCACACCGCAACTCGCCATCATCAACGGCAGAACTGCAAATAGTATTGATTTTTTCATAATTCGAATAGTGTTTGAAAAGTGGAGTATAGGGGACTCGAAAATTGCCTTGGCAATAATCGTTCGCAGGCGAAGCCGGAGATAAGAACCGGGGTATCGAGTCCCCTCTCATACTCCCACAAGGCCGGCGATAGTCCGGGTTTGTGAGTGGAGTATAGGGGACTCGAACCCCTTACCTTAACATTGCGAACGTTACGCTCTACCAGATGAGCTAATACCCCATTTGTCGGAATTACGCTGCAAAGATACAAAAAAATCTTGACATTTGCAAATTATTTTCACTATTTTTTTGTTTTTATCAAAAAAAAATCGTATCTTTGCGCCCGATTTGTGAAATTACTATGCGTCAGTATCTATCTATATTGTTTTTTCTGCTGCTAACCTTGTCAGGTTACGCCCAGAGTGCCAAGCAGGCAGACGAATTGTTCAATGCTCGCGAATACGCCGAAGCACGCGCTATCTATGACGCCTTGCTCCGCAAGCAGCCTACCAACCCGCTCTATATCTATCGCTCGGCACGCTGTGCACAGGAACTTGGCGACCTCGCTGCTGCCGCAAGGCGGGAACCAAGTACCCACTCCGCGACTTCTTCCTCGGTGAGATCTATTATCAGCAATGGCGTATGCCCGAGGCAATAGCCGCCTACGAAGCATTTCTGCCTAACATCAACGAGGAACATGAGCGTTGGCCGCACGTGCAACAACGCATAGCCTCAGCCGGGGTTATAGCCCGTTACCTCAAGCACGTCAGTCGCATTGAGGTACTCAGCGTCAAGCGCGTACCGAAAGCCGATCTGCTCAGTGCTTATGCCATCAGCGAAGAGAACGGTACGCTCCGGCTCGACTCCCTCGGCAGCAGTTTTACCACCCAACGCAGTGACCGGCGCTATTACTCTGTCAGCGTCACCGATACCATCGACAGCCTTACCACCACACGTACTCTGCTCGTCAGCCAGCAGCGGCTCTTGCACAACTGGGAAGAACCCGATACACTCAGCCCGGCTGTCAACAGCGGCTCGGTAACCAACTACCCGTTTGTGCTCACCGATGGTGCAACGCTCTATTTCTCTTCCGACCGTGAGGGCGGATTA
>CAJOFU010000018.1:22771-48713 GCA_905233935.1 Paludibacteraceae bacterium
CGCCCGCCGATGATTACCTCTACGCTGCGGACGAGACGAACGGCTATGCGTTCTTCGCTACCAACCGCCATTGCTTAACTGCTGCCGACGACTCCTTAGCCACAACCCGAGTCGACTCGGTCGACGTCTATCAGATTGCTCTTGGCGAACGCACGTTCCTGCGCGGGCTGCCCGACAACGAACTTGTTGCCCTCGCACGACTCGACAGCCTGATCCCGCTCTTGAGTAGCAGTACGCAGTCCTTCGGGGAAGTGTCCGAAATCCGTACAAATGTACGGGAATATCGGGGCATTATCGGGGGAACATCGGTGGAATATGCATCCAATAACCCCTCAAACCGCCCTCTTTCGACCAATGCACACGCCGATGCTGACTCGATCTTCTTCGTCCTGAACAACGACATCACCTACACCTCGCTCTCGGATTTCCGCAGCGACTCGGCGCGTGTTCTGTACGAGCAATACATCCGGCTCGAACAAACACAATCTCAGGCAATCGAGATGCTTGACAGCCTGCGTCATCAGTATTACGATGCGGATAAAGCCACACGCGCTTCGCTGCAAGCGCGTATCCCGAATCTCTCCAACGAGATCGACGAGCGCAAGCGCACTCTCCGCCAAACTCTCACCCAAATCCGCTCCCTCGAATCCGCACAATAATTCGTTTAATTCGCTTAATTCGTGGACAAATCTCGTTCCAACCGTTAGTTGTTCGTTAGTTGTTCGTTGGTCGTTCCTTAGTCGTTAACCTACCGTCTACCCAACCACACAATAAAATTAGAGCATGCTCGTGAGCACGCTCTAATTTTATCTAAGTTTATCACTCGATCGCTTAACGGATCACAGCACCCTGTGCGTTGTAATCCTTACCGTTAGCGCGGATGATCAGCATACCGTTCTCAATGCGCTTAGCAGCCTTCTGTGCAGCCTCTACGTTCTCAACAGCGGTAGGTTGACCCTGATAGGTCAGGTTCCACTTGTCACCGTTCACGTCAAGGATAGCAGCCTCAATGTGCTCTGCATTATTCACAATCGTCTTTACGAACGTAGCCTCAGCATAATCGATGTAGTTATAGCTTGTCATATCCATACCGTACGAGCGGTTGGTATTTGCACCCATGTCTTCGGTGAACGTGTAAACCTTGTTAAGCTCAATGTCCTCTTGACCTTCCGGCAGAGTGATTGCGAAGAAGAAACGATATGAGCCGTCCTCGCTGTACAGAGTGTACTTGATATCTCCGTTGTATGAGCGATACTCACTTGCAATTTCGCCGATGGTGATATTGGTCTCCTGCGGCTCGCGAGACAGGTTAAGGGTGTACTCAACGTTGTTGGTGCCCAATACAGTACCGGTGATGGTCACACCGCCTTCCTCAGATACGGCAATGGTAATCGAACCGCTGAAGATCTCAACCTCTGCACCTTCTGCAGGAGTAATAGTACCGGTAAAATCTGTTCCGGCAGCATATACACCTGCCATCTGAGCGTCAATTCCGGGAACAGTAACTGTCAGATCAATTGCATTGTTCTCGTCAGAAGCAGCAAAGCGTACGATACCATACGATGAGAAATAATTCGTGTTGGTCTCCAAGTTAGTAGCAGTAAGCGACTCTTGCTCTGCAGCTACAGGTGTAACGAAGAACATCTTAATGTTATAGGTAACAGCATCCTTACCAAGAACGGTAGCTACTACATCAATACGCTCCTCTGTTTCGGTTACGGTAATCGCTGCCGAATAAATCTTAACAACATTTTCACCGATTACGATACCGCTATACTCCATATTAAGATCAGCCTTGGTATATGTACCGGCTCCGCTCTCTGCATTGTCGCTATTGATTACAAACGCTACAACGCTGTCGCCCGATACAGACTTCGTGTAGAACTCCCAAGCATTGATGTCGGTGTAATACATCGGAACAGCCATCGCGACGTCAAAGAACAAGTCAAACTCTTCGCCCGAAGGTTCAATCGGCTTCTCGTCATATACAAGGTTATATACGTTCAGATCCTTGTCGGTTACCTCAGCCTCGATGTGAGCCAAGCCATCATTCTTCAGGGTCTTTACAAAATTAACCTTCGCCAAGCTAACCGTTGTGCTACCGAATTTAGCATAAGTATAGGTTACGCTCGACCACATATCATCCAGTGTATAGGTAGCACCGAGTTCAACGTCTGTCTGCGAGGCCTCAAGTTTGATGTCAAATACGAACGTTGTATCCTTGGTAGCATTGGTCAGGGTATAAACGATGTCGCTGTAATATGAGCTATACTCGCCCTCTGCGTCAGCGATTACTACATCAATCGCCTCAGCAGCTTCCTGAATGCTCAGAACAGGGTTGGTATAGTTACCGTCATAGTACTGACCATCAAGTACGCCGTACACTTGACCGGTTGCGCTATACGTATTGGCGTCAGCATCGAACGTAAACACGGTCTCACCATTGTAGAAGAAGTAGGATGAACCATACGAGCCGTATTCACCCATATACTGCATACCAGCGAACGTAACTTCGTTTCCGGCTTTCGTACCTTTCACCCAAGCGTTAGGGATATAGTTACTCATGCCTTGGAAATAAACATCATTATCCACAACAGCTACATTGATAAACTTGGATTCAGCACTACCGCTCTTTGTGTAATTCATTACATATTCCACAACAGTAGCACCGTCAGGCAGCACAACTGCTTCCGGAGCCTCAGGCTCTTCTGCGCTGAAGACCGGACTTGTCCAATAGCAGTACAACGACATCTCGGTAGCAGAACCGCTCTCCATAATGTACTTCGTGTTCGATGTCAGCGTATTAGCCTCCGGATCGAAGGTGAACACGATATCACACAACGTTGAACCGTCATTGGAGCCAATAAGGAACTCGTCACCATAGTCATCCGTGCCAACCAATTGACCATTGGCGAATGTGATGGTGTTGCCTTCCAGGGTACCAACAATGGCACCATCTTCCTTGAACCAATAAGCCAAACCGGTAATCGTTACATTGCTTCCGTCAACAGTTACCTCAACAGAGGGCATAGAGGACGTTGCGTCCTGCCAGCCACTGCTGGTGCCCACTAAAAATGTACCGCTCTGGGTGTAATACGTACCCGTCTCAAGAGCGGAGGTTGCCTTCGGAGCACGCTGAACCGGATTAACGTTCTTTACTACCTTCTCCATACGAGTAGCAGCAGGAACATCAATCTTCTGAGCAGCTACCTTCTTCTCAAAAGGAGCAGCACTTACGCTAAGCACAATAGCCATAGCGCAGAAAATAGATAAAATCTTTTTCATAATTGTTAATAAATTAGTTAATAAAAAAAATACCTTAAAGTATTCACAAATACCTTATAAGTTTACTTTATTTATACTATTGTGTACGCGCATATCGCGCGCATAAAACTAATACCGACGCAAAGGTACAAAAAAAGTAAGCAAAAATGCAAATTTGCTTACCTTTTTTGATGCAAAACAACCTATTTTTTGTTATTTTGCAATCTTTACCTACGACAGCGGTATCAAATTACTCCGCTGAAGCCCATGAATGCCATAGCGAGGATACCTGCGGTGATGAGGGCGATAGGTGTTCCCTCCATTGCCTTCGGTACATCGTTGCGGCGCAGCTGCTCACGCAGACCGGCAAACAATACCAATGCGATAGCAAAACCCAGGGCGGTAGCCAGCGCGAATATGGTACCGGTCAACAGGTTGTGATCCAAGCCTTCAGGGAGTTTGTTCGTACCGTTCGCTACGAGGATAGCTACACCGAGGATGCAGCAGTTGGTGGTGATCAGCGGCAGGAACACACCCAGCGCCTGATACAGCGACGGAGAGATCTTCTTCAGAATGATCTCGATCATCTGCACCAGCGTGGCGATCACTAAGATAAACAGGATAGTCTGCAAGAAGCCGAGTCCGAACGAGTCGAGCAACATCTGCAACAGATAGGTTACGATGGTAGCAAGTACGAGCACGAACGTTACGGCTGCACCCATGCCCAGCGCGGTGTCGATCTTCTTACTTACGCCCAAAAACGGACATATTCCCAAGAACTGACTCAATACGATATTGTTAACAAATATCGCCGATATAAATATCAAGAAGTATAACATAATCTATTTGTCTTTTAGTAGCCTTTGCTACGGTCTTTTGTCTTTTAGCAGCCATCGGCTGCGGTCTTTATTCTTTTAGCGAAGCGGTCTATTTTACTTCTTCACATACTTCTGGAACAATCCCATCAGCAGGCCCAGCACAATGAATGCACCCGGAGCCAGCACAAACAGCAACATTCCGTAGTTGTCGGGGATAATGTTCAGCCCGAAGCAGGTACCTGTACCGAGCAGCTCACGGATGATACCGATCACTGTTAGCGACAGCGTGAAGCCCAGACCCATACCGATGCCGTCCAGTGCAGACAGACCTACGCTGTTCTTGGCAGCAAACGCCTCAGCGCGACCGAGCACGATACAGTTCACTACGATCAGCGGAATAAACAGACCTAACACGTCATAGATTGCCGGCGTATAAGCCTTCATCAGCATCTCGACGATGGTCACAAACGTTGCGATCACCACAATAAACGCAGGAATACGCACCTTGTCGGGGATCACGTTCTTGAGCATCGAAATAACCACGTTCGAGCAGATGAGCACGAACATCGTCGCCAGACCCATTGACATACCGTTGATAGCGGATGTCGTCGTGGCGAGTGTCGGACACATACCCAGCACCAAGGCGAACGTCGGGTTCTCCTTAAAGATGCCGTTCAACAATGTTTTAGATGAATTATTCATAGTGTCTCGCATTATTCGGGTTTAACAATTTCCGTTACCTCAACTTCTACAACTTCTTCCTCAACAGCCTCTGCCTCCTCGGCTTCGGGAGCAGGGTGATGTCGCTTGCTGGCGCCGGTGAAGGCATCGTGTCCGTGCAATCCGGCATAAGCGGCATTCACCGCACCCAGGAACGCACGTGACGAGATGGTAGCCGCCGTGATGGCATCCACCTCACCGCCGTCCTTGCTTACGGTCAGATGACCGTCAGCCTTACGACCGATGATGTTCTGTCCGGGCTTATCACCGTTCTTGAACCACAGCACAATATGCGAACCCAAACCCGGCGTTTCCGCGTGCTCGAGGATAGCATAATCCACAATGCGGTCGTCGGCATCAAAACCTACCATCAGTTTGATCTTCCCGCCAAAGCCGTTGGTCTCGGTCTGCACAGCCGCACCCACAAACTCCTCGTTGGCGTCGTACGCACGGTAGATTACCAGCCCCTCAGATGCTTCGGCATCAGCAATGCGTGCATGAGCCGGCAGCACAGCGGAGATAGCCGCCTGTTTCTGCGCCTCTTTCTGGGCATTGATCGTCTCCTCGGTCAGCATGTTCACACCTGCCAACGCCGCACCTGCCACAATCGTGATGCAGGTCAGGGAGAGCATCATATTCTTCAGTGTACTTTCTAACTTCTTCATTGTCTTTTGTCTTTTAGCAGCCAATATTGGCTGCGGTCTTTATTCTTTTAGCGCAGCGGTCTATTTTTTAGCGACTTCGCCGAAGCGTTTGGGTGCAATGCGATTGAGCAAAGGCACGCAGCCGTTCATGATCAGGATAGCAAACGACATACCTTCCGGGTAAGCACCCCACGTACGGATAACAACGACAATCACGCCGATGCCTACGCCGAAGATGATCTTACCCCAAGCCGTCATCGGGCTGGTCACATAGTCCGTTGCCATGAATATAGCACCGAGCATCACACCACCGGTCAGCAGGTGAGTCATCGGACCGCTACCTATACCGCAGGCACTCAATATAGCCGTGAACACAGCCACCGTGCCCAGAATCGAAACTGGTATATGCCAGCTTATTACGCGCGTACATATAAGGAATATACCGCCGATGAGCAGCGCCAATGCACTGATCTCACCCATTGAACCGCCCATGATATGCTCCGGCACACAGCTCAGGAACGCATCCTTCAGACTCTCCAGTTCAAACTGCTGACCTTCCAGCACGGCATGCTTCATGTACGAAAGCGGCGTAGCGGCTGTTTCGGCATCAAGGTAACTTGTCGCAAAGCCCTTTGCTACAGGCCAGGTCGTCATAGCTGCCGGGAATGAGATGAGCAGGAACACACGGCCTACCAAAGCCGGGTTGAATACGTTCTGACCAATGCCGCCGAACACCATCTTACCGATACCGATGGCGAATATTGCGCCCAGAACGGTCATCCACCAAGGCAGGTTACTCGGCAGGTTCATCGCCAACAGCAGACCTGTCAGCACTGCACTCAAATCCAACAGCGACGGCTGCTGCTTGAGCATATACTTCGTTATGCACCACTCCGTCAGCACACAAACGGCTATACTGATCACCGTGGTGATGAGTGCTCCCCAGCCAAACGCAACGAGACTGACAGCAAACGCCGGCAGCAACGCCACAATGACCAGAAGCATGTTTTTCTGCACACTGTCTCCGCTATGCACATGCGGAGCCGCAGATGTCATGAGTTGACTCATAATATTTACGATTTACGAATTTACGATTTACGATTTATTTCTTCGCAGCAGCCTGTCTTTCGCGGATCATTGCGCCCACTTTGCCTTTGCCTGCGCGTATTCCGTCAAGCAGCGGACGGTGAGCAGGGCAGGTAAACACACACGAACCGCAATCGATGCAGTCCATTACTTTGTGTTTCTCCATCTCTTCCCACTCTTCGCCTTTCGCCATGCTCGACAGCAAGTACGGCTCCAAACCCATCGGGCATGCCTCTACGCACTTTGCGCAACGGATACACGGCGACGGCTGCGGACGATAGCACTCGTCCTCCGGCATGAACAGCAAAGCACTCATTCGTTTGTTGGCAGGCATTGTTTCGATGTTCGACATACTCCGTCCCATCATCGGACCACCGGCAATCACCTCGCCCGTGCGCTCAGGCACGCCGCCTACCATCTCTACGAGTTGAGCGGTCGGTGTGCCGAAACGAACAAGGTAGTTACCCGGCTTCTTCACATTCTTACCCGTAATAGTCATCACGCGGGAGATCAGCGGTTTGTTCTTCTGAACAGCCTCATAGATAGCAAACAACGTAGCCACGTTATCCACCACAGCGCCTGTCTCGATAGGCAGCGCGCCTGACGGAACTTGACGACCTATACATGCATCAATCAGCTGTTTCTCACCGCCTTGCGGATACTTCACTTTCAGTGCACGCACCTCAATACCAAGTACTCTGGATGCTAACTCGCTCATGTGCTGTATAGCGTCGGGTTTGTTCGCCTCGATGCCGATGATAGCGCGGTTCACACCGAGAGCCTTCATCACGATCTTGATGCCCACGATGATCTCCTCGCCGTGCTCCAGCATCAGCTGATGGTCGTTGGTCAAGTACGGTTCGCACTCTACGCCGTTCACTATCAGCACCTCGGCTTTCTTGCCCGGAGGAGGCATCAGCTTCACGTGTGTCGGGAAGCACGCGCCACCCAGACCCACGATACCTGCATCCTGAATCTTCTGGATGATATCCTTCGGCTCCAATGTGCACTCATGGATGAGGGTAGCCGAACGGTCGATGGTCGGCAGCCACTCGTCGCCCTCAACGTCGATAAAGATCGCCGGAGCAGGTACGCCCTGACCGTCCAACACATTGTCTATCTTCGCCACTTTGCCGCTTACCGGCGAATGAACAGGAGCACTCACAAAGCCTCCCGCCTTGGCGAGCAGCGTTCCTACCTGCACCTTGTCGCCCACAGCCACTACGGGTTGTGCCGGCGCACCGATGTGTTGCGACAGCAGCACTGCCGCCTGTTTGGGCAGCGGAGCCTCCACGATCGCCTTGTGTGCAGAGTACGCCTTGTTGTCATGCGGATGTACTCCGCCTATACAAAATGTATTCTTCATATTCCTTCTTTTATGATTCTTCGTTTTGTATCCGCCATACATGGCGGATCACGTTATCCTAAGTGCTGAAGCAGGTTCGGGAACACCGCCCTTGGTGTGGGCAACGATTTGATTACCTCGGCGCACTTCGGGTCGCTTACCAGCACATCCGGCGCACCCAGTGCTACCGCACGTTGCGGGGTGAACGCTCCAGCCTGAGCCGTTTCCTTCGAAGCCTCAGCCTCTGCAGCCGGCACAAGGATTGCAGCCACCTGATCCATAACAGGCTCGCCGCCCACAGGGCAACTGAGGCCGGTTATGTTGCCTTGCTTGACGCACGCCTCTGCAAAGTTCCGGCAGCCCGCAAATCCGCAGCCGCCGCAGTTAGCACCCGGCAATACGGCTTGCACCAAGTCGATCCGCGGGTCTTCCTCCACAGCAAACTGACGAGCCACCACATATAACAGGATCGATGCAATCAATCCCGTCAGTCCTAATACGAGTAGTGATAAAAGTATTGACATATCTGTTTTTGTTTATATTCGTTTCATTCTTGTCTTTATTCTTTCAGCGGCGGGGTCCCCACAACTAACAGGCAGTGGGGTGCATTGAAGCGGTCTTTACTCTTTCAGCGAAGCGGTCTAACCCAAAACGTGAATTTGCGCTGTAACTTGTCGCGGAACATTCGTAAGATGATGTAATACACTGCCACACTCACCAGCGCCGCTGTCCCCGCCTTCGCCTCACTCCAACCCATCTTATCGAACCCCGCAACTGCCGCCACAAGCAGCAAGAACGGTATAACATAAGCCAGACACACTGCCAGCCAACCAGCCTGCTCGCGCACCATAACCTCAACTTCATCCCCTACATTCACCGGCTCAGTCATCCGCGCCTCTATCCTTTTCTCCCGGCTCTCCGATGCCATACACATCTTCGCTGCGTGACAACCGGCACAGGCACTCGTCTGCGCAATACGAACCACCGCCATATCGCCCTGCACACGTTCCACTATCCCGGCGTGCCGGATAGCATCGTCACCTGTATGTTGGAGATCTTCCATCTGCCCATAGGAGGTAATTATTTACCTCAATGCATAATTTGGCGACAAAGATACAAAAAATATTTGACATTTGCAAACAAAATGCATATTTTTATATATTTTTCCACATTTTTGACAAAAAATTTGCAAATTTGGTATTTTTTTTGTATCTTTGTAGCAAAATTATATACGTGCGTATTAAGTTATGGCAAAAAGACCCTCTAAAGCCCGCAATGAAGCGGAAGACAAATTCATAGATTCTCTCACCGACCCCAAGAACCTCAGTTCGATTGCCGGCAAAGTGAAGACAGGCGTTCAGTCTGAACAGTTCCGCGTGATTTGCGGAGTTGTGTTGGGGCTGTTTACGCTTTATCTGGCTATTGCTTTCATCAGTTTCTTCTTTACGGGCGACGCGGACTTCTCTATTCTTGAGATGTCACGTGCCGAGCGCGCGAATAACCGCTTGGAGATCCAGAATTGGATGGGTCTGCCGGGTGCTGCGTTGGTATTCTTGATGGTGCATAACGGTTTTGGTCTGGCGAGTGCGGTGCTGATCGCGCTACTCGGAATGTGTGCCGAGAAATTGCTTCGTCCGGCAAAGACGGGCTTGCTCAAGTTCACCGTCTGTGCTGCTTTCTGGGTTCTCTTCGGAGCTGTCGTCCTCGGCTATATTGATTACCTTATCGGCGAACCGCTGTTCTTCCGCCTCGGCGGCGCGTTTGGTGCAGTGGTGACGGTTTGGGCGGTGTCCTACGTGAAGGCAATCGGTCTGTTGTTTATATTGATTGCGCTGGGGCTGATCTTCTTCATCTGTGTAGATAAGACCTTCATCCCCAAGATGCACAAATTCTGGCAGTGGCTCAAATCCCTCAGTAAGAAAAAAGAACAGGCGGAGACAGACGAACCCGCAGAACAGATAGCCAAAGGCGATGAACAGAACGAACCCGAAAAGACGGAGATCGAATTGGTGATCGCCGGCAAGGAAGACGAGGAGGAAGAAAAACCCGCAGAAAGCAGCGGTTTGACGTTGGAGATAGTGGGACAAGAGCCGGCAAAGGAGATCATCGAAGAGGTAACTACAGACGAAGAGAGCGAAGATCAACCCGCAGAGGAAGAAGCAGAGCCGGCAGAGCAAGAGGACGAAGAAAACCCCGACCTCGAGATAGCCGACGTCAAGGAAGTGGAACTTGCCGAAGACTCGCCCGAAGCCTTACTGCAGAAGTACGGCGAATACGACCCGCGCAAAGAACTCGAGCTCTATGAGTTCCCCTCGCTCGATCTGCTCAAGGTTTATCCCAACGAGACGTCGCCGGTCATCGACCAGGCTGAGCAGCAAAAGAACGCCGACAATATCGTTACCGCACTCCGCAACTTCGGCGTGGAGATTGACAGCATCAAAGCAACCGTTGGTCCGACAGTTACGCTCTACGAGGTGCGCCCGAAGGCAGGCGTGAAGATCGCACGTATTCAGTCGCTGGAGAGCGATATTATGCTTTCCCTCGCAGCGAAAGGTATCCGTATCATTGCGCCGATGCCCGGTAAGGGTACAGTCGGTATCGAAGTGCCGAACGAGAAACCCCAGATGGTAAGCATGCACTCCGTCATCGCCTCCAAGAACTTCCAGGAGAACACGAAGATGCGCTTGCCGATTGCTATCGGTCGCACCATCACCAACGACATCTTCATGTTCGATCTCGCCAAGACGCCGCACCTTTTGGTTGCCGGTGCAACAGGTCAAGGTAAGTCCGTTGCCATCAACGCCATCATTACCTCGCTGCTATACAAGAAGCACCCTGCCGAGCTGAAGATGGTGCTCGTTGACCCGAAGATGGTTGAGTTTGCACCGTACAAGCCGCTGCTCAAGCATTATCTCGCCGCGATGCCAGATGCCGACGAGAATCAGGTAGTCATCACCGAGTGCGACAAGGTGATCAACACCCTTAACTCCCTCGTCATCGAGATGGAGAACCGCTACAAACTCCTTATGGATGCCGGCGTGCGTAACCTCGAAGACTACAACGACAAGTTCGTTCATCGTCGTCTGAATCCGGAGAAGGTGGTTGATGGCACGCTGCATCATCAATATCTGCCATACATAGTCATCGTCATCGACGAGTACGGCGACTTTATCATGCAAGCCGGCAAACAGGTCGAGACACCTATCGCACGCATCACACAGAAAGCGCGTGCCGTAGGTATGCACATGATCCTTGCTACCCAGCGTCCTTCCGTCAACATCGTCACAGGTGTCATCAAGGCGAACATCCCGACCCGTATAGCCCTGCGCACGCAATCCGTCATCGACTCGCGTACCGTGCTGGATGCCAAGGGTGCTGAGCAACTCATCGGTCGTGGTGATATGCTCTATGCCGGCAACGGCGAGATAACCCGTATCCAGTGCGCCTTCGTTGATACGCCCGAGGTGGATGCCATCGTCGAGCACATCGAGAAACAGCAGCATTACTTCGAGCCCTACCAGTTGCCGGAGTACATCCCTGAAGGTGCAGAAGGCGAAGCACTGGCTCCCGGCAGCGTGGATATGAAGCGCCTCGACCCGATGTTCGCCGATGTAGCGCGCTATGTGGTCAACAAACAGGAAGGTTCAACCTCGCGACTGCAACGTGCGTTCGAGATAGGTTACAACCGTGCCGGCAAACTCTCCGACCAACTCGAGGCCGCCGGTATCGTTGGTCCGAACAAAGGTCCCAAAGGCAGGGATGTGCTGATCCAGGATCTGAGTCAGTTGGATCAGCTGCTGGAAGAACTCGGTGTCAAGTAATGAATTGTGCCTGTGGCAAAAGAATTATAGATTTGACATCACAAATTGTGATCTCATAACCGCTGTGTTCGGCAGCGTAAAAAAGTGAGTACATAAAACACAAATAGACGCGAGGCGTCGCGCCATAACATAGCGTTATAAGCCAAAACTTGATTTACTGGAAACTGGACACTTTCATTAAATCATTATTGATTCAAGCATGGTTTATGCACGCTCACGTAATTGCGTGAGTTTTCCGTGCATAGATTTGAATCAATAAAGGTAGTCCAGAACCTCAGTAAATCAAATCCAAGCAAACGAAAGCTTGCGCTTTTGTTATATATGTTTATTACGAATCAATTTGTAATCAATAGTATTATGAAAAAACTCATCACATTATTCCTTGTTTTGATAGCCGGTGCAAGCATCCATGCTGCTATCATCAATGGTGTTTGCACCAAAGATCTCTCTTGGTCATTAAACACTGATGATGGCATACTTACACTTACCGGAAGGGGCGATATGACCAAGAGCAGCTATGCGCCTTTAACAGAATCTCCTTGGTATGACTATAGATCATATATCAAGTTTGTCTCATTGTCGGAAGGTCTAACCAGCATTGGACGTTTAGCTTTCAACGGGTGCAAAGGTTTAACCTCTGTGACGATTCCCGATAGTGTTACCGTCATTGGGGAACATGCTTTCACTCTTTGCACAGGTTTGACAACTGTAACAATTGGTAATGGGGTCACCGGCATTGGAGACGGGGCTTTCTCAGACTGCTCTGCATTAACATCCCTGACTATTGGCAAAAGCGTCACTAGTATTGGAATAAACGCATTACCTTCATCGCTTAAACATTTGATTATTTTTGCAACCACTCCGCCTTCTCCACCCTCAATAGACATTAAAGGAGTTGATAAAGCCACTTGCAAACTATATGTCCCCGCCGAAAGCATCGATGCTTATGCAAATGCCCCTTGGTGGGAAGATTTTGCTTCTATCCGTGCAATCGGCAGCCGATTTATAGTTAAATTCCTCGATTGGAACGGAGATGTCCTTTCTTCTCAGGAGATTGACGGAGGTGCAGCAGCAGTTGCGCCTGCGCCGCCTGCACGTGCAGGATATACCTTTATTGGTTGGGACAAAGATTTTAGCCGAGTAACAGAGGATCTATCCATTACCGCACTATATGAGTTTGGCGAGAGCAAGACTGTTACAGTCATTTTCGCTAATAGCACAGATGATAGCGAGGTATTGCGCCAGCAACTCAGCATGAAAGTGCCTTTGGCTCCTGAGATCACAGGCTTTACTTTCCTTGGCTGGTTTCCTATGGCTGCAATCTTCGACGAGCCGGGAAACACCATCACCATTCAGGCTGTTTATCAGGCCGATATCCCTTCTTCTGCCCCGGCTGTCTATGCCAATCCCGCCAACCCTGCTGAGAAACTGATCAAGAACGGAATTGTGTATATTCTCACAGACGATAAAATATACACTACTCAAGGTATGCTTATAAAATAACTTTTATTCAGAATATCAACATCACCCGTATTTCACGCATACTCAACTCTATCAGAGTATTTTAATACAAACAAATTTATTAACACTCAAAAACAAATCATTATGAAAAATCTATTCAGGAAGTCCCTCATGGGCAAAAAAGCAATCGTAAGTATGTTTGCTGTTGTAGCCGTTCTGGCTCTGTCGCTCGCCACCATGACCTCTTGCGAAAGCGAGGTATCGGGCACTATGACCTATTATGTCAAACTCGTTGATTTTGAAGACACCTATGACGTATTGATGTCCAGTATTGACGAAGGATTTGAGAAGGATGGTTTTACACGAATGCTTAACAATCACGTTTGGCAAATCACCGGTACTGAAAGTTCGTGCAACAAAAAAGCCACTACCACTTTCCAGAATCGCCTGAAAACAATTGACAACAATCGCTCAGAATTGTATGCGCCTTTGGCATTGAAAGGAAAAGCGGCCAAACTGATTCATCTTGGTTCAGGCAGCAAGGAGATTGAAATCAGCTCCTATACCTTTGTGGGAGAAGACTAACCAACGACTTTTATCCGGTCGTTAACGATTGAGATATGAAACCATTTATAGAAAATACGCTTGCCGGTACGATCGGTACGATCATTGGTATCGTACTGACTATCGGCACAACGTATTTGGCCACCAGAATTGAGACTCGCAAAAGTGAGAAACAACAAATCAAAATGCTGGTTAAAGGCTTGGAACAGAATATCAAAGCCTTTGAGGACCAAGCAGAGACGCTGGAATATGCCGATTCGCTGAATATGATTATCCGCCAACACAAAGACAACTTGTCGGTTTTGCCTGATAGCACACTTTATGAGTGGTCGTCTTATTTGTTTAGTCTTGAGTTAAATTCAATAGATATGACAGCGGCGCGTATCTTCTCGTCCAATATTGAGACATGGAGAAATATATCTTCTCCTGAATTCATAGATAATATGGGACGTTCCTTCTCGGTGATAGAAATGCTCATAGAAATAAACGCCCGACGAGAAGATGCGTTTTTCAATCAAATGTATGAAGTGTATGAATTAGAAAGAAAAAACACCTCTAAATCTATTGTTGAACATACCCAGCGCGTTATAGAACTACCCGTTGTGGACAATTATATGCGTTCAGTACACGAATTTTATTCACGCGCTTTCCGTAGCAGCACAAAGTTACTGCGGGAAAAACTAAACGAATCCAAGCAATTAGTCGGTCTGCCGATAGAGGAAGACGAGCTGCAAATAACTCAAAACAGCATTGCTGTGCTACCAGATACGCTGCAAGCGGATACTGCACGGATAGATTCCATTTTACAATTAACACAATAAAAGACTCTTTACAATGAAAAGAACAATCAAACTGGCAGTACTATGCTGCATCGCCGCTTTGGCTTTTGTCCTCTCCTCTTGCGAAAAAAAAGTTGTTAGTGTACAGCTTTTATATAATTTTGCAATTACGGAGTATAATGGCGATATTTTTGAGCAGCGTACTGTTGAAGATTACATTAAAAGCAAGACCAACCTCTACGGGGCACAATCTTTTGAAGCTCAAAGTTATTCCGAGTGTGACCAAAAGTGCAAGGAGGCATTCGACAAAGCAGTAGCCAATTTCTCATATGCGGAGCTTGACGCACTCGGTCTGAGTAAAAACACGAGTTTTGCATTTACCGCCAAGCGTTATTCCGAGAATAAAACCACGATCACTATTGGTGAGTGGAGATACCCCAAAGCGGAATAACGGGTATGTCTAATCACTCCTTTTGTAATCTATTAAAATAATCATTATGAAAAAATCTTTTATGACGCTTGCAGCCGTCCTTTGCTGCATAATGACGATGGGTTTGATGAACTCATGTAAAGAAAACAACCAGCCGACAAACCCTACTGAAGACAAAAAATTGTCAGTTAAGATGCCCTACAAGTTTCAGGCAAGCTCTGATTTGTTAGAATACTTTGACATAAACATCGAGTATTACGACAGCGTGGGTGACATTAAAAGTGAACAACTTGCGCAAGAAGAGTGGGAAAAAACATTCGTTGTTGATATGCCATGCACACTTGGTATGCGTGTGGGTGTGGAGTTCAAAGAAGGTGTGGATTTAAGCGCTATGCCGTCTTCTGTCAATATAAGTTATGAATGTCAATGCATACCTCTTCCCGATCTGCCATTAGGCCAAGATTATTCCATTGAGCAAATCAGTAAAAATGAAGTGATCGTAGATGGAAAAGATATCGCGGATTGGTTTGAGTATCTTCAGCAAGAGACAGGCGGCTATCTTTTTAACTATCTCATCACATTTGACAAGAACGGTCATTTTACCGAAGGCAAATGGAAATAACCAACGGTTGAAGATGACAAAATAAGTCCCTCTATGCCGGCAACGCCGCATCACCCGTGTGCAGTGTGCGTTTGTCGATACGCCGGAAGTGGATGAGATAGTAACGCATATCTCCAAACAGCAGTGTTACCGTGAACCGTACCAGTTGCCGGAATATGTGGGTGAAGGAGGTGATAGCGAGGCACTTGCTCCGGGCAGTGTGGACATGAAACGTCCTCATCCAGGATCCCAACCAACTCGAAGCCAAACTCCAGGAACTGGGAGTGGGATAAGCCGAGCGAGTACCGTTGACCCTTTCACGGTAGAGATATAATTAGACAACTAGTCGGTTGTCTATAAATCAAAACACCGAGATAGCACTACGCTACCTCGGTGTTTGGTATTCTTGATTTCTCGTGTACGACTCAAAATATTGTAAGAGACGTCGATATTGGGTTACTATTGCCTTTTTCTCCGCCACGCATCACCCGCAATCCGTTTGTTCATTGGGATTGCATAGGAGGTTATTGGGTGATCTTCGATATTCCCTCGATTGAACAGCACGTTAATAACGCATTAGAGCATTCAGTATATAACATAAGGGCATTTACTATATATTACATAGTAATATATATATGTTGGGTTATGAGTAGGGTTATGTAGGGAGAAGCATACAATGAGCATATATTCAGCATATATTGAGCATATATTGAAGGCTCGAGGAAGGAACGAGGAAAGATCGAGGAAAGATCGAGGAAAGAAGGATATGCGGCGGAATACCGCCTAAAACAGAACACCGCTTCGCTTTCGGCACGCGGTGGTGTGAGGGGTATAACGCGGCGGGACAGCGCCGCGCACTAAATGACTGCCCAACTATCCGGCGTTGGAAGCGCCGGACACAGGACACTAAGACTTCCGGCCTTTTAATACTACTGAAGATTAAGTTTTGGGATTAGCATAGCAAAAAACCAGCGGTTTTTGCCATCTAATCCTTAAATTTATATTGATATTTAGGATTATAATCCCAAATATTTATAAAAATTTTGGATTTATAATATATTTTTTGTACCTTTGTTGCCTAAAACGAAGAAAGATATGGCATTCATTAAAAGACAACTTGAACAAGTGATCAGAAATCACATGTTTCGCGGCAAGGCAATCATTCTAATCGGAGCAAGGCAGGTGGGCAAATCCACGCTGTTTGAACAGATACTGTCAGCTCCTATGCCGGAAATTAACGATAGCCAAATACTCAGAATCTATTGCGATGATCATGAGCAACGGAAGTTGCTGGAAAATGCCAATCTTGCGGATTTAAGCCAGTTGCTTGCCGGCAAACGTATCGCAATGATAGATGAAGCGCAACGCATACAAGGGATAGGCCTGACGCTCAAACTCATCACAGACCACTTCAAAGATATACAACTGCTCGTTACGGGTTCGTCATCATTCACGCTCCAAGGGCAATTGAACGAACCTCTGACAGGACGCAAATTCGAATACCACCTATACCCCATATCTACACAAGAGATTTATGATGACGGAGGCTTGATCCGAACAAAACAGACATTCGAATCGCGACTGATTTACGGATCGTATCCAGATGTAATAACCGGAATAGATAATCCCCGCGATATATTGATGAACCTGTCAGGCAGTTACATGTACCAGGATTTGCTTACCATGGAAGGAGTGCGGCGACCGGTGTTGCTTGAAAAACTGCTGGTAGCTCTGGCTTTGCAAGTAGGCAGTGAAGTGTCGTATAGCGAATTGGCACAAACCGTAGGTTCTGACAACAAGACTGTTGAGAAATACGTTGACTTGCTGGAGAAGTGCTATATAATCTTCCGGCTTAACGGTTTAAGCCGAAATCTGAGAAACGAGCTAAAAAAATCCAAGAAGATATATTTCTTCGACAACGGCATACGCAATGCAGTCATTCAGCAATTTGCGCCACTTGAACTGCGCAATGATACCGGAGCACTATGGGAGAACTTCTTTATCTCCGAGCGTATCAAGCGCAACCATTACATCGGTCATTACTGCAACACCTATTTCTGGCGCACAACGACACAGCAAGAGATTGACTATATCGAAGAGTCTGACGGAAAGATGACAGCCTTTGAAATGAAATGGAATCCGAAAAAAGGCAACACCACATTTCCAAAGGCATTCATGGAAACCTACGACGTCAAAGATTCAGTTGTTATTACTCCCGATAATTATCTTGACTGGTTGCACTAAATCTTTCAGTTGCGGTGGATCTTGCTGGCGCCGAGGGAGATGGATTGTTGGACGGACGGATTGCCCTGGTACTCAATCTTGCTGGCACCGTTGGCTTGCGCCCAGAGCGAGTCGGTGACATTCAGTTCCGCCTTGCTGGCACCGCTGACGGTGATATGCATGTTCTTTACCCACAGGTCGTCGGCATCGAGTTTGCTGGCACCGGAGATATTCGCACGCAACTCGTCGGTTAAGCCGTGAACCTCGGCACGGCTGGCACCGGTGAGGTTGATCGCCTCGAGCGAGGGAACCTTGATCACTGCTTTGCCGCGATGGTTATCCACGCCGCAGATCTTCAGCACGCCGTCAACAACTTCGGTTGTGACCGCGCCAGACTGTGCGTAGCGCACATTGACCGCCTGCGGTTCACCGACATAAACCTCGAGTTTGACCGCACCGGCGGCATCGATGGCATTGAACGGTTCGGTCTCACGCACTTCACGGATAAGATTGGCGTCGTCGTCCAAGTCGTCGAGTGTCTCCAAGACAGTCACGATATCCGTGCCGTTCACCTGCAACGCCTTGGCCGCCGAAGCGATCAAACCGCCGAGAGACAACAGCCAGACAAGAATAGCAATGATCCAGAACCGGAGGCTCGGGTGTTTGCGTTCGCGGCTGTACTTGACAATCCAGTGGACAATCATATACACGGGCATTGCCAGTGCCACAACGACAGACAGGCAGAGAACCCAAGTCCATGCGGTGCTTCCGCCGAACAGTTCGAAGCCGAGCGCGGGCACCAGAGCCATGCCGCCAATGCTGATGCCGAAGAACGCCATGAGCAGAGCAAAGATTACCGCCAGAACAGGGAACAGCACCTGAATGGCAATAATAATCAGTATGGCCTTGAGAATGATAGAAATGACACGTCCTATACCTTGTCGGCTGATACGATCGCGCTTGAAAACAGGACGTTTGTGTTCGCCGAACGCGTCGGGTTCGCCTATACGCGCACGCACATCCTTAATCATTTCGACGGTTACAGATTCCACTTTCTGCGCGAACAAAGCCGACCGGAGGAGTTCGGCAATACGGCTCTCGAGGTCATCCATGACATCTTTCTTCTCATCGAAAGGCAGACGGCTGTCGATGTCCGAGAGATAATCCTTGAGCAGTTGGTAGGCGTCCTCGTCGATAGTAAAGACAACGCCTTGCAGATTGATTGAACGTGTGAGTTTCATTATTTCGTAATTTTGCTGATTGCTTTACTGATAGTCCCCCACTCCTCGTTGAGTGCGGCTAAGATGTCCTGTCCTTCGTCAGTCAGGGTGAAATACTTACGCGGCGGTCCGTCGGTGGATTCCTGCCAGCGGTACTTGAGCAGTCCGTTGTTCTTCAGCCTTGAGAGCAAGGGGTACAACGTGCCCTCGACGACCAGCAGATCCGCCTTGCGCAACGCCTCGAGGATATCGGAAGTATAGACCTCCTGGCGACTGATGATCGACAGAATGCAATACTCCAAGATTCCCTTTCGCATCTGGCTTTTGATGTTCTCTACCATACGGCTTAGTGGATCAAGCGGTTAGGGATTTTACCACTCCTTTTGCGGCATAATAATCATCAGAATGATGTACAGAAGCAAGCCCGGGAAGCCTGCACTGAAGATCGACAAGGCGGCGTAGCAAACTCGCACGAGCGTGGGATCGATTTCAAAATACTCGGCAATACCGGCGCACACGCCTGCCAACATTCTGTCATTACTGCGGGTTAATTTCTTGGATTCCATAATACAATATATTTATAGATTCAGTTATTTTTCTAACGGATTGTTGCAAATGCGATGCAAAGATACAATATTTTTCAGAACTATGCAATACATAGTAGTATAAAAATGCAATATGTTCGTTAATTTCGCGAAAAAGTGCAAATATGGTTAGCAATTTCGGGTGTTTTGACGGGTGTTGTGAAAAAAAAATCAGTTTGCGGAAAATTTATCGGGATAAAACTTGCAAATGTGGCATTTTTTTTGTATCTTTGCATGTGCGTTCGGCAAACAATCGGCAAACGGCGCAACAGGTGCCACACAGGCACGCTGTTGCTGCGGCAAAATGCCAACGCTATTAAACATTAGGATTATGAAAATTTTTCTACTGACAGTACTGCAATCATTGTTTGCCCTACTTGGGCAGAATACAATGACTACGGATTTCACGATCACCGTGCAGCAGCAGGCTTCGCAGCCTGTATCGTACACCGGAACGATGTCTATGCACGGCGAGCAGTTCACGCTCGAGGCGTTCGGCACGGAGGCTGCCTACGACGGGCAGACGCTATATATGTACAACATCGATGCCAACGAACTGACGCTATCAACCCCAACCCGCGAGGAACTGTACGAAGCCAACCCGCTCATCTTCGCCAAAGCCATGGCGGATGCCTGCGAGGTGACGGAATCAACCACCAACGGGCTAACCACCATCACCTTCGTCCCCAAAGAGCCCGTAGGCATTGACAAGATAACGATGAAAGTCAAAATCCTCACCTCCGGCAAACAGGACTACGCCCCGACGACCATCACCCTCAAGGAAGGCGCACAAACAACCACAGTCCTGTTCCGCAACCTCCGCTACAGCGATGACCTCCGCGAGTACATCCTCAAGCCCGAAGGAGCCTTCATCAACGACATAAGATAACAAACTAAATATTGAATCACATGAGAACAAGAATGGTTGCAGGCAACTGGAAAATGAACAAGACCCTGCAAGAAGGCGTTGAGCTCGCCCAAACGCTCAAGAACGATGTTAAGAACCCCAACTGCGCCGTAGTTATCGGTACGCCGTTCATCCACCTCGCAACAGTAGCCGAGTTGCTCAAGGGCAGCCCGATCAAGGTAGCCGCTGAGAACTGCGCCGACAAGGACAAAGGTGCATTCACCGGCGAGGTTAGCGCCGCTATGGTGGCTTCAACCGGTGCTGAGTACTGCATTCTCGGTCACAGCGAGCGTCGCGCCTACTACCACGAGGACTTTGAGATTCTCAAGAACAAAGTCGAGTTGGCTCTGGCTAACGGTCTGAAGGTAATCTTCTGCATCGGCGAGGTGAAAGAGGAGCGTCTGGAGAACAAACAGAACGAGGTTGTGAAAGCACAACTCGAAGGCTCTGTCTTCCATCTGAGCGCAGAGCAGTGGGCAAACATCACCCTCGCTTACGAACCCGTTTGGGCTATCGGTACAGGTTTGACCGCTACGCCGGAGCAGGCTCAGGAGATCCACGCTTTCATCCGTGGCTTGGTAGCTGAGAAGTTCGGCAAGCAGGTGGCTGAGGACACCACTATCCTGTACGGCGGCAGCTGCAACGAGAAGAACGCAGCCGAACTGTTCGCTTGCCCGGACATTGACGGTGGTCTCATCGGCGGCGCTGCTCTCGTAGCTGAGAAGTTCGAAGCAATCATTGCTGCACGTTGATTATTGTTGGTTTGAAATAGTTTGAGATAGTTTGAAATAGTTTGAAGGTTTGAACGACCTCAAACAACTTCAAACAACCTCAAACGACATCAAACAACTTCAAACAATTATGGCTCTAATACGCAGTATACAGCGTGACGGTTTGACCCTCACCCCGCAGATTGCATCCGACGTCTTCTTGGCGGAGAATGCAACTGTGGTGGGCGAGGTCAGCATCGGCGAAGGCTCGTCGGTTTGGTTCAATGCCGTGCTCCGGGGTGATGTGAACACCATCACCATTGGCAAGCACTGTAACATCCAGGACGGCTCGGTGCTTCACACGCTCTATCAGAAATCCACTATCCCCCTCGGCGACTATGTCTCCGTCGGACATAACGTAACCATCCACGGTGCGGATGTCGATGACTACGCACTCATCGGTATGGGAGCAACCCTGCTCGATGGCGCACATGTCGGCAAAGGTGCGATAGTGGCTGCCGGAGCACTCGTGCTCAAAGGCACACAGATAGGCGAGTACGAGATATGGGGCGGCGTACCGGCTAAGTTCCTCAAGAAAGCCGAGCCCGAGCAAACCGCCGAGATTAACAAAAAGATCGCCCACAACTACGCGATGTACGCATCGTGGTACAATTAACGTAGCAGCCATATATGGCTGCTCAAATATTAACCCTTTAAATAACTACAACTATGGCAAACAACACCGGTTCAATCATTGCTGCGCTGTTAGGCGGCGCACTCGTTGGAGCTATGGCAGCATTGCTGTTCGCTCCCAAGTCAGGTCAAGAACTCCGCGATGACGTTGTACGTATCGCTAAAGAGAAAGCCTCTCATCTCAACAAAGAGGAACTCGAGGAGTTAGTAAATAATGTAATCGCACGCGTGCGCGAGTACTTCACCAAAGAGGAGATTGAAGAGGCGGTTGAGACTGCCATCGCCGAAGCAGCTCCGCAACCCGCTGTCAAAGCAGCGAAAGCATAAGCCTCTGCACCATGTTTGAGTCTGAAAAATATCAGCAGACATGGGCTGACATCAAGCAGTTTGCCTCCACGAAGTTCGATCTGCTAAAGATCGACTTCTTGGAGAAAGCTGCTCGGATTGTCGGGCTTATCCTGTTTGCTTTGGTGCTTGTGTTGCTGCTGTTCGCGGTTATATCGTTCGGCTGCCTTGCACTGATCTTCGCCTTTGGTCAGGTCTTGCCTATGTGGGCATCGGCGCTGATTGTTGTAGCGCTGTGGCTACTGATTATGATAGGCGCTATCGCCTTCCGTCAGCAGTTGTTCATCAACCCCATGCTGGCTGCCATCAGTTCGATTCTGTTCGAGCCGACCGACGACAAACCGCAAAGCACAGATATCGTTCCCGCAGAAAAGGAGGTGAGTCATGAGTGAACTGAGTACCATTCGTTCAATGCGCGATCTGGAGTATCAGCGTCGTCTCTTGCAACTCAAAGCTGCTAACGAGGAGCACAAAGTCCGTCAGGACATCGAAACACTCAAGGCGGACTATACGCCTGTCATTAATGGCGTGAACAGTATCCGCAACGGCATTGCCAAGATCAAACTCGTTCTCCCGATTCTGTTGCCTGTTATCCGCTTCTTCTGGAATCGCCGCCAGAACCGCAAACGGTAACAAGGGATTATGTTAACATTTTTGTAACGTTGCAGGCGCGTTCGTTAAAATGCTAAACAAAGCAAGATAATATGGCAAAAAGACTGATAGTATTAGGTGCAGGTGAGAGCGGCGTGGGTGCTGCTATTCTTGCTAAGGCGAAAGGCTATGAGACCTTCGTGAGCGACATGGGCGAGATCAAGCCTCACTATGCTGCGTTGCTTGAGCAGCACGATATTCCTTACGAGAGCGGCAAGCACACGGCTGAACTGATTCTCAATGCCGACGAGGTGGTCAAGTCGCCGGGAATACCCGACACCGCACCGATGGTGAAAGCCCTGATAGGGCAGGGTACACCGATCATCTCCGAGATAGAGTTCGCAGCACGCTATACGAACGCAAAGATGATTTGTATTACCGGTTCTAACGGTAAGACAACCACAACCTCGCTGATCTACGACATGCTGCGTCGTGCCGGGCTGGATGTCGGTTTGGCGGGGAACATAGGCAACTCGCTCGCGCTGCAAGTAGCCGAGCAGGATCACCGGTACTATGTGATCGAACTCAGTTCGTTCCAGCTCGACAATATGTACGATTTCCGTGCAGACATAGCCATCTTGCTGAACATCACGCCCGATCATTTGGATCGTTACAACTTTGAGTTCCAGAACTACATCGACGCCAAGATGCGCATCACGCGCAACCAGCGTCATGAAGATGCGTTTGTGTTCTGGAGCGGTGATCCTGTGATTGACAAAGAGATCCGCAAGCTCCGTCCGACGGCAACGTTGTACCCCTTCGGGGAGAATTCAGAAGTCAGAGATCAGAAATCAGATGTCAGCAATCAGCAGATGAA
The DNA here is from genome assembly GCA_905233935.1 of Paludibacteraceae bacterium. Classification (GTDB taxonomy): domain Bacteria; phylum Bacteroidota; class Bacteroidia; order Bacteroidales; family Paludibacteraceae; genus Colicola. Next base: position 46,455 of record CAJOFU010000018.1, read on the forward strand.
CGTGGCGTACGTAGATGGGCGGAACATGGTGGTTGAGGCGCGTGAACCGTTGGAGTTGCCGGTTGAGTTGCTGTCGCTCAAAGGCAAGCATAATCAATATAACTCAATGGCTGCGGCTATCACGGCGCAACTGCTGAACATCAAGAACGATGTGATTCGTGAGAGCCTGACGCAGTTCGAGGGTGTGGAACACCGGTTGCAATACGTAGCCACTGTTCGTGGTGTGCGTTGGATCAACGACAGCAAAGCGACGAACGTCAACTCCTGCTGGTACGCGTTGGAAGCCATGACTACGCCGACCGTGCTCATCCTCGGCGGCAAGGACAAAGGCAACGACTACTCGGAGATCGACGAACTCGTGCTGCAGAAATGCCACACGTTGGTATTTATGGGATTGCATAATGAGAAGCTCATGGAGCACTTTGGGAGATTAGTCGAAAGTCAAAAGTCGAAAGTCGAAAGCCCAATTACCCTCATCGACACCCACAGCCTCGCGGATGCCGTGCAGGCGTGCTATGAGGCAGCCCGTGAGGGCGATACCGTGCTATTGTCGCCTTGCTGCGCAAGTTTCGACTTGTTCAAGTCGTACGAAGACCGGGGCGAACAGTTCAAGGCAGCGGTAAAACAGTTATAGTCAAAAGTCAAAAGCAGATGGAGAACTCACGATTCATGGATATTATCAAACGCAAGCTGCAATACGTTGACAAGACGTATTGGACGGTCTTTATCCTTTTGGTAGTAATAGCCGTGATTGAGTTGTTCTCAGCGTCAAGTACGCTGGCCTTCAAGACGGGCAGTCTGCTCGGGCCTGTGTGGCATCAGGTGAAGTTCATCCTTGTCGGCGCAGTGATCGGGTTTGTGGTGCAGTTGTTCCCCTCGAAGTTCGTTCGTTGGGGCGGTTATGCGCTGCTGGGAGTGGCTGCTATCTGTCTGTATCTGATGATTATTCCCGGCAGCCCGTTTGTGAGCACGATCAACGATGCCGAGCGATGGTTCAAGATCTTCGGATTCAGTTTCCAGCCGTCGGAGTTGGCGAAATTGGGATTGATCATTGTGGTGGCTGACCGATTGTCGCAGGCGCACGATGAGCAGGAACTTGTCCGTGAGTTCTATCGCACCTTGGGCTTGTCGGCATTTATTATCTTCCCTATATTGTTAGGCAACCTCTCCACGGCATTACTGTTGGGTGGAGTAGTGTTCCTGATGTGGTTCTTGGCACGTGTGCCGCTCAAATACTTGGGCGGTATAATGGCTATTGCCGTCATCGTGCTGGTATCTGGTTACTTTATCGTGGAGTTCGGCTATGTGCGTGCGCATCGTCAGATGACAGGCCCGTTCAAGCGTGCCATCACGTGGGTAGGACGTATCGACAAGTTCGTAGCGGATGATGATGTCGATGCCGAAGATGACTACCAGCGCAACCATGCTACGTTGGCTATAGCCCGTGGCGGAGCGTCGCCGTTGGGTGTGTTGCCGGGAAACAGTGTGGAACGCAACTTCCTGCCACTGGCGTACGCTGATTATATATTCGCTATCATTGTTGAAGAAACAGGCATCATAGGCGCTTTGGCGTTGATCATCCTGTATGTGGTCATCTTGTTCCGAGCGTGCTACACATCATCGAAGTACGCCGACTATGGCGCTATGCTCATGGTGATGGGCTTGGCGTTGATGTTGACGAGTCAGGCGTTTGTGTCGATGGCTGTGGCAGTAGGTTTGGGACCTGTGACCGGTCAGCCGTTGCCGATGGTGTCACGTGGCGGTACGTCGGTGTTGGTGACAAGTCTGTACTTCGCTATCCTGATGTGCGTGAGCCGCGAACAAAACGAGATACAGGCACAAGTGGAGCAGTCGCGTGCTGACTCCTACGAAGATGTGCCGGAGATTGAACTCGAATAATCAAATCAATATGAAATATCTTATATCCGGAGGCGGAACAGGAGGTCATATCTTCCCCGCCGTAAGTATTGCCAATGCGTTGAAAGTCGCAGACAAGGATGCAGAGATCCTTTTTGTCGGAGCATTAGGTCGCATGGAGATGGAGCGTGTGCCGCAGGCAGGTTACAAGATCATCGGTCTGCCGGTCAAAGGTTTCAACCGTGCGCAGCCGTGGAAGAACATCAGCGTGCTGTTTGACCTCTGGCGCTCGATGCGTCAGGCGAAGAAGATCGTGCGCGATTTCCAACCCGACGCGGCAGTAGGCGTAGGCGGTTATGCCAGCGGTGCAGCCATGAAGGTCGCTGCACGTATGGGTATTCC
>CAJOFU010000019.1 GCA_905233935.1 Paludibacteraceae bacterium
CTACCTTGTCATACAAATCCGCATAAGCAGACAATTGGAGTGTTTGGTGTTGGCTCAGCATAACTATTTCTCAATTATGCTACAAAGGTACAAAAAAAAAATAGCACATATGCAAGCTTTTTTACACATATGTGCCATTTTCTTAATTTAAACTTATTCAGAAGGGTTTTTCAGTGCCCTCCCCCTCAGGGCAGCGGTTTTTTTACTTCCTTGCTATACGCTCATCGTACAGCAACCAAAGCAAAAAGAAAAATCCGTAGAATAGATATTTGAACAGATAGGTGTGCAGCAGCTCAAACCACTCGGGGTGGTTCTTTGTCAGCAGTGCAACCATGAATATGCGGAATATATTGAACGCGTACGCGAACAGCCAGCCTACGGGTATGTACCACAACTTGTCCTGCCATCTGCCTCGTGCGGCGAGCATGATCACCAGCCATATGAACGACTGCTTGACGCCCGTACAGCCCCACACGATCACTGTGCCCGCGCCTGTCTCCGGGAAACGCAGATGATTGCCGTCAGTCAGCGTCACAACCTGCCCGCACCATTCGAGCATCGTATAGACCGCACCGGCTATATGGTCGCACAGCCGGTCGAACTGCCACGTCAAATCCAGCCCGAACCACGTCACAGCCCCATAGCCGTACTCGTCGCCCGTAACCGTCAACTTCCACAGCCAGTTCGCTGCCAGCATCGCCACCACAAACCGGATGATCCCCTCGTAAGGTGCTATGTGTTTCCGTAATCCTTCCATGTCTGGCTCTCGGCGCGCGCGGGGTCCCCGCAAGCTTGCGTGGTGGGGTGCACTTTCCGCCGAGTTATTCGTTGTTCCGCCGAGCTATTCCTATTTTGGCGAGTTCGTTGATCTCGCTCTTAACCTGCGGAGTGTATCGCCCGTGTTCGTTCCAAGCGTTGCGGAACCGGTGGGCGTTGTTGGTTGCGACGTAGTCGTGCGTGAGGTTGTCGCTCAGCCATGTGAGCATGTCTCTCTCGGTGATCGTGCGTCGTATGTAGCCTATCTGCCGTAGTGCATATACGGCAGCCGAGACACCGGCATAGAGCGCCGGCTGGCTCTCCTGTGCGCGCAGGTAGTCGGTGAGCCGGGCTTGGGTGGCTTCATCCACGCCCTCTGCCCAGAACCGTACCTCGCGCTCGGGTTTGTGTGGACGTGCGCGGGTGTTACGCCACTCGCTCATCCAGTTGATCCAGAGTGCTTTGTTGTCGTCTGCCATAGTAGTTATTCCCTTTGCAGCGATGCGCCGGTCTGAGCATCGACGGCTTCGGCGTGCTCCTGTTGTTCGGATTGCTCTGTTTCGTCCGTCTCGCCATGTACTTTCGCGGGTTTGTTGATCTTCGCGAACGCGGCTTTCAGGCGCTTGATGTCGGTCTTGGCGGGGTCGTAGGTGACGGTGACGGTCTTCTCGTCGAGGTCGCACACGAGGTCTTTGACGCCGCGCTCAAAGGCGATGTTCTTCTCAATCTTCGTGATGCATCCCTGGCAATGTATATCGACATCGAAGATAACCGTTTGTCGCTTGCTTGCTGCCCATAAACTGACACTCAGCAGCAAAGATAGGGTTATAGAGATAATTCGTTTCATATCTATTGTATTTTCAAATTTCGTGCAAAGGTACGAAATTTTTTGCATTTATGCAAATTTCTGTGCAATAAATTTGCAAAAATCAGATTTTTTTGTACCTTTGTGTCGTGAAAGCTATTACTACATACGAAGCCATTACCCGGCAGAAGCTCGCTAACCAGTGGAGCGCTACTTTGGCTATGTTCCCCAAGGCTTTCACCCTCGATATGTATTATCACATTTATCAGGCTGTCGAGGAATACGAACCCGAACGAACCTACGGCTATCGCAAACGTATCTGCGCTAACATGCAGATATGCAACGATTTATGTGGGGGGGGCTAAAGAAAGAAGAAACGCTTTCCGAGGATGTGTTAAAGCGAGCGATAGCAGCGATGGAGTTGATAGTATTCGTTTAGATTATTACAAACTTAAATCGTTGTTTTGGCGTAGGGGACGGCATCGATGGGGCAGAAGTCGGCGTCGAGGAACTTGTAGTAGGCGGCTTGTGCAATCATCGCGGCGTTGTCGGTGGTGAAGGAGAACGGCGGGATAAATGCCTGCCAATGGTAGCGCTTGGCGTAATCGATCATCGCGGCACGCAGCCCGCTGTTGGCACTCACGCCTCCGGCGAGAGCGACCTGACGTATACCGAGGTCGTTAGCGGCACGCTTGAGTTTGCGCATGAGGATGTCGATGACGGTGGTCTGCAAGGTGGCACAATAATCCTCGCGCAGGTTCGGCACTTTGGCTGCGAGTTCGTCGATCGTCTCTACGCCTTCGGCTTTCATCTGATCACGCAGGGAGTAGAGGAACGAGGTTTTCAATCCCGAGAACGAGTAGTCATAGCCCGGGATATTCGGTTTGGCGAGGGGATAGCGTGTGGGGTCGCCTATTTGCGCGAGTTTGTCGACCCACGGTCCGCCCGGGTAGGGTAGTCCGAGCACCTTGGCGCACTTGTCGAACGCCTCACCGGCAGCGTCGTCGATGGTTTGCCCGAGGATGGTCATGGATGGTGTATGGTGTACGGTGTATGGTGTATGGCTTTCTACTAAAACTATTTGGCTGTTGCCGCCGGAGACGAGCAGGCAGAGGAAGGGGAAGGCAGGGTGACGGAACTCGATGCCTTGGAGTTTGGGGTTGGCGGCGATCATTGAGTCAGCGGGATGAACGAAGTGCGCCATGACGTGCCCTTGCAGGTGGTTGACTTCGATGAGAGGGATATTCAGGCTGAGTGCCAAACCCTTGGCAAACGATGTGCCGACGAGCAGGCTGCCGAGCAGTCCCGGACCGCGTGTGAAGGCGATGGCGGAGAGTTCGCGTTTGTCCACTCCGGCACGACGGAGTGCCGCATCGACCACGGGAACGATGTTCTGCTGGTGTGCACGGCTGGCAAGTTCGGGTACTACGCCGCCGAACTCCTCGTGTACGGACTGCGAGGCGGTGACGTTGCTTAGGAGCAGCCCGTCGCGGATGACAGCCGCCGAGGTGTCGTCGCAACTCGATTCGATGGAAAGAATGGTTATCATTTATGATTTCAAATTTATGATTTCAAATTTCAAATTTTTTCAAAAAATCGCACAAATTTACGACAAATATTTGGAAATTCCAAAAAAAAGTTGTATATTTGTAGGCTTTTTTTAGTCGAAAGTCAAAAGTCGAAAGTCGAAAGCACAAAGTTGATAGTTAATAACGATGCATTTATATATTTTTTTAGTATGGCTGGCGGGTTTGTTCGGGCACAAGAAAGCCCGGATGCTGTTTCGCGGTCAGCGTCAGGCGACGGATGCCTTGCGGCTGAAACTGCCGCATAAGTCCGGCAAGCGTGAGCGCATATGGATTCACGTGGCTTCAGCCGGAGAGTTCGAGCAGGCTCGCCCGATCATCGAGCGTTTGCGCCGCGATAAGCCGGACACGGAGATCGTGCTGACGTTCTTCTCGCCGTCGGGCTACGAGCTGCGCAAGGACTACGACAAGGCGGATGCCGTAACCTACCTGCCTTTTGCTACGCGCAGGAACGCGCGGATGTTCCTTGATGTAGTCAAGCCGGACATGGCGATATTCATCAAGTACGAGTTCTGGTCGGCGTACCTGAAGGAACTCAACAAACGCGGTGTGAAGACGTACAGTATATCGTCGATCTTCCGCGAGAGACAGGCGTTCTTCCGCTGGTGGGGTAAACCGTACTTGAATATTTTGCGATTGTTCACCGCTCTGTATGTGCAAGACGAGGCTTCGGCACGATTATTGCACGAACATGGAATAGAGCAGGTGGAGGTAGCCGGTGACACGCGTTTTGACCGCGTGCACGCTATCGCGCAGACGCCGAAAGATATACCTCAAGTGGCGCGGTTTGTGGAGGAAAGCGATAAGGTGATTATTGCCGGCAGCACGTGGCCTAAGGATGAGAAGTTGTTGGCGCGGTACATAGGCGAGAACCCAGACGTGAAGCTGGTGCTTGCGCCGCACGAGATCCACGAGGCGCACCTGCATCAGATCTTCCAGCAGTTCGAGGGACGGTACGTGCGCTACACGGAAGCGACGATCAATAACCTCGATGCCGTGCGTGTGTTAGTGGTGGATACGATAGGACTGCTCTCGTCGATCTACCGCTACGGCACCGTGGCGTACATTGGCGGAGGGTTTGGCGTAGGCATCCACAATACGATCGAGGCGGCTGTGTTCGGCTTGCCGGTACTGTTCGGACCGAACTACAAGAACTTCCGCGAGGCGTGTGCGCTGATAGATGCCGGTGGCGGCAAGAGCGTTAGGAACTACCGTGAGTTTGCCTCCGCGATGGACAAGGCACTCGCCGAGCACGAGACCTTAGGCAAGAATGCAAGTGATTACGTTGAATCTGAATTAGGTGCAACGAATAAAATCTATAAGAAACTATTCGGCTGAAAACTGAATCCTGAATACTGAAAACTGAATACTAAAAATAATGGCACAAAAACCCGCTATACCCAAAGGAACGCGTGACTTCTCGCAGATAGAGATGGCACGCCGTAATTATATCTTCTCGACCATCCGCGAGGTGTTCGCGTTGTATGGATTTGCCCAGATCGAGACGCCGGCAATGGAGCTGATGTCCACGTTGATGGGCAAGTACGGCGAGGAGGGCGACAAACTCCTGTTCCGCATCCAGAACTCCGGCGAGAAAGCCGGTGAGGCTCCGGAGAAAGGTCTCAGATACGACCTGACTGTCCCGTTTGCGCGCTACGTGGTGCAACACAGGGACACGATACAGTTTCCCTTCAAGCGTTTCCAGATCCAGCCTGTATGGCGTGCCGACCGTCCGCAGAAAGGTCGTTACAGAGAGTTCTACCAGTGCGACGTGGATGTGGTAGGCACAAACAGCCTGCTCGCCGAAGTCGAGCTGATTCAGATCGTCGAAGAGGTCTATCGCCGCTTGGGAATCCGCGTGAGTCTGCACATCAATAACAGGAAGGTGCTCGCCGGTATCGCCGAGGTGATCGGTGCGCCGGACAAGATGATAGATATCACCGTAGCTATCGACAAATTGGACAAGATCGGCGTGGATAAGGTCAACGACGAGCTGCGTGAACGGGGATTGAGCGAGCAGGCTGTGACAGCACTGCAACCCATCCTCAACCTCAGTGGCGATAACAGAGAGAAACTTGCACAACTGCGCACGATCCTCGTCGGCAGTGAGGTCGGACTGAAAGGTGTTGAGGAGTTGGAGAGGATCTTCCGTGAATTGGAGATTGTAGATTGTAAATTGGATATTGAACTCGACTTGTGTTTGGCTCGCGGGTTGAACTATTATACGGGTGCGATCTTCGAGGTGAAGGCGCTGGATGTGCAGATGGGCTCGATCACCGGTGGCGGACGCTACGACAACCTGACGGGAATATTCGGTTTGCCGGATGTGTCGGGCGTAGGTATATCGTTCGGTGCCGACCGCATCTATGATGTGCTGACCGAACTGAACCTCTACCCCGAAGATCTGCAATCGACGACGCAGTTGCTGTTTGCCTGCTTTGGCGAGGATGAACTGCGGTTTGCTATGCAGTGTGCCACCGAGTTGCGCAGAAATGGTCTGCGCGTAGAGGTTTACCCTGAAGCCACGAAGATGAAACGCCAGATGGCGTACGCCGATGCCAAACATATCCCGTACGTGGCAATCATCGGCAGCAATGAACTACAGGAAAAGAAAGTGATGCTCAAGAACATGCAAACAGGCGAGCAAAACCTGCTCGGCATTGATGAGATCCGATTATAATACATTCAATTTAGTTCTATTTCATGAAAAAGATACTATTATCTCTTGTCGTGATGACAATCAGTCTGGCATCGATGGCGGTGCCGGCACGTCATGTGTTCCACGACTACCAGCAGCCTGACGGCTCTGTGTTGACCCTTACTCTCGCCGGTGACGAGTTTGCGCACTGGTACGAGGATGCCCAAGGGACAGTTTATTATGAGGATGCTGAGGGAGTGTTTGCCCCTGCAGCCATCACGCGCACCGAGCAACACGCCCGTCGTGCCACAGCCGCCCAGCAACGTCGCGCCAAAACCGACGTGGGTACATCGCCTTATCCAGCTCCGCGTGGTTTGCTTATCCTGGCAAACTTCTCGGATGTGAAGTTCAAATCGACGAACGACCATGACGTGATGGATTCGCTGATCAATGCCGTTAACTGCCAAGTGAATGGCGGTTACGGGTCGGCTGCGCAGTATTTCAAAGATCAGTCAGCCGGACAATACCAGCCGGTGTTTGACGTATACGGTCCGGTGACTCTGAGCAACAAGCAGAGTTACTATGGACAGAATGATTCGCAGGGCAACGACAAGTACGCCACGGATGCCGTGATTGAGGCATGCAAACTCGCCGACCAGCAGTACGATGACTTGAATTTTGCCAACTACGACTGGAACACCGACGGTTATGTGGATTTCGTATATGTCATCTATGCCGGCAAAGGCGAGGCGGACGGTGGCGCCTCAAATACTATCTGGCCGCATAACTATAGCGTGCAGACTATTATCCAGTATAAAGGTTATGGAGCGTATTCGATATATACGAAAGCGGACACAAAGCTTGACGGCAAGTATCTGGACAACTACGCTATGTCGCAGGAGATTGACGGGCAGACGGGTACGCGTGTCGGTAATGGTACGTTCTGTCACGAGTTCGGGCACGTAATAGGTTTGCCGGACTTTTATGACACTCAGTACAGCACCAACTACACCAGCAAGTTAACCCCAAATGAGTGGGATGTGATGGACGGCGGTGCTTATAACGGCAGCGGTCATTGCCCGCCGAACTACAGCGCGTGGGAGAAATACTTTATGGGCTGGATCACTCCTGAGAACCTCGGTTCGGAAGGAGCTCTGCTGACGCTCTACGCCAACGGAACAGCTGAGCATAATGTCTATCAGATCAACACTTCCGGCAATTTGGAGAAAGCGACCAAGGAAGGTCTGAACTACTATATCGAGAACCGCCAGAAAGAGGGTTGGGATACCTATCTGCCCGCATCGGGCATGTTGATTTGGAAGGTGAATTTCAGTTCATCCGCTTGGACGCAGAATGCGCCTAACAATACAGCCAACAACCCGCGTTACACCCTGATTATCCCTTCGGGTACGAAGATCGGTAGCAGTTACGGCGCCAAGAACGTCTGGCCGTACAGTTCAACGAACTCGTGGGAGGGCGTAAGTGGCAAACCGCTGACGAATATAACCAAGAGCGGTAAGTTGATCAAACTCATCTATATCGAGGAACCCGTTGATCCGTTTGAACTTACATGGATGGTAGGTGACGAGTTGTTTGCAACGACCGTCTCCAAAGGCAAAGTCGTGCTGCCGGAAGACGAGCCTGCACCGTTGAGTGAGAAGCAAGTGTTTGTGGGTTGGTGTCGTACGGCTGACTACGAGAGCGAGACGACCGCTCCGGAGCTTGTTCAGGCAGGTGATCCGGCTGAGGAAGGTGATGTGTTCTACGCCGTATTTGCTACCGTTAAAAAGGACGAGGACGCCACCATCGACGATCTGTTGGCTCGTGCTGTCACCGGTGTTACCACTACCAGTTACAAGAGCTGGAGCGGAAAGACGGTTAACTCCGATGCCGTATATGCAGGTAACAGCGCCGGAGGCGACAACTGCATCCAACTGCGCGCAATTAATAGCAGTTCGGGCATTTTGACTACCACTTCCGGAGGCAGGATCGTGAAGATTACAGTGGATTGGAATAGCATCACGACGGCTAACCGTGCTATCAAAGTGTACGGCAAGAATACTCCGTTCACTTCCATGTCAGAGTTATTTGACGGCTCATGCACCGAATTGGGCTCCCTCAAGTTCGCCGAAGGGGAGAGTACTGAACTCACCATCACTGATGAATATGCATATGTCGGTATTCGCTCGGCGCTGGGTGCAGTCAGCCTGAATTCCGTAACATTCACGTGGGGTGGCATCTCGACCTACAGCCATTATACGACTCATGAAACCGTAACAGCAGTTGAGAGCGTGGCGTCCGAGCGTCCGGCAGCAGTCAAGGCTGTCCGCAACGGACAAGTGGTAATCATCCGGGGTAACGAGATCTATAATCTGCTCGGCGTAAAACTTTAATCTCGAAATATCGATTAATCGAAATATCGAAATATCGAACAATCCAAAGCATCATGAGCACAGCAGAAGCATATGACAAGGTTCTGGCGCAATGCAGGACGATCTATATCAAGAAGATGAAAGACTACGGTCCGTCGTGGCGTATCATGCGTCCGCAGACGGTGAACGACCAGCTCTTCATCAAAGCCAAACGGGTGCGCACGCTGGAGATGACCGGCGTGAACCTCGTGGGCGAAGATGTAGCAGGTGAGATGCGCGCCATCATCAACTATTCGGTGATGGGAATCATCCAGTTGCGTCACGGTTTTGCCGATAGCATTGATCTGACGCCCGAGCAGGCGACCGAACTCTACGACAAGTACGTTGCCGAAGCCAAAGCACTGATGCTACGCAAGAATCATGACTACGGCGAGGCGTGGCGGGATATGTTGCCCTCCTCGCTCACCGATATTATCCTCACGAAGATCAACCGTAACAAGCAGATCGCCTCGAACGACAACAAGACGCTGATCTCCGAGGGTGCGGACGGCAACTACTTCGATATGTTCAACTACGCGGTGTTCTATCTGATCCAGACCACTCCGGAACTCAATGACCAATTGAGTAAATGAGAAAATGCGAAAATGAGAAAATCCCTTCATATCATCGGCTCTATTGCCCGCACACTGCTTGCGTTGACGTTCCTGTTCTCGGGATTCGTCAAGGCTGTCGACCCGTTGGGTACGGTCTATAAGATCGAGGACTACCTCACCGCTTTCGGTGGGTTCTTTACCTCGATGCTGCCATTGGCTACGCTGGCGGCTGTGCTGCTTATACTGACCGAATGGACGCTGGGTGTGATGATGATCTGTAATATCCGCACCGGGCTGACGGCGTGGCTGGCTCTGGCGTTCTATGCGGTGATGACGCCGCTTACGCTCTATATCGCCCTGACGAACCCGATCAGCGATTGCGGATGCTTTGGCGACGCACTGGTCATTAGCAACTGGCAGACGTTTTGGAAGAATGTCGTGCTTACTGCGCTCGTCGTTGTGCTGCTCTGCACCAAACGCCACATCCCGCAGACCTTCGTCTGGTGGGCGGAACTCAGCATCGTTGTCATCGGTTTGGCTCTCGCCGGAGGATTGATGCTTTATACGCATTACCATCTGCCTGTTATTGACTTCCGACCGTACAAGATCGGCAACAATATACCAGAGTTGATGGAGATCCCCGAAGGTGCGCCGCACGATGAGTACGCCATCACCCTCATCTATGAGAAAGACGGCGTTGAGCAGGAGTTTACGCTGCAAGACTACCCGCGTGGCGACAGCACGTGGCGGTTTGTTGACCAGCAGTCCAAACTCATCAGCAAGGGTTACGAGCCGCCTATTCATGACTTCGAACTCGTCGATTACGAGGGTGAAGATCTGACGTACGATCTGCTGGAGATGGATAAGGTGGTGCTCGTTGTGATGTACAACCTCGACAAGGCAGATCTCAGCCAACTGCCGAAGCTCGCTGCGTTGAGTAGGAAGTGTCAAGAGGAGGACGCAGCGTTCTACATCCTCACTTCGGCTACTGATGAGCAGATAGATGCGTTCGTTGAGGCAAACAGCCTTGACGTGGAGCGCGAGACGTTCCTCACAGCCGACGGCATTATGCTCAAGACCATCGTTCGCGCCAACCCGGGTGTGTTCGTCCTCCAGAACGGCACAATTACCGACAAATACAACATCCGCAATCGTAACTGAATACTGAATCCTGAAAACTGAATACTAAACATGAAATGTCTTATCATCGGCTCAGGTCCGGCAGGTTATACTGCCGCCATCTACGCCTCACGTGCTAACCTGCAACCCGTACTGATCGAAGGTCCGCAACTCGGCGGACAACTCACTATAACCACCGAGGTGGAGAACTTCCCCGGTTACCCTGACGGCGTTGAACCGTTCCAGATGATGGACGATATGCGTCGTCAAGCCGAGCGTTTCGGTACGCAGTTCGTGTCGGCTATCGTGGAGAAAGTGGAATTTGCCAATGGTCAAGAACCAAGAACCCAAAGCCATAAAGTCTGGACGGACGACGGCACGCTCTACGAGGCAGATACCGTCATCATCGCTACCGGCGCAAGTGCCAAGTGGCTGGGAATCCCGAGTGAGAAAGAGTATCGCGGTCGCGGCGTGAGCGCGTGTGCGACCTGCGACGGGTTCTTTTATCGCGGCAAGACGGTTGCCGTGGTCGGTGGCGGCGATACAGCCTGCGAGGAAGCGATCTATCTGGCTAATCTCTGCCAAAAGGTGTATATGATTGTTCGCAAACCGTATTTCCGTGCCTCGGAGATTATGCAGCAGCGCGTGTTTGACAACCCGAAGATTGAGGTGCTGTTTGAGCACAATACGCTGCGGCTGACCGGCGAAACGAAGGTCGAGGGTGCTGACCTGATCTACAAGAAAGGTCTGCCCGACGAGGAGCAACGGCACATTGCTATCGACGGCTTCTTCCTCGCTATCGGTCACCAGCCGAATACCAAACTCTTTGCCGACTACCTTGACCTCGATGCCGAGGGCTATATCAAGGTCAAAGGTGACAGCCCTTGCACGAATATCCCCGGCGTGTTTGCAGCCGGTGACTGCGCCGACCCGCATTATCGTCAGGCAATCGTCGCTGCGGCTGCCGGATGCAAAGCTGCTATCGAAGCCGACAAATACCTGAAGGGTATGTAAATATGCCTAAAATCGAAAAAAATGACATTTTTATTATAAAATTCTACATTTTTTAGGCGTGAATTTGCAAATTTAGAAAATTATTTGTATCTTTGTAGTCGGTTATGTTGCGAAGCAATAAACAAGGAGCAAATGTGATGATACATCGAATCGAATAGTAAACAACAAAATCATAAAAGTTATGAAAATCAAAGTAAGTAATGCAAACCAAATGCAGGTTCGCGAAGTAACGGTTCAGGCTCATCTGCCCGAGAACTTGACTAAGTTACGTGACCTTGCATTCAACCTGTGGTGGGTTTGGAACAGTGATGCGAAGAACCTGTTCCGTCAGATTGACAATGATGCATGGCATCGCGCACAGTCGAACCCTGTGCTGTTGCTCAACATGCTCGGTTACGACAAATTGCTCGAACTGAGCAAGGACCGCGTATTCATGGCGCAACTTGACTCGATCTATGAGGATTTCACCAATTACATGAAAGTGCCACGTGGCGACCGTCCGTCGGTTGCGTACTTCTCAATGGAGTATGGACTTTCGAGCGTGCTGAAGATTTACTCCGGTGGTCTGGGTATTCTTGCCGGTGACTACCTGAAAGAGGCTTCGGACAGCAACGTGGATATGACAGCTATCGGTTTCCTCTATCGCTACGGTTACTTCACACAGACTCTTTCTCCGGAAGGTCAGCAGATTGCCAACTACGAGGCACAGAACTTCAGCAACCTGCCTATCACACAGGTTCGTAACGAGGACGGCAGCCCGATGGTAATCGACGTACCGTATCCTGATCGTTTCGTACACGCATTCCTGTGGAAGGTGAACGTAGGTCGTATTCAGCTCTACCTGCTCGACACCGACAACGATATGAACAGCGAGTGGGATCGTCAGATCACGCACCAACTCTACGGTGGTGACTGGGAGAACCGTATCAAGCAGGAGATTCTGCTCGGTATAGGCGGTGTGATTGCCCTGAACAAACTCGGCATCAAGAAAGACGTATATCACTGCAACGAAGGTCACGCAGCTTTGATGGGCTTGCAGAGAATGGTGGATCTCGTTAACGAAGGTCTGAACTTCCGTCAGGCGTTGGAGGTTGTACGTGCCAGCGGTCTGTACACCTGCCATACGCCGGTGCCCGCAGGTCACGACTACTTCGAGGAAGGACTGTTCTACAAGTATATGCACACGTATGCCGACAAACTCGGTATCGAGTGGGGTGATCTGATCGGTCTGGGTCGTGCTAACCCCGAGGACAGCAGCGAGAAGTTCTCGATGTCCGTATTCGCGCTGAACACCTGCCAGGAGGCAAACGGTGTATCGTGGCTGCACGGCGAGGTGAGCAAGAAGATGTTCTCGCCCGTATGGAAAGGCTACTACCCCGAAGAGCTCCACGTAGGTTACGTTACCAACGGCGTTCACATGCCGACATGGGCTGCATCGGAGTGGAAGAAAGTTTATCGTCAGAACTTCCCGAAGGGCTTCTGGCTCGATCAGTCGAACAAGGATATGTGGCGTGAGTACCTGAACATCCCTGACGAGATGATCTGGGGTACACGTATGTACCTGAAGAAACGTTTGATTGACTATATCCGTCATAAGTTCCAAGAGGACTGGATGAAGTCGCAAGGCGATCCCGCACGTATCGTTCGCGCACTGAACGAAATGAGCCCGAGCACGCTGATCATCGGCTTCGGTCGTCGTTTTGCTACCTACAAACGTGCACACCTGCTGTTCACCGACCTTGAGCGTCTGGAGCGCCTCGTGAACAACCCGAACTATCCTGTACAGTTCCTGTTCACCGGTAAGGCTCACCCCGCTGACGGTGCAGGTCAGGGATTGATCAAACGTATCATCGAGATCAGCCGTATGCCGCAGTTCCTCGGAAAGGTTATCTTCCTTGAGAACTACGATATGGACCTCGCTAAGCGATTGATCTCCGGTGTGGATATTTGGTTGAATACTCCGACCCGTCCGCTCGAGGCTTCCGGAACATCCGGCGAGAAAGCCCAGATGAACGGTGTGCTGAACTTCTCCGTGCTTGACGGTTGGTGGTACGAGGGTTATGTTCCCGGCGCAGGTTGGGCACTGACCGACAAACGTACCTACGAGAACCAGGCTCACCAAGACCAGCTCGATGCTGCTACTATCTACCAGATGCTCGAGAGCGAGATCATCCCGATGTACTACGCACGTAATGCACAGGGCTTCTCACCGGCTTGGTTGCAGGCAATCAAGAAGAGCGTAACGGAGATCACTCCGCGCTTCACTACCAAGCGAATGATGGACGACTACTTCGACCGCTTCTATTGCAAACTGGCTAAACGTCACGCTACACTCGCAGCCAACAACTACGAATTGGCTAAACAGATCGTGGCTTGGAAGGAGAACATCGTTAACCACTGGGACGAGATCAGCGTCGTAAGCAGCAATATCGAAGAGGTGCTTGCTGCCGGACCGATGGTAGGTGAGAACTACAAACTCGAGGTTATCCTTGACACCAAGGGTCTTGGCGACAAGGGCATCGGTATTGAACTCGTAGTAACACGTTCGTCGCTGCACAACAACGACAAGCTCTATCAAGTTCAGGAGTTTGACCTCAAGAAGGCCGTAGGCACGATTCTGCACTTCGAGACCAATTACAAAGCCAACTACGCCGGTGCGTTGAAGTTCGGCTTGCGTATGTTCCCGAAGAATGATCTGCTGCCTCACCGTATGGACTTCTGCTACGTACGTTGGCTCTAAATGATTCACGTAGAGCACTTATATAAGTCAATCGGCAAAACCTCCATCCTCAACGACGTGTGTTTGTACGTCGGTGAGGGGGAGGTTGTCGGATTGCTTGGACCGAACGGCGCCGGCAAATCCACGATGATGAAGGTGCTCACAGGGCTGTGGAAAGCTGAGAAGGGACGAGTAGAGGTCTGTGGCGTAGATGTGCTCTTGAACCCCGATGAGGTGCATCGCCACATAGGGTATCTTCCTGAACAGAATCCTCTATACGCAGACATGTACGTGCGCGAGTACCTGTTATTTGTCGCGCGCATGCGAGGTCTAACAGGCGCAGCCGGTCAAACAGCGCAGCGGTCAAACAGCGCAACGGTCGAACATCTTATCGACCTCGTCGGTCTTACGCCTCAGGCGAATAAGCGCATTCGTGAGCTGAGCAAGGGCTACAAGCAGCGCGTGGGGCTGGCGGCAGCGATGATGGGCGATCCTGAAGTGCTCATACTCGACGAGCCTACCACGGGTCTCGATCCTAACCAACTGGAAGATATACGCGCGCTGATACGGGATTTGGGCAAGCATCACACGGTGATTCTTTCCACGCATATCTTGCAGGAAGTCAAGGCTATATGTAGCCGCGTCATCATTATCGACCACGGTCAGATACGCCTCGACCAACCCCTCAATGAAATAGAAGACTTGGAACAAACATTCAAACAAGCAACACATGAGTGATTTTGACATCCGCCAACAGATGAACGAAAAGGAACAGGACAATGCCCTGCGTCCCTTGCGGTTTGCCGACTTTGCCGGACAGACGAAGATTGTCAGTAACCTGAAGATCTTCGTCGAAGCAGCTAAGTTGCGTGGCGAAAGCCTTGATCATGTGCTGTTGTTTGGTCCTCCGGGTCTGGGCAAAACGACCCTTAGTAACATCATCGCCAACGAACTGGGCGTAGGCTTCAAAGTCACTTCCGGTCCTGTACTCGACAAACCCGGTGATCTCGCAGGACTGCTCACCTCGCTTGAGCCGAACGATGTGCTGTTCATCGACGAGATTCACCGTCTATCACCTGTCGTGGAGGAATATCTATACTCCGCGATGGAGGATTACCGCATTGACATCATGATTGACAAAGGTCCGTCGGCACGTACCATTCAGATCGACCTCAATCACTTCACACTCATAGGCGCTACAACCCGTAGCGGACTACTCACATCGCCCTTACGGGCACGATTTGGCATCAACTGCCACCTTGAATATTACGACGCCGACATCCTTTCCGCCATCGTCGCACGTAGTGCGGGATTGCTCGGCGTACATATCGACAGCCACGCTGCTGCCGAGATAGCGCGCCGTAGCCGCGGTACGCCGCGTATAGCCAACGCCCTGCTACGCCGTGTGCGTGACTTTGCACAGGTCAAAGGCGATGGCACTATTGACCTCGATATAGCACAATATGCCCTTGAGGCTCTGAACATCGATACCTTCGGTCTCGACGAGATTGACAACAAACTCCTCACCACCATCATCGACAAGTTCCGCGGCGGACCGGTAGGTCTGAACACCATCGCTACAGCCATGGGCGAGGATGCTGGCACGATTGAGGATGTCTATGAACCCTACTTGATCAAGGAGGGCTTCATCAAGCGCACACCGCGCGGACGTGAGGTAACCGAACTGGCGTATCGTCATCTGCATCGTTCGCCTATTAGCCATGACTCACAAGGGTCATTATTCTAACGCATAAATATCGGATTATGATAGAACTTCTCAAATACTGTATTCCCTCGCTGATTGTACTGTTGGCGACGTGGATCGTGATGCACAAACTGTTCAAGAACGAGCAGCAGAAACGCGAATGGGAACTCAAGCGTGCGGCGCAGAAGGAGATCTCGCCTATTCGCTTGCGTGCCTACGAACGTCTGGCGCTGATGCTGGAGCGCACGCAACCAGAGCACATGTTGATGGATCTGGATGTGTCGCAGTTCACTGCTGCGCAATTGCAGCAACGTCTGCTGCAAACGATCCGTCTGGAGTTTGACC
Source organism: Paludibacteraceae bacterium (assembly GCA_905233935.1). Classification (GTDB taxonomy): domain Bacteria; phylum Bacteroidota; class Bacteroidia; order Bacteroidales; family Paludibacteraceae; genus Colicola. Next base: position 15,653 of record CAJOFU010000019.1, read on the forward strand.
ACAATCTGAGTCAGCAGATCTACGTTTCCGAGCAGGTGTGGGAACTCATTGTTGCAGCGCGCGGACAGATGTTGGCTTTCGTTTCTGCCATGGCGATGCAACTGCCGCAGGAGAGCACTACGCTGGATTATGCCAAAGTCCTGCTCACTGCCTACAGCACCAACGGCGAGACTGCCAACGAGAAAGCCTTGCGCGCCCTGAAAGCCGAAGCAGCTGCGCTGGTGTAATACAGTGATTGATGGAATAAGGAGTAAGGATTAAAGACTTCAATGTATCGGAGAATAGCGATCATCGGGTTGTTGGTTGTGCTGAGCGTGATGACAGTACAAGCACAATCCGAGCCTGCTGATACATTGCAGATACAATCACCGCTTGCTGATACGTTGCAGATACAATCGCCGCCTGCTGATACATTGCGGGTACAATCCCGACCAGCGGACACAACAAGAGTGGCTAAGAATCCTAAGAAACAGGTCTATCAGTCCACAACCCTGCGCATTGATCTGCTCAATCCGATCATCGATCTCGCGAAAAGCGATTGGCATACATACAGCATTGAGGCGGCAGTAAGCGTCCGACTGCTCAACCGGCTCTTCCCGACCATCGAGTTGGGGCACGCAGGGCAGTTCCTGCAAGTGAAGGACGCACCGGTACCAGCCTATAGCGGTTATGGAGAGTTTGTGCGCTTGGGATTGGATGTCAACCCGCTCAAGAAACATCCTGAGAGCCGTTCGTATATGCTCATCGGCGTGCGTGCCGGAACGAGTTGGCAGAAGATGCCGTTCCTCCTGTCGGCTGTCGAACAGCAAGGCGAATCAACGCCTGATGTGCGCACGGGAGAAGCAACAAGACAGCCGGGCGCATATACGCCGGAGCGAATCAGCGGCACATGGATCGCCGATGCGTGGGGAGAGGTGCTCGCCGGTGTGCAGGTGAACATAGTCAAGGGCTTCAATATGGGTTGGGCTATCAGGATGAAGTTCCTGTTCACCACCAACAGCCACAGCGAACTCACCACCCCGTACTACATCCCGGGCTTCGGCTACCGCGATACCTCCAACTGGGGATTTGAGTATTACTTAGGCTACACTTTTTAGGCGGCGTTGCCGCGTTAAATAGTTAAAGAGTTAAGATGGTTTTCTCTTGCGAGAAAACGTTAAGTAATTACTCTCGCAAAACTAACTATTTAACGTTTGCACAGCAAACCATTTTAACTGTTTAACGTTTTTCGAAGAAAAACCATTTTAACAAATTAATACCATTATGAACAACAAAGAACTAATGCTTAAAGCTGCCAACAACATCCGCATCCTTGCGGCGGCAGCAGTCGAGAAAGCCAAGAGCGGTCACCCGGGTGGTGCTATGGGTGGCGCAGATTTCATCAACGTACTCTTCTCGGAGTTCCTTGAGTACGATCCCGAGAACCCTGCATGGGAAGCGCGCGACCGTTTCTTCCTTGACCCGGGTCACATGGCTCCGATGCTCTACGGTCAGCTCTGCCTGGCAGGCAAGTTCTCGCTCGAAGACCTCCAGAACCTCCGTCAGTGGGGTAGTGTAACGCCCGGTCACCCCGAACATGACATCGAGCGCGGCATCGAGAATACCTCCGGTCCGCTTGGTCAAGGTCACACGTTTGCCGTAGGTGCTGCCATCGCTGCCAAGTTCATGAACGCACGCTTCGGCGAGGTGCATAATCCTACTATCTACGCTTTCATCTCCGATGGCGGTGTGCAGGAGGAGATCTCGCAAGGTGCAGGACGTATAGCCGGTAACCTCGGATTGGATAACCTGATCATGTTCTACGACAGCAACGAAGTACAGCTCTCCACGATGTGCCGCGAGGTAACCAGCGAGGATGTAGCCATGAAGTACAAAGCTTGGAACTGGTTCGTGCAGGAGATCAACGGCAACGATCCCGATGCCATCCGCGAGGCACTGAAGGCTGCTAAAGCCGAGAAAGAGCGTCCATCGCTCATTATCGGTCATACGATTATGGGCAAGGGCTGCGTCACCGCCGAAGGCGAGTCGTTTGAGAGCAAGTGCTCGACGCACGGTAACCCGCTCAGCAAATCCGGCGCATCTTATGAGAAGACCATCGCCAACCTGGGCGGTGATCCTGCAGCACCATTCGCTATCTTCCCCGAGGTCGAGAAACTCTACGAGCAGCGTGCTGCCGAGCTCCGCGAACTGGCTAACAAACGCTATGCAGCATACTTCGAGTGGAAGCAGAACAACCCCGTTGACGCAGCGCACTACGAGGCATATATGTCCGGCGAGGTACCTTGCATTGACTGGAGTCTTGTTCAGCAGAAAGCCGGTGCGGCTACCCGTTCAGCTTCCGCTACGGCACTGTCGTTCCTGGCTGAGAATGTGGGCAATATGATTGTTAGCTCGGCTGACCTGAGTAACTCCGACAAGACCGACGGTTTCCTCAAGAAAACCAAAGCCTTCACCAAGGGCGATTTCAGCGGTCAGTTCCTGCAGGCGGGTGTGAGCGAACTCACTATGGCTTGCATTTGCATCGGTATGAGTCTGCATGGTGGTGTTATCCCCGCTTGCGGTACGTTCTTTGTGTTCAGCGACTATATGAAACCTGCCGTTCGTCTGGCTGCGTTGATGGAAGTACCTGTTATCTTCATCTGGAGCCACGATGCTTTCCGCGTAGGCGAGGACGGACCGACCCACGAGCCTGTGGAGCAGGAAGCACAGATTCGTCTGATGGAGAAGCTCCACAACCACCACGGCAAACCCTCGATGCTCGTTCTGCGTCCTGCCGATGCCGAGGAGACAACGCTCGCTTGGCGTCTGGCTATCGAGAACACCGCTACGCCTTCTGCACTCATCCTCAGCCGTCAGGATATAGCTGCTGTGCCTAACGTCAACCTCGACGGATTCCGCAAAGGTGCATATATCGTCAGCAAGGACGAGAACCCGCAGATCGTGCTCCTTGCTTCCGGTTCGGAGGTATCCACGCTGCTTGCCGGTGCCGAACTGCTGCGTAAGGATGGTGTTCGTCTGCAGATCGTCAGCGTACCGTCCGAGGGCTTGTTCCGCGAGCAACCCAAAGAGTACCAGGACGCTGTGCTGCCTAAGGGCATCAAACGCTTCGGCATGACAGCCGGTCTGCCTTGCACGCTCGAGTCGCTCGTTGGCGAGAACGGTGCAGTCTGGGGACTCAACTCCTTCGGCTTCTCCGCGCCGTACAAGGTGCTCGACGAGAAACTCGGCTTCACCGCCCAGAACGTCTATGACCAAGTCAAGAAACTGTTGTAATCTGTTTCCTTCGGTCAAAAAATGGAGAGTCTAAGTTTACTTAGGTTCTCTTTTTGTGTGGCATATAATCGCCCTGTGCTGTTAATTTTTTTGTCTTGCAGCATAATTTTTTTTTGTATCTTTGCCTGTGCAAAGATTCTGCGCTTGGTAATTCACACAAGCCCTGCGGGATTGAATTTCCGCCGGGTTACAAGCGGAGAAATCCGCAAATGACCTTTGATATGATGATAAATAAGTAATCAGCCTAAAGGTGTAAACTGTCTTGATTAGTTAGAAAATCTGTCCTGTTCATAACAAGAACACCATTATCCATTTGATGCGTAGGTGTATTGTCGGCAGTTATGATAATTTTCATAAAACTATCATTGATAGCTTTGAGCGAACGCAGTTCCTGTTCCACTTTATCGTACGATGGCATCGAATATGCGGATTGTATGTAATAGCGCTTATATCCTTTATTGCATACAAAATCGACTTCGAGTTGTTGCCTTTGGCTCATGCCATTCGAATCTTTGGTATTCTGAATGACTTGTCCTACATCAACGGAGAAACCTCGCAAGCGAAGTTCGTTATATAGCATATTCTCCATTAGATGAGTTGGTTCCAATTGTCTGAAGTTAAGACGTGAATTACGCAGTCCTAAATCCTCAAAATAATATTTATGAGGAGTGGAGATATATTTCTTCCCTTTGATGTCATAGCGAACTGCTTTTTCAATAAGGAAAGCGTCTTGCAGATTATCCAGATAGTGCTTTATGGTTTGCTGCGAGATGTTACTTTGTTTAACGGACTTGAATGTGTTTTGCAATTTGAGAGGATTTTGCAGACTGCCTATTGATGAGGCAATGAGGTCTATCAGTTCTTCCAAATCACCATCGTCTTGGATGTGATATCGCTCACGTATATCCGTCAAGTATGTCTCGGTAAATAGCGATTTCAGATATTCCTCTTTCTGTTCGGAAGTTGACAGCTCGATTAACTGTGGCATTCCTCCGTAAGTAGTGTATTCTGAGATTAACCGTTCAGGGGAATAATCAGGGAATGCACTATAGTATTCTGCAAAAGACAGCGGATGGATACGTATCTCGTCACCACGTCCTCGGAAAGTAGTAACGACATCTTTGGATAGAAAACGAGCATTGCTACCGGTGACATAAATGTCCAGATGTCCTTTTTTTAGCAACGTATTGAGCACGTCCTCAAAATGGTCTAAGTGTTGCACTTCGTCTATGAAGACATAGTGCCACTGGTCATCGGTAACGTTAGATTTGACGAAGTTTAATAAGTTTAATGGTTCGCGCAGAGGATATGATTCAAAATCCTCTAAGTCGATTTTGATAATATGACTTGCAGGCACACCATTATTCAATAGATGCTCATTATAGAGATTGAATAGCAGATATGACTTTCCTGAACGACGTAAACCGGTGATGATTTTTATCATTCCGTTGTGCTTGCGATTAATGATCTTTTGCAGCAATAGAGGACGGTTAATATTCATGCCATTTTATATTTTTGCGTAAATACGCATTTTTATTAAATCGTTTGACGCTGCAAAAGTATAAAAAATATTTGAATTGAGCAAATATTCTTTAAATACCATTGAATATTTTTGCGTAAATACGCATTTTTGTAAAGCGAATATACTTATTTATCATCAAATAATAACCAAGCGGAGAAATTCGCAAATTAGATTCCTATCTCTCTGAGGCGTATATGCTAATTCAGAAAAAAGTGCTCTTTGGGGCACTTTTTTGTCAAAATATTTGCATATGGATTGGGTCTATTTCCCCTTCCGTTTTTGTCCTGAAAGGGCACAGTTCGTAAAAATTTTGACATTTTAGGGGACAATACGTAAAAAAATGCACGCGCGTGTTGCAAATGTCAATATTTTTTTGTAACTTTGCACGCTTAATGCGTGCAGACGCAGAAAACTATGGCACACTATGATAACAGGCGAAACAAAGACGAAGGTTGACCAGATATGGGATGCATTCTGGAACAGCGGTGTCACTACCTCCATCACGATATTGGAGCAAATGACGTATATGTTCTTTATGAAGATGCTCGACGACACGCAGCGGCGCGAGGAAGCCAATGCGCAGTTGTTCGGCAACAAATTGGAGAACCCGACGTTCCCTGCCGGCTCGTGGCGCAATCCCGAGACGGGTAATCCCGTCCCCTACAATGATATGCGCTGGCATGTATTCAAGAACACCGGTTCGCAGAACATGTTCAAGATGGTTCGCGAGAATGTGTTTGTGTTCATCAAGAACATCGGCAGCGGTCAGGAGTCGGCGTATTCGCGTTACATGCAGAATGCCATCTTCCTTATCCCTTCGGAGCGTACGTTGCAGAAGGTGGTGGATGGCATTGATGCGTTGGATATGACCGACCGCGATGCTATGGGGGATGTATATGAGTACATGCTCGGCAAGATGGCGGAGTCCGGCACGAACGGGCAGTTCCGCACACCGCGACATATCATCCGGATGATGGTGGAGCTGATGAAGCCTGCGCCTGACGACAAGATCTGCGATCCGGCAATGGGTTCGGCGGGATTCATCGTCGAGGCAGCTAAGTACATCAAGGAGCATTACGGCAGGATACTGATGGGTCCGAACATGCGGCAGCGTTTCCGTTCGGATATGTTCAACGGCTTCGATACCGACCAGAACATGCTGCGTATCGGTGCTATGAACATGATGCTGCACGGTGTGGATGCGCCGAACATCGCCTGGCAAGACTCGCTCTCTGCCGACAACACCGATGCCAACCGTTACACCTTGTGTCTGGCTAACCCGCCGTTCACGGGTAGTCTGGACAACGAGGTGGTCAGCAAGTCGCTGCTGACGCTCACGAACACCAAGCAGACCGAGTTGCTGTTCCTTGCGCTGTTTATCCGTATCTTACAGATCGGCGGACGTTGCGCGAGCATCGTGCCTGACGGTGTGCTGTTCCGCAACAGCAAGGCGCACAAAGCGCTACGCATGGAGCTGGTGGATCATCAGAAACTCGAAGCGGTCATCTCTATGCCCTCGGGCGTATTCAAGCCTTATGCAGGTGTGAGCACGGCTATTCTTATCTTCACCAAGACCGACAACGGCGGAACGGATAAGGTGTGGTTCTACGACATGCATGCTGACGGCTTCACGCTCAACGACACGCGTGACCCGATAGACGACAACGATATACCCGACATCATCCGCCGTTGGCAGAACCGCGAGGCGGAAGCGGAGCGCGCACGCACCGAGCAGTCGTTCCTTGTGCCGGTGGAGGAGATACGGCAGAATGACTACGACTTCACGTTCAACAAGTACAAACAAGTCGAGCGTGCGGCAGTCAAGCAGGAGAACCCGCACGAGGTGCTGGAGCGCATTGAGACGCTGGAGAACACTATCATCGACAACATCAACCGTCTGAGAGGGATACTATGAGAGAGGGCGTGACATATAAGAGGTTGGGAGAAGTAGCTCCAAGTCAAAAATATGATGGGGAAATAACGTCTGTAAGTGGATTGTATTGGCTGCTTAACTTAGATATGGTAGAGCCCAATACAGGCAATGTCATTAAAAAAGTAATGGCTACCAAAGAAGAATTAGATGGTTCTATTACTTCATTTTCGCCCAACAACGTACTTTATTCCAAATTACGCCCTTATTTAAACAAAGTTGTACTTCCTGACGAATGTGGATATTGCACAACAGAATTAGTCCCATTATTTCCAAAGAAAGACTTGCTGTCGCGAGAATACCTCGCCTATTTCTTGAGGAGTAATACGTTTGTAGAATTTATAAACGATAAAGTCGCAGGAGCAAAAATGCCTCGTGTAAAAATGAGCGACTTTTGGAATCATCCTATCCCTGTTCCCTCTCTTTCCACCCAAGAGTTGATAGTTCGTGAGTTGGATAGTATATCTTCGGTTATATCGGCAAAGAAGCAGCAAGTGCTTGAGTTGGAAAATCTCGCCCAAGCCATCTTCCTCGACATGTTCGGCGACCCAATCACCAATCCCAAAGGATGGGAAGTGAAGAAATTGAGTGAAGCTTGTGATGAAATCTTTGCTGGCGGTGATGTGCCCAAAGGTGATTCTGTTCATGAAAAAGATGCAGAGCACACTATACCTATATATTCTAACGGAGTTAAAGATGAGGGCTTATATGGTTATACAAGTAAGGCACGTGTACTATCTCCAGCCGTAACCATATCAGGTCGTGGAACTATTGGCGCCGCATTTATTAGGCGTGAACCATTTTTCCCGATTATTAGGTTGATAGTTGCTATACCAAATAAATCTTTGGATTTAACTTTTTTTGGCTCAAGCATAAAAATGTTATCATTGGAAAGTACAGGTAATTCAATACAACAACTTACTATTCCTATGATAAAAGAGTATACTATCCCTATCCCTCCTCTTTCATTGCAGCAGGCGTTTGCGGAGAAGGTGCAAGCCATAGAGGAGCAGAAGCGGTTGATTAATCAGTCGATAGCCGAGTTTGAGTCGTTGCTCGCGCAACGAATGGAATTTCATTTTGCATAGGCAGCGGAGAATAGGAGTAACCGAAAGATGATGACACCAGCTGATAGATATAGAGGGACAAACGCCGCGCTAATGCACGGCGCACCGAATGAAGAGGGGAGAGGGAACGCCACGCTCACGCATGGCGCACTGAACGAAGAAAGAGAGCCGCAATCTTCGTCGGGTGCAGCGGGCGTCAGCTCGCTGTCAGATTCCCGCTCGCCATCATCCCACCGCGCGCCGGTGCAGCATAACAGGCTACGGCGCAAGGCGGATCACGATTACAGTGCTGCCGGCATCTACCTCATCACCGTGACCACGACCAACCGCGAGCGGCTGCTCGGCAAGCTGACAGGGAGCACGCCTGATGAGGCGCGCATCGAGCCTACGACGATAGGCGGATATGTCATCGAGGCGTTCCGTAAGATGGCGGCAACGGTCACTGCGAAAACCGGCACGCCGGTGCAGGTGTTGCAGTACCAACTGATGCCGGATCATTTCCACGGCATCATCTATATCCGCGAAGCATTGCCTAAGGGCTGGAGCCTCGGTAAGATGATTGGCACATGGAAAGGCGACTGCTCGCGCGAGTATTGGAGGATAACCGCCGCGCTGACGCACGGCGCACCGAACGAAGAGAGGAAGGAACCGCTATTGGCGGCGGGGTATAATGATAGGATACTCTTTCACGAGGGGCAGTTGAAGAACTGGATAGCATACCTGCACGGTAACCCGAGGAGGCTATGGCTGAAGATGCATCACCCGAATAGATTGCGCAAGGTGTACGAGTTCCAAGCAGGGACACCCGAGCACCGCTACACGGCTATAGGTAATACGTTCTTGGTGACATATCCAGAGCGCGTGCAGGTGCGATGCCATCGCAACTTGACGGAGGAACAGATTAAAAGCGAGGTGGAGCATTATCTTGCTATAGCCCGCAGCGGAGCGGTGCTTGTGTCGCCGTTCATCTCGCCGGCGGAGAAAGCCGTATTTGAGGCATGCTACAGCGAGAGACTAAGGATGATACATATAGTGAACCGAGGTTTGGATGGGCGGTTCATCTATCCTTCCGGCAGAGATCTGGAAGGCTGCTCCGAGGGATTCATGCTCGTGCTTGCGCCATACCCGGACTACAGCGCCGAGACAGCCGAAGCCCGAATATCGCGGGCGCAATGCCTCGATATGAATGCCTACGCGGCTGAACTATCCACCAACGTCGCGCTGACGCGTGACGCACATAAGGACCAAACGCCGCGCTGACGCACGGCGCACCTAACGAAGAGGAACGAAGAAACGCCGCGCTGATGCACGGCGCACAAAACGAAGATAGGGAATATGATGAAAAACTTTGACTTTCTGAAAAACGTCCGTGAGTTTGAGCCGTTGTACCGCTATTGCGATACAGCGGAGACGTACCAATTGTACGACCCCGAGAAATCGGCAGTTGCCTCGCGGCGTGCGTTGGAATATCTGGTTAAACTCATCTATACGGTCAAAGGTTGGGATATACCCGAGCGTGCGTCGCTGTTCTCGCTCGTGGATGATTACGACTTCAAGGCGTTCATCGGTTCGGATGATCTGATGATGCGCATCCATTATATCCGCAAGTGCGGTAACAATGCTGCGCACGACTCAGTAGGTTCGCGCGTGGGCAAACGACAGGCGTTCTTTGCGTTGCTTAACCTTCATGTGTTTGTGGGTACAATCCTGCAGCGGATGTTCCAGGACATACGCCTTGAGCGCCTCGATGGCG